>NZ_JAPPRG010000002.1:1837725-2142762 GCF_026672515.1 Novosphingobium sp. SL115 | reverse complement strand
CTTCGGGTCGCCTTTTTGCGTTTGGCGCTCCCCGAAAACGGGTGACCGCAAACACAACTAACTTTAGTTCATATCGTCCCAAAAAATACAGCACAGATCGCAAGCAGGTTTCTACCCGGCCATCCGGTTCCCACATGCAGGTATCCCCATTTTGCATAATAGGAGCCTGTTTTCGTGAAGATTTCTACAGCAACACTTGCCCTTCTGATCGCCTCGGTTCCGCTTTCCGCTGCGCCTGCGCTGGCCCAGACACCCGCTCCTGTCACAGCAGCAACCCCTGCGGCAGGGGCCAAGGTCTATGATACGGCAGGCACCGAAGTCGGCACGATCAAGAGCGTGAATGCGCCCAACTTCGTAATCGACACCGGCAAGAACACGGCAACACTCGCCCTCGCATCGCTGGGTACCGGTCCCAAAGGCGCAACCATCGGCATGACGCGCGAACAGCTTGATGCAGCCGTGGAAAAGGCTGCTGCCGATGCGGCAACCGCGCTTTCGGCTGCCATTGTGGCAGACGCTCCTGTCCATGCCTCGGACAAGACCACCGTGCTGGGCAAGGTCAGTGAAGTGACCGAAACCGAATTCGTGCTCGACACCGGCACAACGAAGGTGAAACTGCCCAAGACTTCGGTTGGGAAGGCCGACAACGGCCTGTTTATCGGCATGACGGCGCAGGCATTTGCCGACGCAACAAAGGCTGCGGCCCCGGCGGCGAGCAAGTAAAACCAAAAAGGCGGTCTGTTTCGGCAGGCCGCCTTACCTTTGTGGAATTATCCGCCGCGCAAAAGCTGCACCCCCCAGTCGCGCTCAAACAGATAGAGCAGCACCCGCGCCGCTTCGCCCCGCGTGGACGATAGCCCGCCATCGCGCTCCATCAACAACCGCGCATCATCGTGAGCCAGCGGCAGCAAACGCGCGATCTGTTCAAAATCAGCCACCTTGAACGGCGTATCGCCAGATTGCCGGGTGCCCAACAATTCGCCCCCGCCACGCAAGCGCAGATCTTCTTCGGCCAGCAAGAACCCGTCCTGCGTTTCGCGCATCAGTGCCAATCGTTCGCGTCCGGTTTCGGACAACGATTCGCCCCGGATCAACAGGCAAGTCGATTGCTGGCTGCCGCGCCCCACCCGCCCGCGCAACTGGTGCAACTGGGCAAGACCAAAGCGTTCGGCCTGTTCGATCACCATCAGCGTCGCATTGGGTACGTCGACACCCACTTCGATCACCGTGGTCGCCACCAGCAGCTTGGCATCGCCGCTGGAAAAGCGCTCCATCGCCGCGTCCTTGGCTTCGGGCCGCATCTGGCCGTGGACCATCACCACGGTATCGCCGAACCGTTCCTGCAAGGCCGCGTGACGGGCCTCGGCAGCAGCAAGGTCATCGTTTTCCTGTTCGCGCACCATCGGGCACACCCAATAGGCCTGTGCGCCCTTGCCGATGTGCCGCCCGATACCTTCCACCACATCGGCAAGCCGGTCCTGCGCAACCACCCGCGTATCGATGGCCTGTCGGCCCGGCGGCATCTCGTCCAGTCGCGAAACGTCCATTTCGCCATATTGCGCCAGCGTCAGCGTCCGCGGAATGGGGGTTGCTGTCATCGCCAGACAATGCGGCGTGCGGCGCGCCTTTTGCGTCAACAGTAACCGCTGGCCCACGCCAAAGCGGTGCTGTTCATCGATAACCACCAGCGCCAGATTGCGATAGGCAACCGCTTCCTGAAAGATCGCATGCGTGCCCACACAAATGTCGATGCTGCCATCGATCAGCCCCATCAGGATGGATTCGCGCGCGCGACCCTTGTCGCGCCCGGTCAGCAACGCAATGTTCACGCCGGTCCCGGCGGCCATGCGTGCCAGCGTGTCGGCATGTTGACGGGCCAAGATTTCGGTGGGGGCCAGCAATGCGGCCTGCCCGCCCGCCTCGACCGCCACCAACATGGCGTGCAGCGCCACAGCCGTCTTGCCCGATCCGACATCACCCTGCAGCAGGCGCAGCATCGGCGCGCCCTGCGCCATGTCGCCTTCAATCTCGGCTATAGAACGCACTTGCGCGCCAGTCAGGGCGAACGGCAAGTTCAGTTTGGCCCGCAAACGTCCGTCGCCATGCAGCGGCGTGCCCTGCCGGCTGCGATTGCTTTCACGCACCAGCAGCAGCGCAAGGCTGTTAGCCAGCAGTTCATCATAAGCCAGACGGGCGCGCGCGGCCTTGTTTTCTGCTTTGTGGCCCTGCGGCAGCGCCTCGTGCCACTTGGGCCAGTCCATTTGGGCCAGAAGCCCTGGCTCGATCCATTCGGGTAGTTCGGGCACGATCGCCAGTGCCTGTTGTACCAGCCCCTGAAGGCGGCCCTGCGTCAGCCCTTCTGACAGCGGATAAACCGGCTCGTTCAACTGGCCAAGCATTCCGGCGCTGTCTTCGCTGACATGGTCAGGGTGAACGATCTGCCAAGTCTGCCCGAACTGGTCAAGCCGGCCTGCAACCCAGCGCTTTTCGCCCAGCGGAAGTTGCTTCTTGGCGGTATAGGACGCCCGCCCGAAATAGGTCAGCGCTACGTAATTGCCCCGATCGTCTTCCGCCATCACCCGGAACGGCCCACGTCCGGCAGGGGCGCGATAATCGCGCGGTGTCAGGGCAACGACAATCTGTTCGCCCACGCCCGCCTCATCCAGATTGCCCACCGCCCGGCGCAACACGAACCGGTCTGGCAGGTGATAGGCAATGTCCTTGATCCGCGTCAGGCCCAACTTTTCCAAAGGCCGCGCCAACCCCGGCCCCACGCCTTTGAGACTGCCGGATTCGGCGAACAGTGGATTGAGCAGATCGGGACGCATGGCCGCATGCATAGGCACAAGCCAATGGCTTCGCCAATGCCGCCGCGTACAAATTCCAACAGTTTTGCCTCGGCGCCGAAGCGCTTCATTTCCTGCGCCCAAAGGGCAGGGCTGCACAGCCTTGTCTCATGCGCCATATCGGCCTAACGGCTTTGCCATGACCGATACCGCCCAGATAGCTCCGGAAGCCCTGCGTCGCCTGCATTTTCGCGCCTGGCATCGCGGCACGCGCGAAGCGGACTACATGATCGGCTGCTTTTTTGACCGCTTCCACGCTGACTGGAGCGCAGCTGACGTGCGCTGGTTCGAAGACCTGATCGAAGAAGACGACGTAGAGATCATGGCATGGGCGCTGGGAACGCAGCCCGTGCCCGAAAAGTACGAAGGGCCGCTGATGGACGCGATGCGCAAGCTCGATTACGTCGAGATTCCGCGCTAATCCGGCGCCCTTGCGTTAAACACAGCACCATGTCTGATCTCGACCGCATCCTTTCAGCAACAGCGCCGCTGACGCTTTCGTCCATTGCCCGCGGCGCACAGCCGTTGGTTCTGGCCGATCTGGCACGCGCGACAAAGGGCCGCGCCGTGTTCATCGCCCCCGATGAAGCCGCCATGCGCGCCATTGCCGATAGCGCAGCGTTCTTCGCGCCCGATCTAGACGTTATAGATTTCCCGTCGTGGGACTGCCTGCCGTTTGACCGCGCATCGCCCGCACTTTCGGTCAGCGCACGCCGTCTGGCGGCTTTGCAAAAGCTTCAGCAAAAGCGCACCGGTCCGCAACTGCTGGTCACCACCATCAACGCTGCCTTGCAGCGCACGCTCACCCCGTTCCGCATCCGCGAATCCATCCGCCTGCTCACTCCCGGCGCGGAAATCGGGCGCGAAAGCCTCATCGCACTACTACAACGGCAGGGTTATTCGCGCACCGATACGGTAGTTGATGCCGGTGAATATGCAGTGCGCGGCTCGGTGTTTGATATCTTCCCTTCGGGACTGGATCACGGGCTGCGGCTCGATTTCTTTGGCGATGAACTCGAGACCCTGCGCTTGTTTGATCCGAACACGCAGCGTTCGGTGCAACCGGTCGACACGCATCTGCTGCTGCCTGCCAGTGAAGCCCTGCTAGACGATGACAGCATCAAGCGCTTCCGCAGCCGCTACCGCGAAATGTTCGGCGCCAATGCCACTGGCGATCCGCTGTATCAGGCGATCAGCGATGGTCGTCGTCTGGCCGGCATGGAACATTGGCTGCCGCTGCTTGAAGACCGCCTTGTCACGCTGTTCGATCATCTGACCGATGCCGATCTGGTCATGGTCGATACGACTGCAATCAAGGCGGCCGAGCAGCGCTTTGCCGATATTGCCGATTACCACCAGTCCCGCGTCGACAGTTCCTCGAAAGCACCGGGCAGCTATCGGCCGCTGGCGGAAAACGCGCTTTATCTGGCGGCGGATGAATTCGACCGTGCGCTGGCAGGCTGGCCGATCCATCGCAGCACTATCTTTGCCGAACCAGAATCAAAACAGGTCATCGATTTCGGCTTTGCCTCTGCCCATGATTTCACGCCTGAACGCGCGGCTGCGGGCAGCGGCGGCGCTAACATCTATGAAGCGGCAGCAAAATACATCGCTGCTCTTGGCACGCGTGGCAAAAAACCAATCATAGCGGCCTACAGCACCGGCTCACGTTCACGCCTTGCGTCGCTTCTCGCCGAAGCGGGCGCGCCAATGGGCAAAACCGCCCCGCTCATGGCGGAAAGCTGGCAGGAAGCGCTGGGGCTTGCTGCCAGCGGCAAACCCGTGGCCATCGTGCTGCCGCTGGAACAGGGCTTTGCCAGCGACGATCTGGAACTACTGACCGAACAGGACATTCTGGGCGACCGGCTGGTCCGCCGGAAAAAGAAGCGCAAGAACGCTGACGCCTTTCTGGCCGAACTGTCGGCGCTTACGCCGGGCGATCTTGTCGTCCACATGGACCACGGCATCGGCCGCTATGTCGGGCTTGAAGCCATCGCCGTAGGCGACAGCCCGCACGACTGCGTTCAGCTTGAATATTCGGGCGGCGACAAGCTTTATATCCCGGTCGAGAACCTTGATGTCCTCTCGCGCTATGGCTCTGATGCTGAAGGCGTCGGGCTGGACAAGCTGGGCGGCGAAGCTTGGCAGCGCCGGAAGGCTCGGATGCGCGAACGCATTCTGGAAATGGCGGGGCATCTCATGGCCACCGCAGCCCAGCGCGCCTTGCGACAGGGCACGATCCTGCCGGTCGATCCCACCAGCTACGGCCCCTTCGTGGATCGCTTCCCATGGGACGAAACCGAAGATCAGGAACGCGCCATCGACGATGTGCTGACCGATATGTCGGAAGGCAAACCGATGGACCGCCTCGTCTGCGGCGATGTTGGCTTTGGCAAGACCGAAGTTGCCCTGCGCGCCGCGTTCGTGGCCGCTATGCAGGGTGTGCAGGTTGCTGTCATTGCTCCCACCACGCTGCTGGCGCGCCAGCACTTTTCCAACTTCGTCGAGCGCTTCAAAGGCTTCCCGCTCGAAATCGGCCGCCTGTTCCGCCTTGTCCCTGCCAAGGAAATGGCCGAAACCAAGCTCGGCCTTGCCAGTGGCCAGATCGATATTGTCATCGGCACCCACGCCCTGCTGGCAAAATCCATCGATTTCAAGAACCTCGGCCTTGTCATCGTTGACGAGGAACAGCGCTTTGGCGTCACCCACAAGGAACGGTTGAAGGAACTGAAGGCCGACGTTCACGTCCTCACACTTACCGCCACGCCCATTCCGCGCACGTTGCAGATGGCCATGTCTGGCCTGCGCGAACTGTCCACCATCCAGACGCCCCCGGTCGATCGCCTTGCCACGCGCACTTATGTCATGCCGTGGGATGACATGGTGATGCGCGAGGCACTGCTGCGTGAACACCAGCGCGGCGGGCAAAGCTTCATCGTGGTGCCGCGCATTGCCGACATGCCCGATCTGGAAGAATGGCTGCGCCTGAACGTGCCCGAAGTCCGTTTCGTGACTGCGCACGGCCAGATGAGTCCAACAGAAGTCGAAGACCGCATGGGTGCGTTCTACGAAAAGAAATACGAAGTGCTGCTGTCCACCACCATCGTCGAAAGCGGCATCGACATTCCCAGCGCCAACACCATCGTCATTCACCGCGCAGACCGGTTCGGCCTTGCCCAGCTTTACCAGCTTCGCGGCCGTGTGGGCCGGGGCAAGATTCGCGCCTACGCCTATCTCACCCATGCCGAAAACACCGCCCTGTCTGAAGTCGCAGAAAAGCGGCTCAAGGTGCTGGGCGATCTTGATAGCCTTGGTGCAGGCTTCCAGCTTGCCAGCCATGATCTTGATCTTCGCGGCGCAGGCAACCTTTTGGGCGATGAACAGTCCGGTCACATCAAGGAAGTCGGCTTCGAACTCTACCAATCCATGCTCGAAGACGCGATCCTTGCGGCCAAAGCAGGCGACATTGGCCTTGCGCGCGAACGTGAAGCACTCAGCCCGCAGATCACTGTCGATGCGCCGATCATGATCCCTGAAAACTATGTGCCCGATCTTGCCGTGCGCATGGCACTCTATCGCCGCATGAACGATGCTGATGGCGCTGATGCGGTAGAAGCGCTGGCGGCAGAAATGATCGACCGCTTTGGCCCCCTGCCCGCGCCCACGCAGAACCTGCTGCGCCTGATCGAGATCAAGCGGCAGGCCATTGCCGCCAACATCGCCAAGATCGACGTTGGCGCAAAGGGCGCGCTGGTCAGCTTCCACAAGGACAGCTTCCCCGATCCGCTTGGGCTGATCGGCTATGTCGAACGCTTGGGTGGCGTGGCCAAGTTGCGCCCCGACAACAAGCTGGTCATCCAGCGCGCCTGGAGCACGCCCGAAGGCCGCCTGAACGGCCTTGTTCAGATGACGAAAGGCCTTTCAGCCATCGCTCGGCGTGCAAAGAAGGCCGCTTAACGCACCAGCGCGATGATCGCCTCAGCCGAGACAGGGCCTGACCTCAGAAAACCCTGAAACGTGTCGCAGCCTTCGTCGGTCAGCACCGCCAGTTGCGCTTCCCGTTCGATTCCTTCGGCCACCAGTTTCAGCCCCAGCGCTCGCCCCATGGCGACAATCGCCTTTAAAATCGCCCGGTCGCGCGGGTCATGGTCCACATCGCGCACCATCGATGCGTCCAGCTTCAACGTGTCCAGCGGCAGCGCCTTCAGGGTGTGGAAGTTGGCATAACCGGTGCCGAAATCATCCAGCGCAATCCGCACGCCCAGCGCAGCCAGTTCGCCCAGCGCTTCAGCCGATCGGGCAAAATCGGCGACCAATGCATGTTCGGTTACCTCCAGTGTCAGTTGCGCCGCCGGATATCCCGTTTGGACCAGAATAGCCCGGAAATCAGCGGCGAACTGGTCATCGGCAAGGTCTTCTGCGGTGACATTCAACGAAAGCGCCAGCAATGGCTGCCATTGCGCTGCACAGCCCAGCGCACGGCGTGCAATGTGCCGCGATAGCTGGGCCACATGGTCGCCCCGTTCGGCAATGGCAAACAGCGTGTCCGCCCCGATCCGGCCCAGTTGCGGATGGTCCCAACGCGCCAGCGCTTCCACCCCGGCAAGCTGCCCATTGGCAACGTGATACTGTGGCTGAAACACTAACCCGATCTCGTCCCGCGTCATTGCGCCGATCAGGTCAGCCTCAAGCCGCGCCGCGCTGCGCCCGCGTGCCCGGTGCGAGCCATCGGCCCAGATGATCCGCCGCCCGGCCTGTTGCTGCAAGGCGTCAAGCGCCTGATCCAGTCTATCCAGCAGATCCGCCCCACCCTCTCCGGGCTGACCGCGCAGCATGGCAACACGCGGCACCAGATGCAGCACATCTCCATACATCGGCATGGCGCGGCCCACTGTGCGCACCAGCGCTTCGGCCAGCCATTGCCAGCGCTCCCGGCTTAACGTGCCACTACTGGCCACCAGAAATTCACCGCCGCCGATCCGCGCAACCAGCACGTCGCGGCCCAGTTCCTCGCGCGCGAAATCGGCAATGCGACGGGCAATTTCGGCCAACGCCAGATCGCCACCGGTCTTGCCATAGGCAAGATTGACCGACCGGAAACGGTGCAGCCCGACCAGCATGGCATGAACGAAACCCGCCCCGCCTGCATAGTCCAGCCAGTCACGGGCTTCCTGCGCGCCAGGCAAGCCGGTCAACCTGTCACGCTTGTGCGTTGAGCCATTGCCAGAACTGCTGGTATTGATGTCGATCGACCCCATCGTTCGGGCATAGCACCCTAACCTTGCCAAAGAGTTCCTGTTAGCGCGCTGCCCTGCCTTTTGTGCATTGCGCCCGCATCCTGCGCCCCATATCTGCCGATACACATGAATTTCCGGGGACTGCCGTCCATGCCCGATTTTGCGCCTGAATTTGCCCGCCTCGCCCTGCTCGCATCGCCAACCGACCGGGCGCAGGAAGCATGTGACGCCCTTGCCAAGACGCGCGAATGGGTGGCGCTTGAAGATGCCGATGCCGCCGTGGTGATCGGTGGGGATGGCTTCATGCTGCAAACGCTGCACACCATGATCGACATCGACCATATCATTCCGGCCTTCGGGCTGAACCTTGGCACAGTCGGCTTCCTGATGAACAAGTATCGGTCTGGCCGGTCGATCGAGGAACGCATGGCAAGGGCCACGCAGATCGCCGTCTCCCCCTTACGCATGATCGCCACGACCAATGCAGGCGATGTGCAATCGTTCTGTGCCATCAACGAAGTGTCGATCCTGCGCGAAACCCGCCAGACCGCAAAACTGGAAGTCAGCGTCAACGGCAAAGTGCGCATGCCCGAACTCGCCTGTGACGGGGTGCTGGTGGCTACGCCTGCGGGATCAACCGCCTACAACCTGTCAGCCAACGGTCCTATCCTTCCGCTGTCTTCCAACATGCTGGCGTTGACCCCGATCAGCCCGTTCCGCCCCCGGCGCTGGCGCGGTGCGATTCTGCCCGAATCATACGAGATCGTTTTTCGCGCGCTGGAATCGGTCAAACGCCCCGTTCTGGTCGTGGCCGACCAGAAAGAAGTGCGTGATGTGCGCGAAGTTCGGGTGAAGGCATGGCCAGAGCATCGCCTGACCCTGATGTTCGACCGTGGCCAAAGCCTGGAAGACCGGATTTTCGCCGAACAATTCATGGTCTGACGAAAAATTTGAAAACAGGTGCTTGCCAAACCAAATTGGCCTGTTATTAGCGCGCTCCTGCCCCGGGCAACCGAGGCTGCTCCCTGATAGCTCAGCGGTAGAGTAGGTGACTGTTAATCACTTGGTCGTAGGTTCGAATCCTACTCAGGGAGCCACTTCAACTTCTCGGTGCATCGCATACACCGCAAGAAGTGGCTGATATCGGTATATTTTAGTCCATCCTTTTATCATTGTATTTCGGCGACTATCAGCCCTGTGCCATCAGTTTGATGGCATCTTTGGTGGTATCGAATGGCGCTGACAGACAAGGCCTGCAAGAACGCAAAGTCCGGAGAACGGGAGCTTCGGCTTTCGGACGGCGGCAACCTGTATTTACACGTTCTATCGGGCGGGACAAAGTCTTGGCGCTTTCGCTACCGGTTTGCCGGAAAGCAGAAGCAGTTCGTTCTGGGCTCCTTGGTCGATGCCAGGAACGCCCGCAACGAGGCCTTGTCCCTCGTCGAAAGGGATCTCGATCCGTTAGTCGATCGGCATCAAAAGAAAGTAGCCCTCCGGCAGGAAGAACTCGATTCCTTCGAACGGGTGGCACGCGAGTGGCATGGCGAAGCGACGTCGAATCGTGCGCCGCACTATGCACGTCAGATTCTCGAACGGATGGAACGGCACGTCTTCAAGGAATTCGGTTCTATTCTGATCAAGAAGGTGACGGCGCCTGAAGGCGCATTGCCTAACACTGATGAACGCAGGTCAGCTCGTGGAGATGGCGACATACGACCGGCTTCAGCACGGTATGCCCGGGCCCGTCGATGTGGCCGCCCTACACTTCATCATATGACGTCGGCTCTCGGCTAAAATTGCCGGTCGACGGGTTACTTCAGAACGGCGGCTTCGTCCCAGTTATCGGCCCCCGACCACAAGCACAACGTGCCGCAGGGCACCACCCGTTCAATTGCCAAAGTGACGGGCCGGATCTGACCCGATCCACGCCAAGGGAAGAAAAATGAAAACCTTCATTGGCGTGGTTCACAAGGACGATGACAGCGCATGGGGCAACAGAAGCATTAGCGCTTTGGTTTGACGATCAACCTGCCGTCGAATCGCGCGGGATGGATGCGATCCGCGCGGAAGTGGCTGAAGTTCTGGCCGCAGGAGCCATTCTTATGGCTGCCCCGTTGATCAGCAATGCGGGCAAGCCGGTTCGCGTCAATCTGTCGCTGGATCGCGGCACCTGACATTCAAGTTTGCCCCCGCCTTCTCGGACTTTGGGAACGTTGTGCCGTTTCGGCTGTTTGCTCGAAGGGAACTGCCATCCTGTGCGTTTTAGAGTTACGTGCAAGCCAGTCCGTAGGGGACACATGACTATACTATCGACCATTCAGCCGCATGCCAATGCGGGCGAAACTTTCGCCGAATTTCCGACCAAAGAAGGACTCGGCGCAGTACTGCAATACGCGCTGGCCATGGCGGACGATCTGAATTTGCCATTTGTGGGCGTCAACATTGCTCAGGCTTTGGACAGGCTCGATATGGCTATCCAGGCAATGCCCGATATCTACCTAGAAGGATAAACCGTAAGGTCTGCACCGGGACGATCTGGTGCGGTCCGTCGTGCCTTCTCGCAAATTGTCTGTCTGGCAAGGCGCCGCCGTCTGGCTGGAGCAAAGGCTGCGACCAGTTTTAAGCACTCACTGCCCAGATCACGGCAGCGTGCAGGCCTGCACATCAAAATTGCTGACAGCCACGAAGGTACTGGCAGACAGGTCTTCATGCAGTCCGGCACAGCCACTTTCGGCGGCGACAGCGGTGTGCCCGCCCTCACCCCGATCTAACGGTCAGCGCATTTTTGATACGCGCCGACGCCAGGTCACACCCAGATCACCCATTGAATCCGTTCCGCGCAATCCAGAGAATGCTTTCAACAACGGCATCATCGCGCCAGAAACCGCCATGGACACTGGCAAAAGCCCGACGCCCCGGTCCGTTTTCCGTCGGCGATGGGGAATAGATGAGGCCATCGTTCGTCGCGCCAAGCCATCCTTTGAAAGCATCCAGCTCGCGACGCTCCTCACGCGTGGGGCGGTATTTCGGCATCAGGTGCCGCTGCAGGCCAACCAAGGGAGCATCGGTGTAGCGCGAGCGTGTGCCCCGTTCCAGAACCCCGGAAATCAGATACAGCAACGAACGCTGATAGATTTTCCCGAATATTGTGCCGTCAAGATGGTTCGCCCGCTCATGCGCATCGTCCATGGTAAAGATACGAAGCCCATCAGCTCGACCGCTGCCCAGCTTTTCTGACGCTTCATCAATCCGTACCGCAGGCGCAAGGAAGATGTTGTCCATCGTCAAATTTGCGGGCGCCTCTGCCGCGTAATCAGCTTGGGCGGCTGCAAAGACCGAACCTGCACTATGCCCCACCGTTATTAACCGCACTAGCTTGCCGGTTCGGGCAATTTCGGCAAGGGTTCGAAACACAAGCCTGCCCGCACCGCCAGCATCGAAATGCTGCCGTGCATCATCTTTCATCAGCTTCCAGGCAGCAGCCCCTACCTGATCCAGATACAGGGCTCCGATCACTTCTTCCACGATGGTCGGCCCAAGGCCATGGTCGCGGTCTTGCACCAGGCGTTTCAAGACCCGATAGCCAGCACGTACCACGCTTAATGAAACGGCATATGCTGCGGGTGCGCTTACGCCAACCGGATGGCGCGATCTGGCCATGCCGAATACGCGCGCAGCATCAACCCTTTCACGCACATCGGCATCGATCATGGACAAGCCCGGTATTACCGCAGCTACAAATTCACTGTCGTCCAACAGCATTTGCGCCAGATCGGTATTTTCCAGGTGCTGATCGCTTAAAGCTTCGACATTCTGCGCTCGCTCAAGTTCGCCTTCGGATGATCCAAGACGAACCTCAACCGCCTCTGCCTCTGGCTGTGGTGCTGCGTTCAACGCGGTTATAGCGGCGTTAACGTCGCCATTGTCGATGAAAGCCCGGTCCACAACGCCCAGGCCCAGCTTGCGGTCAAGCCATTCGATCAGTCGAAGGACTATCCTGACGAAAAGGGACTCTTGCGCCAGTTCATCTTGGTTGATCCGGATCGTCTCCCCCAACCCGCTTCGCCAGATGGGTGAACCGATCTCCCACCCCTCACGCTGTAAAGGTGCCATGCGTCCGGCAAATTCTGATGCCGACATCCAGCCAGCCATCGTATTCACAAGTCCGCCGTGGACGAATAGCATCAACTTTGGATTGTCGGCCCTGGACAGCCTTTGAAGCATTGCCTCGACATCTGCTTTCGACGCATCGTCCAGCTTACCATCGGTAGTGAAAAACGGCGTATAGCTCATAAAACCTCCCCCAGAATCAAAAGGCGCAGATGTTATCTTGCCATTATTTATCCAAGAGTCGATTTCACGTTATTCAGTCTGTTCAATCGGAGACTTGAGAAACCTCCGTATCGGCAGAAGTTTCCCGTATTACTGAAGCATCCAGCGTCTGCGCCCAGTTATGTGCCGCCACGGCATACGTCACGGCACCGGTGCAGGCTTGCACGTCAGAATCTGTGTCAGCAAAGCTGCGCCCAGCATCCAGCGCACGCGAAAGATCCTGTTCATGGGCCAAGTCGCTCCTTTGGGCATTTGCGGCGGTGCGCCACTCTTCGTCTTCGTTGACAGCGGCCTGCAGCGCCTCAGCCTCAGCCTGCGTGCGCACAATATTGGCAAGGTTCGCCTCGCACTGCGCCAACGCGGGCTTCAGGCTGGGCCGGTTTACCAGCCACGGATCTTGTCCGCTGAGTAGCCCCTAGTTTTCTAGACGCCTTCCGCTTTCAAAATCTGCTGCCGTTCGAACTCGGCGGGCGACAGCATCCCGTTCCTGAACTGCTTGCGCACGGGGTTGTAGAACATCTCGACGTAATCGAACACGTCCTGCCGGGCTTCCTCGCGTGTTTTGTATGTCCGGCGCCGGATGCGTTCGCGCTTGAGCGACGAGAAGAAGCTCTCGGCGACGGCATTGTCATGGCAGTTGCCGCGTCGGCTCATCGAGTGCTCAAGATTGTGAACCCGGATGAAGGCAGCCCAGTCCATGCTGGTGAACTGCGAGCCCTGATCCGAATGGATCAGCACTCGCTGCTTCGGCTTGCGCCGCCATACCGCCATGTGCAGCGCCTGCAGCACCACATCGGTAGTCTGCCGGCTTTGCATCGACCAACCCACCACCCGGCGGGAATAGAGGTCGATCACGACAGCCAGATAGGCAAAGCCCTCCAGGGTGCGGATGTAGGTAATGTCTGTCACCCAGGCTCGGTCTGGCGCAGCCACGTCGAACTGGCGATCCAGCGTGTTGTCGATCGCCAGGGACGGCTTGCCACCGTAGCTGCCAGGCCGGCGCTTGTAGCCGACCTGGGCCCTGATACCCGCCAGCCTGGTCAACCGCGCAACGCGGTTGGGGCAGCAGGTCTCGCCGTGATCCAGAAGATCGTCGTGCAGCTTGCGATAGCCATAGACCCTCCCGCTGTCGTTCCAGGCTTTGCGGATAAGATCGGTCTGCCGGGCATCTTCCCGAGCCCGCTGGCTCAGCGGGCTCGGGAAGATGCCAGGCATAGAAACCGCTGGGCTGCACGGCGAGGCAGCGGCACATTGCCCGCACGCCAAAACGATCGCGATGCTCGGCAATGAACGCGTATCTCACTTTGCATCTCGAGCGAAATACGCGGTGGCTTTTTTTAGGATGTCGCGCTCCTCGGTCACCCGGGCCAGCTCGCGCTTCAGCTGGCGGATCTCGGCATCCTTGCCGGCATCGCCGGACACCTGTCGGGCCAACTGCCGCTTCCAGGCATACAGCGAATGCTGGCTGACGCCGAGCCGCTGCGAGACCTCGGCTACAGGATATCCGCGTTCGGTGATCTGGGCCACCGCATCACGCTTGAACTCATCACTGAAATTGGGCTTCCCCATCGTCGCCTCCTGTCCTCAAACGTAGGATCGAAGGCGTCCAGAAATCTAGGGGCTACTCAGTGATAGGCGCGAATGGTTCCACCAAGGATCGCGTCTCTTACAGCAGGGTGGAACGGCTCCACAAAGCGGATCGTCATCCGAAAGCCTTCGCAACTTTCGACCATGGCGCTAC
This sequence comes from Novosphingobium sp. SL115, assembly GCF_026672515.1. Classification (GTDB taxonomy): domain Bacteria; phylum Pseudomonadota; class Alphaproteobacteria; order Sphingomonadales; family Sphingomonadaceae; genus Novosphingobium. The sequence continues at coordinate 2,128,606 of NZ_JAPPRG010000002.1, read as the reverse complement.
GCGCCTCAAGACCGCTCAGGGTGAGCCAGATCAGAGTTCCGGGCTGTGGCCTGTCCATGCAGTCCAGCATGGCGGTCTGACAGGTCAGGCGCTGCACATTGACCTTCGCACGTAGCACGCCACGGCGATAGTTCGCTGCAATTTGCACGCCCTGATTGGCCGAGAACCAATCCGGGCCACCGATTTGTGCATCACGTTCAAGCCACATTGTCCTGCTCCGGTTTCCTGAAAGACAGGACGGAGCATCAACCAGCAAATTCAGTCTGCTGGTGTTGTGACCCGCGGACTGCGTGCTTCTACGTAAACGGAAAAGGGTCGACGGTTATCGAACCGGGCTGGTTGTCGCCCCCATGGATTTGCCCGCCACCAGCGGCTTTGCCCCGTCGCCCAGAATGATGAATGCCGCCCAATAGAACGGATGCGATGTATTGGGGTCATCCATCAGCTTTTCCTGCGCGGCCCCTAACGCGCCAGCCAGTTCCTGCCCCGGCGTTGATTCGATCACCCCGCCGATCAGCCGCTTGGTTGCGTCAAAATCGTCCGGCACCGGCCAGTGGCTGGCAATAACAGACCGCGCGCCCGCCCCCACAAAGGCACGCACCAGTCCATCCAGGGCGTAATTTCCGCCGCTGGTCACCCCAGCCTCCCGACTCGCCGATACGGTCGCCATACCCGCCGTATCGCAAGCTGACAGGATCACCAGATCGGCATTCAGCTTCAAATCGAAGATTTCGCGGAACGACAGCAACCCGTCAGATCCTGCCGTACCGAAGCTGGTCACCAGCGCCGGCCGCGCCGGGCAATCCGCACGCGGTGCGGTGACAAGACCGTGGGTGGCAAAGTGCAGCACACGGTACTGGTCGAGATCGCCCTCAGACAACAGCGCGCTGTCGTTGAACGCGGCTCCGGTTTTCACCATGCTGCCGCCAAGGGTGAGCTTTTTTTGCGCGTAAAACAATTCGTCCGCCGAAATGGGGTTCATCCATGTCGCCAACGGCCAGTCACATTCACCTGCCACTGCCGCCACAGGCTGCGCTGCAGGTTTGGCATTGCTGCCGAGGCCAAGATAATTGCGCGGCGCAGACGATGCAGCCAGCTTGCGGATATCCAGAAAGCCACGCGGGCTGACCGCGATGGACACTTCGCGGCCACGTCCCAGCCATTCGATTCCGGTAAAATCGAACGGATCGCCATCAGGACTTTCCATGCGTTTGTCGTAGGCTGCAATGCCCTTGTCGCCCGCCACCAGCACGGTGGGGGGCAACTGCAGCATGGCGCCATCAGGTTCAAAAATCAGATGGCGCGTGGCAGGCAGCATGCCTTCCACCGGGCTGAACAGATCGCGGTATAGCGCACGCGATTTCGTCAGGTCGAAGGGATAGTTCACCTGTCGCCCGTTCTCAACCTTGACGATGGTATCGCGAATATCCTGTACCTTGCGCGCAAGCGCAGCGGGCGCAAGGCCGGTGTCGAACACCTTTGCTTCGCCAGCCATCGCATAAAGGCCATAGATCCGCTCGCCCACAACCATCAGCTTGTAATAGGCCTCACCCTGCTTAAGCGCGGCCTGCAATTCCGCCAGTTCGACACCCTTCGGAGCCAGTACGTTATAGCGGGGATAGGCCGCCAGTTTGCTGACCAGCGCGGTCTGGTCGCTTTTTAGCGACGCCAGTGTGTCCTGCGCTGATTTCAACGCGGCGATATCTTGCGCGGTCGGCGTGATTGCCGCGGAAAGTTGGCTGATCGTAGCTTCGGTTCGCGCGATATCGCGGCTGCGGGCCACCGAAAGGCGGAACAGCGCGGCCGCTTCATCGTCGCCCTCGGACATCTGCCGGGCCAGCACGGCCTGCGTTTGCGCCACGCCGGGGCGTTGCAGCACCTGCGAGGCTGAAAACATCGCCTTCGCTTCTGATGGCCCGCCCTGCTTTGCCAGCAGACCGAAATAGGGTGCCAGCAAATCCTTCAGCGTTGTGCCCGCATCGGGGATGGCAAGGCTTTCATCCACCACCGTCGCGTAAAGCGCCAAGGCGCCAGCTTCATCCCCTGAACGCCCCATCCATGCCGCCTTGCGCGCCTGCGCCGCCAGCAGCGCGGGCGATTGCGGGAAGGCTTCGCCGATGATCGCAATCGCCCGGTCGAATGCCGGCCCTGCATCATTTGACATGCCGCGCGCTTCGGCCAGCAGCGCCAGTTCCATCTGGATTTCCGACCGCAACCAGCCTGCCGAGGCCACGCGTCCGCCACGCACCGCGTCCAATCTTTTGCCGGCCGCCTCGAAACCTGCCACCGCCTGCGCGAACTTGCCCTGCTGGCGCAGCGCTGTGGCTTGCAGGACATCGGCCTGTGCATCAAGGATTTCGCTACGCTCGGTATCCGAAAGGCCGGGGTCGGCCGCACCAAGCCGTTTCAGCCCGGCATTCTCGCGGTTGATCTCTTCGGCCAGCGGCATATTGATGAACCCGGTTGACAGGCTGTCACGATCAAAAGCAAAGCTGCCTTCGGGCACCGGTGCTGCCAGTTCATCCATCGCCGCCTGCGGCATTCTCTGGTTCAGCCGGTTGATCGCGCGGTAATTGCGGATCAGGCGCACATTCACCAGATCACCCCGGAGCAGCGCTTTGGATGCATCGGCAAACAGCCGGTTCGCCGCGCTGAAATTGCCAAGATTAGATTGCTGCAATCCCTGATTGGCCAAAGCTTCGGCCAGCGGCGCCCCCCCGCTCATCCGGTCGCGTGCGGCCAGTGCCTCGAAAAACTCTGCAGATTCGGCAAAGCGTCCGCCATTGTTGCGCAAATACCCTTCGTCGCGCGCACCGAGCCGGTCCAGTTGTCCCGCTTGCACCCGTGCGAACGCGGCTGGATCGCTGACTTCCGTGGTAGCCACGCGAATTTCGCCTGCCACAGACGCATCCTTGACCACGCTGGCCAGGGCAATCCGCAACGCCGGATCGTATCCGGCCAGTCCTTCGACCAGATAGGTGACGCCATCACGCGCCACGGCATAGCGCTTGTAATCAACATTGGCTGACTGATCGCGGCAGTTGACAGCCTTGACCTGTCCCAGCGCTTCGATGGTGACCGCCCCTTCACCGCCACAGGCCAGCATCACACCGGTCAGCCCGCTGGGTTCTGCCATCAGCGCCAGCTCGCGCCGCACCGCAATTACCGTGCCGATCGCACCCGCCGCATCGCGGCAGCTCAACCGGTAGGCCCGGTCGAACATGCCGCCAAGCCGCTGATCTAGCGGGGCGTTCTGGGCGGTGCATGTCACGCCGGAGGTTCCCACCCGGAACGAATTGCGCACCGAAAGCGGTTGCTGCGCCGGTGCGGCCTGCGCCAGGACTGGGGCCATGACCAGCGCCAGCCCCAGCGAAACCTGTGCCAGCAAGGCCGCGCGGCGATGGTTGCGATGGCTCATTGCCTGTTGCCCTGCGATCACTGCGCGTCTCCCTGTGCGGTGGCTTCGTTGATGACAGAGCCGATCAACGCCGGGTTGCCGCTGCCAGCCACGGGCTGTTCGATGATGCCCTGCGGCTCCAACGGTTGCGTATCGATCAGTTGAACCGGCGGCGCGATGGGGCTTTGCGCCGCATCCTCGGCCTTGACCGCCTTTTCGGCCTCTTCCTGCGCCTGCTCTTCCTGCTCCTCGCTCACATCATCGGCGTTGCCCGCTGTTTCATCAGCAAAGGTCGGCGTGTCACCAAGGCTGCCCGATGCAATCAGTTCTATCTGGCTGGCAATGGCAGGTGTAGGGTTCGTCGTCGCTTCTTCCAGCACCGGCAGGCAGTTGGTCGTGGTCAGCAAGCAACCATTGATCTGGCTGTCGGCGGTGAACCGCTCCAGATCGTCTGCGTCGGACAGCACGAGATCGTGCGCGGCAATGCCGCTCACCACGCCAGTAGCTGTCTGCCACTTGCCATTGACGACAAGCGAGATTGATCCCTGCTGCACGCCCTGCACGGGGTTGACGTCGGTAAATTCGAAATCGGCAAAGAAGCCGGCCGGATCGAGCACCGTCCCGGTGTTCTGGATGTAGAGCGTGCCGGTGGGATAGAGTTCAAGCCCCAGCGCTCGCAGCACGCCTTCGGGGCGCTGCACCGCTGCTGGCGCGTTAAGGTCGGCAATCCGCCCGATATAGAATGGATCGACCGCAAGCCGGTCAAGAATGGTTGCCGACGCCACATGGATATTGGCCGCGCCAATTTCCACCAAACCGCCCAGCGTCGTGCCTGATTGAAGCAGCGCGATTGATCCCGTCGCCGCATCCAGTTCGAACCGCCCCGTGGCAAATTCGAGCACATTGTTCATGCCAAACCCAGTGCCACCGATATTGCCGACAACGCGGATAGCGCCAGCGGGCATCTGGGTTTGCGGGTTGCCCGTGGCGAACACGATCCGCCCCTGTGCGCCGGTCACCGTTGTCGTGCCTGCCGTGCCACCTGCGGCAAGCGAAAGGTCGCCCACCAGCATGTCGATGGCATTAGCAGTCTGGTCCGAGGCGGCAATATTAAGCTGCCCGGTCGAAATCTGACCGATTTCAGCATTGCTCAAGGCGTAGCCTGATCCGTTCAAACCATCGCCGATCAGCGCGGGCGCTGCGGACGTGGAAATCAGGCTGACAACTCCGGTTTCGCCCGTGCGAATGCCGCCCGATGCCGCAGCGTTGGCCACAATGGCAATGTCAGGTGAAAAGATCGCCACGTTGCCGCCGGTCCAGCGTTGCTGCACGGTCACCAGGCCACCAGCTTCCACGCGGATTGCGCCAAACCCGGTGAGTTCCTCCCCGGTCATTGCGCCAGTCGATGCGCTGACGATCCGGCCGCCGATGGTGCCGCTGCCGATTGTTACCGTGCCTCCGCTTGCGACAGGCGCAGCGGTCAACAGCGTGGTGTAATTGATGCCCCCCGGCCCTGCCGTTACCGGAAGCATTGATGCATTGGCCACTAGCACGGTGCCAGTCGCCCCACTGATCGCCCCCGTCGTAGGGCTGATTACCACACCAGCGCGCGCCTGTTGCACGGCAATGTTGCCACCAGAAAGCAGCGCCACATCGCGCGCCGCAACCGTCCCGACATTCAACGCAGACCGGCCGCTGGCCAGAAAACGCTGGCCGGCACTGGCCGAAGAAACGTCCAACGTGCCCGTGCGCGAAACCAGTTCGATATCACCAGCGCTGCTCTGCAACGCGCCGAACACGCCATTCCCCGCACTGGCAAACCGGATAAACCCGGTTGAACTGATGCCCGCCGTCGTGATCGACGCATTCGACGCGCCGTGGATCGATCCGACAGTAGCGCCACCGGACAACGTGATCGTTCCTGCCGTCGCCACCGGAGCGGCAGCAAAGACCAGTTCCTTGTTGTATCCAGCAGTAGTAATCCCCAGCCCCGTCATCGTGGCATCGGCAATCAACGCCCGGTTGACGATGCCAAGTCCACCCAGTCCAATATTGCCGCCACCCAGAAATTGGCCATCGTATCCGGTAACCAGTCCGGTCAAAATCGACCCTGCAGCAGAAATACCCACGTCAGATGCCGCAGCAATCGTGCCAGCAGAAACATTCCCGCCCGATCGAATTCCGACGGAATTGAGATCGCCATTGGCACCTGTAGGAGTGCCGCTGCCAGCGGCCAGATTACCGGTCGTCACACCACCTTGCGATTGCAAAGCAATCGACGTTGCCGCCGTCTGGTTGCCGGTAACAATGGCGCTCAACGCTTCGATTTCAACAGAATCCCCGGCCGTCACTGCGCCCAGAGCAACAGTCCCACCTGCCGTCACATCGACATAACTGCCTGCGTCAAGCGATCCCAACGAGATATTCCGCAACGCTGCCAGCGTCAGCGAACTGTCCGTCTGCAGGTTCGCAAATGCCACGATATCCAGCCCGGAATTTAACGTGATGCCATTGGTGCCGGTCAACGTGCCTGTCACCACTGGCGGCGTTGCCGCAGCAACGAAATTGCCCGCAGACATATCCACATGGTCGGCAATCAATCCACCCTGATCCAGCTTCAGGGACAACGCATTCGGAGTCACCAGCCCAAATCCGCCAGTCACTGCCATGTTGCCGTTATCGATCAGGATCGTATCGGGAAGCGCACCATTGGCCACGCTTTGCGCGCCTGTAACCAGCGAAACGCTGTTTGCCGAAACCGTGCTGTTCACGATGTTTATCGCAATCGCGTCACCACTCAACAGTGTGCTACCCGTTACTGCGCCGCTACCACCGGTCGCCAATGCGGAGAATGCCAGATCGTCTGCAGTCAGCACGCCTTCCTGCGCAGGCTGGTTAAAGCGGTTGGTCACCACCAGGCCCAGGCTGTTGCCGATGGTCGCGCTGCCGCCCGCGCCGATGGTCAGGCCATTGCCGCCCACTCCACCCAGTGCACCAGCATCGAAATTGGCAGACCCGCTGATCGTGACCGGCGCACCGCGTACCAGCAACAGCGCTTGCCCGCCCGTGGCGTTGCCACCAGCGCCGCCGATACCGTTGGGAATGCCGTCCTGCCCACCAAATCCGCCTGCACCACCGGTTGCTGCTGCGCTGGCGCTGATCAAACCGTAATTGGCAAACCCTGCATTGCCCGTCACCGTACCCAACCCGCTGGAAAGCCCGATCTGGACCGATCCGGCTGTAGCCGCACCACCGACACCGCCGGTGGCGCCGTCACCACCTTCGCCGCCAAATCCATTTGCCCGTGCGTTCAGACTGGCAATTGCAAGCCCGCCATTGCCCGCAGTGCCGACAACCAGCACCGAACCACCCTGCGCACTACCACCAGCACCACCGACACCACCGGAAAGGCCGCGATTTGCACCAAACCCGCCAAATGCTGACGCCTCGGCAAGCATGCTGTCAATCGTCACCAGACTTGCGCCCTCAGGACCGCTGTTTGCCGCGATCTCGATTTCGCCGCCGATGGCATTGCCGCCATTGCCGTTCAGCACGGCATAGCCGCCATAACCGCCTGCCGTGGCAAAGACCGATCCCAGATCCAGCGTGCCGCTGCGGCCTGCGATCCCAATGAAACCACCCTGGCCAAGCCCTGCCGACCAACCATCGCCACCAGTGCCGTCAGCCACCGCCAGCGTCAGTCCGGTGACGCTGATCGCACCGCCATTGCCCGCAAGATCAGGTGTGCCCACGGTCAACAGCGCCATGCCGCCGGTACCGCTGCCACCCGCGCCGGAAGTGCTGTCAAAACTTCCTGCACCGCCAAAGCCGCTAGCCTCGACAATCGCATCGCCTTCAACGTCGACACGACCACCGTCACTGTAAAACCGGCTTGTGCCGCCAAGCCCGGCACCACCACTGCCGCCGATATCAGGCCCGTTACCGCCAGATCCATCGGAATAGATCGAAACCGAACCGGTAATGTCGGCCGTGCTGGTGCCCGATGCGATGAACCGTGCAAGGCCGCCCGTGCCCGAACCGCCCGCCAGTGCGGCAAACACATCGCCACCCACTGCCGATGCGCTGATTTCCACCGATGCCGCGTTCATGGCAGAGCCTGACGCCAGTTGCAGCAATACGTCACCGCCAGCACCACTTGCGCCAGCCACCCCTTGCGCACTTCCAGCAAAACCATCGGCCGAAAGAAGCACGCCGCCGTTGGCCGTAATCGTATTGCCAACTGTCGTGCCGCCAGCGCTCAACAATACAGAGCCACCCTGGGCATTGCCCCCTGCCGCCGTGCAAGTGGCCAGACAGTCGCCCGCGTTGCCGCCCGTGGCATTGGCACGAAAATCAATCGCGCCACTGGTCTGCAACAGGCTGTTGCCATCGTCGATGCGGGCAAAGATTGCCCCGCCCTGCGCGTCCCCGCCGCGCCCGGCAACACCGGATGTCGATCCCGCACCGCCGATCCCGCCATCGCCGCCCAAAGCGCCGGTGTCGGCAATCACATCGCCCAGCATGAAGCCACCGCTGTCGATGCCGCTGGCACGTGTGGTGTCGAACGCAATCGTTCCCCCCACCGCAGCGCCACCTGCGCCGCCTTGCCCACCGTTCCCGCTGCCATCATAGCCATTGCCGCCAAGCCCGCCAACGGCGGCGGCCTTCACATCCAGAAAATCTGCCATGATAACGCCGCCATCAGCAGCAGCGATCAGGTTCACCGTTCCGCCTACGGCATCACCACCTGCCCCGCCATCAAAGCCCAACGGCTGCCCGGCAGAGGCATTGGCCGTATCACCGGCACCACCGCGCCCGGTGGCACTGATGACAATCTGTCCGCCTGAAATGGTGCCGACAGACCCGGCATTGGCTGCCAGCGTGATTGTGCCGCCAGTGCCTGTGCCACCGTTTGCGCTGTTCAGTCCGTTGCCGGCTTGTCCTTCGGCAAACACGCTCAACACACCCGGCGTCCTTAGCGTCGATCCATTGGCCACAATCGAAATCGTACCGCCGGTGCCTGCTGCCATAGTGCTGCCATCGGCACCATAACCCGTCGCCTCGAACGTGGCACTGGCCATGTCGGAAAGGTTGGCTGTGCTCTCGCTGGCGGTGAAACTGATCGTGCCGCCCGTACCGCTGCCGCCTGCACCACCGAAGAACGACTGGTGCCCGGCACCGCTTGCTCCGAAATAGGCCGAACCGCTGATTGCAAGATCAGCCGCATCAATCAACACCGTAGTCGTGCCCCCAGCGCCAGCCCCACCTGCCGCTGATCCGCCGCTGCCATACCCTTCGGCCACTAGCGACATGTTGGCGCCAAAGCCAAGCTGGCCCCCAATCAGGTCAAACCGGGCATTGCCGCCAGTGCCGTTCCCGCCGATCGTATCAGGCCCGCTGCCCGCCGATCCGCCAGTGCCTGTTGCAGCAATCGAAGCGTTCTGCGTCAGGGTGATCGTCCCGCTGCCGCTGGTCGAAATCTGGGCCGTGCCGCCAAGGCCGTTGCCCGCAGTGCCATTTTCCAACTGGCCACCGCCTTGACCGTTGGCAGTTATCAGGCTTGCGCCCGATACGGTCAAATTGCCGCCTCCTGCATTCAGGCCAGCTATCCCGCCAGTGCCCTGCCCGCCTGCTTGTGTGCCAAACCCCAGCCCGCCGTTACCCTGTGCGGAAAGCTGAAGGTCGCCGCCGACAGACAGCGCACCTGCCGACATTGTCTCCACCGTAACCGCGCCGCCAGTGCCGGTCAAAGCTCCGGCATATCCGCTACCACCGGTGGCATTGGCGCTGGCCTGTAAAGTGCCCTGAACGTCGACGATCTTTTCGTTGCGCGCGCCTACATAGATCGTGCCACCCGTGGCCAATCCACCCACGCCGGTCGGATTGCCTCCATTACCGCCAAACGCTTCGGCCTGAAACGTCGCTGACCCGGCCACGGCTATTCCACCAATACCGGCACCGTATGCCGCAAGGCTGATCGCCCCCCCCGTCGCCATGCCGCCCTGCACTGCGCTGAAACCGCCGTAGGCAATTGCTGCTACTGTCAGATCGGCCAGTTGGATGGCAGCGCCGTCGAACGCTTCGACGTTGATTGTGCCACCCATACCCTGCCCGCCGGTACCTACCTGACCGTCACCGCCATTGCCACCGACACCGCCAGCATTCAGCGACGTTTGTCCGATGACCGTCAGCAGATCGCTTCCGCCCGATGAAATCAGACTGATCTGCCCGCCAGTGCCTGCACCGCCATCAAACGTGCAAACCGCACAGCCAAACCCGTCTGCACCGATTCCCGATGCAGAAGCCGACAGGTCGCCAACAATTTGCACAGTCGAACTGTTGCCACCAACCGCACGGATCGTCGCGCTCCCGCCAACGCCCGCACCTCCACCAGCGTTACCCACTTGCGGATTGCCGCCATAGCCATCGGCTGCAATGTTGACATTGCCTTCGATGTTTACAGTGCCGCCGTTGACAGCTTCGATGACCACATTACCGCCCGTGCCGGTGCCGCTCGACGTGTCTGGAAGCACCGTCGATCCACCGTAACCCACAGCACTAAGCGTCACATTACCGCCTAAAGAAAGTACGCCTCCGGCAGTAGCTTGGAGGGTAATATCGCCCGCCGTTGCATCAAACGTCGCGGAATTGCCGAAGGCGTCGCTATGAAATTCGAAGTTGCCAGCGATGCCTAACGCGCCGCCCTCGGACCCATCTGCACTGATCCCGCCGCCCGCTGAATAAAGCACAAGGTCAGATGCAAAATTTGACCCGATGTTGAGATTTGAGGAAAGATCAATTGTCCCACTGGCGCGTCCAACAACCGCCGATGTGAATTGCGCATCTGCGCTCGCAATCGATACATCCCCGCTGCCGCCGCCGCTTGATCGGGCCTGCTGAATCTGTCCGCCAACGACATTGTGCCCTGCCGACAGCACAATGGAATTGCCATCCACATCGGCAGCACCCGCGATATCAAAGCCCAATGAACTGCCAGCACCGATCGCCATGGTCAGCGCATCGTTTTTGGCCACAGCAACCATATATATTCGATGCACCGCCACGTCCGATGCGGCCGGACCGGTGATCGTGCCAAAGTTCCGCAGTGCTGTGTCGCCCTCTCCAACGTTATAGCTTGATCCTGAATCGACCTGAATATCGAACAAGCCGGATGGGGAGAAGGTAATGGTTGCCGCGTCGGCCGCCACCAGCGCCGCCGAACCGTTAACGCTAATCGTGCCCCGATTCGTCACTGATGGCGCCACCAGCGCAATGTACGATCCGTCGGGCGAAGAATTCAGCGTAGCGCCAGCCCGAACCACGATCTGCGATCCGGCGACGGTCGCAGGCTGGAACACATAGGCGCCATTCGTGTCAAAATTGCCCGACGAATCATACGTCAGGTCCGATGTCGTCAGGACCAGATTGCCCACGTCGAACACCGCCCCCGCGCCAACGACGATGCCACCGGGGCTATAGAAGAACACCGTCCCGCCCGGCGACGCCCCGCCAGACGCGCTCTGCAATTGCGACGCCACAATGCCGTTGAACTGGATCGGACGGTTCGATCCGCTAGGGATGATGCGGTTCAGAACGGCAAAATCGGATGTCAGATTCGGGTTGTTGGTAAATGTGGCGATAGTGCCCGCAGGCTGAAAGTCGATCGCTCCGCCGGTCGCCGCCGTATCGATAGGCGTCCAGTTGATGACCGCGCTGGGGCTGCCAACGGTGACACTTGTTATACCAGTTGTTTCGAAAACATTCATCACGCCAACGCTGGACGTCACCGTGCCCTGAAACGATTGCGCCCGCAGTGCAGGCGTGGCTGCTACCAACGCAGTGGCAAGCGCCAGCCCCGATGCTGACACAAGCTGGCGGCGGGTTGCAGGCGAAAGGGTGGGGATCGCGCGGCGCATCAGAAGGTTCTCCACGGCAGCAGTCGCGTTGTCAGACTCAACAGGAAACGAGGCTTGGAACGGTTTGCCTGAAGGCCAACCTTTTCCAGTGGCACGGCCAGCGTGGCTTCAAGCCGGAAACGCGATCCGATTTCGGTGCGCACACCGCCGCCAACCGACGTCAGCCGGTCATGCCCGGCAATGCCCTTGTTCCACACCCATGCCGCATCGACATAGACAAAAGGCTGCAAACGGATATCGCGGTCGCCCGCTACCGGCAGGCGCGGACCGCGAAGTTCCGCAGTTCCTGCCACCGCACTATCGCCAATCAGGTCGCCCGGATCATACCCGCGCCCCACGGTAAAGTTGCCCGCCGAAAACTCTTCAAAGCTGAGCAGCGGCTTGAACGCATATTGCCCGCGCGGTGCCAGCAGGATAGAAAACGCCCCCACCGCCCGTTCATACTCTCCCTGCCAGCGCAGCACGGTGGCACGGGGCGACCCGTCAAACCGACTGGTCGGCGTCAGCGCGGCACAGGCAGCACCGGTGCAACCGTCGGTCGCATCCAGAATGTCCAGCCCTTGCCGCACTTCAAGCGAACTGCTCACCCGCCATTGCGGTTTGACGTGGCCGGTATCAATCGCGTCCATATCAAGCCGCGCCCACGCCACGCGCACCTTGTCGCGCGTTAATGGGCCAATCAGATCTACCGACTGGTTCACCAGATCGAAACCGCCCGCCAGCCAGCTATTGCCCGAAAGCGACCTGCGCAGGGGATAGCGTGCATGCAGACCGGCATAAAGCGTGCGCGCATCGATACTGATCCCTGCTGGCAACCCCTGCAGTTCCGGTTTGGTCCAGGCGTATGTCACTTGTCCGCCCACGATCAGGCCATGGCGGCCGGGACGAAATTCGTGTGCGCCTTGCACAATGTGCTGCTCGCTGAAATCAGCGGTGGTGTAATACGAAAGCGTGGTCGCATCGCCCATGCCGGTCAGCCCGAAGAACTGGGCGCGCACCTGGCCGCCAAACCGTCCCGTCGCTTCCGATGACAGGTTCTGCACGGTGAAATCCACCGCATAAGGCTCACGCAGTACGGTGATTTCGCCCACCAGATCGCCCGCCGCTGTTCCTGCGGGCTTCAGCGTCAGTTGCACGTTGTATCCCGGCAAATCGCGCGCCAACAGCAGATAACGCTCCGCCCGGCTCTGGTTGAACACTTCGTCACCGGTCAAGGCAGAGAGGTATTGCTCCAGCTTGGCTTCGGCACCGCGCGTTTCACCCCGCGCCCGGATGGCGGAAATGCGCGCATAGACCACCTCCATGCGCACTTCGCCATTGTCGATCTTTTGCGTGGGCACCTGCACTGCGGCCAGATAGCCCTTGTTGCGCAGGATTGTGCCGGCAGCATCACGGATTTCGCATAGAACCGCAATCGGCTGCGTCGTGCCGACCAGCGGCTTCCATGTTGCTTCGAGTTCTTCCGGGCCGGTTTCCTTCAACCCGCCAAAAGTTACTCGGCTCAACGTAACCTTGATGTCGGCATATTGCGGATCGTCCAGCGGGCAAGGCGACCGCTCGATCCCGCCCTCTACCGAAAGACGCGCAGCCGGCCGCGCAGCTTGTCCGGTAATGCCGCGAAGTTCATCACGCGAAGGCGGGGTTGCCCCTGCCTGTCCCTGCAACGGAAACGCAGGAGCCGGCAACACTGGTGCCGTTTGCGCCATCACCCCTTGTGGTATCGCAGCCATGGCAATGCCTGCCAGACTCCGTCCAGCCAGACCAATCACGCCCGGCAAAAGGCCTTTGCCCCCCACGCACATCGCACTCATTGCTTTTCGCCTTCGCCGAAACCTGAACGACGCGGCCCGTTATCTTATTTTCATGATCGTAGCAGGCCCGGCATATGCTGCAAAGTGTTGCCAGACACAAATCAACGCATTTTAGATGGTCTTGCTCATACGGTGGAAAATGCCCGGAAATCCAGGCGCAAAAAAATCGGGGCGAAACCTTGTGGCCCGCCCCGATTGTCAATCGCGCTGAGAAATCAGCTGATCTTCAAGCAGCAATGCCATGACAGTGCTTGTATTTCTGGCCGGAACCGCACGGGCATGGTGCGTTACGGCTGATACCCTGTCCAGCAAAGGGATCACTCCCCCCACCCAATGTCATTTCCGCCACATCACCCGCCAGAAGCGCGCCGCCCGCTTGCGGGGAAACCGCACCAAACATGCCAGCGGCCGGCTGCACCGGCAGGGCATCGTTCTCGCCCGTGAACGGATCGATATGGCTGGTCAGGAAATCGGGCAGTTCGGGAAGCTGGAATTCTTCTGCAGGACGCATGCGGATTTCGCTGGTCATAAGGATGCGAGTCACATCCTCGCGGATCGCGTCCAGCATACGTTCGAACAGGCCGAATGCTTCCTGCTTGTATTCATTGATCGGCGTCTTCTGGGCATAAGCGCGCAGGAACACCACCTGGCGCAGCGCATCCAGCGTGGCAAGGTGCTCCTTCCAGTGATGGTCAAGCCGCTCCAGCAGGATCGATTTTTCAAGGCCACGCCATGCACTGGCGTCTACTTCAGTCACCTTGCCGTCCATGTGGGCGTCGGCCAGATGCTGAATGCGCTCTTCCACCGTGTCCGGTTCGATCGCCTCTTCCTGCATCCACTCTTCCAGCGGGATTTCCAGCCCCAGCACATCGCGCACGCGCCCTTTCAGGCCTTCCACGTTCCACTGTTCGGGATAGGAGCCTGGCGGGCAGGCATCGCCCACCAGCGCATTCACCGTGTCGTGGCGCATATCTGTCACCACGTCGCCCACTGCATCTGCATCCATGATGTCAGCGCGCTGTTCGTAAATGACCTTGCGCTGGTCGTTCATCACGTCGTCGTATTCGACCACCTGCTTGCGGATGTCGTAATTGCGGGCCTCAACCTTTTTCTGCGCCGTCTCGATAGCCTTCGACAGCCACTTCGATCCGATCGCTTCGCCATCGGCAAGGTTCGAATTCATCATGCGTGAAAACAGCGTGTCCGGCCCGAAAATGCGCAGCAGATCGTCTTCCAGGCACAGATAGAACTTGGACAGGCCGGGGTCACCTTGACGGCCCGAACGGCCGCGCAACTGGTTGTCGATACGGCGGCTTTCATGGCGCTCGGTGCCAATCACGCACAACCCACCCGCTTCCAGCACCTTCTTCTTGTCTTCGGCCACCTCGGCCTTGATCGCGGCAATCGCAGCATCGCGTTCGGCCCCGTGGGGCATATCGCGCAATTCGTCATCGATACGGAATTCGACGTTACCACCCAACTGGATGTCAGTGCCGCGCCCGGCCATGTTGGTGGCGATTGTCACCGCGCCCAGACGCCCGGCCTGTGCCACGATATGCGCTTCCATTTCGTGGAAACGGGCGTTCAGCACGTTGTGCTTCACCCCTTCCTTGCGCAGGAAGTCAGACAGCAGTTCCGATTTCTCGATGGAAACCGTGCCCACCAGCACTGGCTGTCCGTTCTCGTACTTCTCGCGGATCAGCTTGGCGATGGCGCCAAACTTGTCCATCGTGTTCTTGTAGAACTCGTCTTCCTCGTCCACGCGCAGCACCGGCACGTTGGTCGGGATCGACACGACGTTCATCTTGTAGATGTCGAAAAATTCCGGCGCTTCGGTCGCCGCCGTGCCGGTCATCCCCGAAATCTTGGGGTACATGCGGAAGTAGTTCTGGAACGTGATCGACGCCATCGTCTGATTTTCAGGCTCGATCTTGACGCCTTCCTTGGCCTCAACCGCCTGATGCAGGCCGTTGGACCAGCGGCGACCGTCCATCATGCGACCGGTGAACTCGTCAATAATGACGACCTTGTCGTCCTTGACGATGTAATCGATGTCACGCTTGAACATGACATTGGCCTTCAGCGCCTGATCCAGATGATGCACGACCATCGTGTTCTCGACGTCATACAGGTTCGATCCAACCAGCAGCCCGGCATCTTCCAGCGCGCGCTCCACCCATTCCACGCCATCTTCAGTCAGCGTGATATTCTTGGTCTTCTCATCCGCATCATAGAGTTCGGGGTTGATCGTCTTCACCACCGCGTCAACCGAGATATACAGATCGCTCTTGTCGTCGGTAGGGCCAGAGATAATCAGCGGAGTGCGCGCCTCGTCGATCAGGATCGAGTCCACTTCGTCAACAATCGCAAAGTTGAACGGACGGTGGACCATCTGATCGCGCGAATGCTTCATGTTATCGCGCAGATAATCGAAGCCCAACTCGTTGTTGGTCGCATAGGTAATGTCGGAATTATAGGCGAGGCGGCGCTCTTCCTCGTTCAGGTTGGGCACGATCACGCCCACCGTCAGGCCCAAGAACTTGTACAGCACGCCCATTGTTTCGGCGTCGCGGCGGGCCAGATAATCGTTCACCGTAACGACGTGAACACCCTTGCCTTCCAGCGCGTTCAGATAAACCGCCAGCGTCGCCACCAGCGTCTTACCTTCACCGGTGCGCATTTCGGCAATTTCACCGCGGTGCAGCACGATGCCGCCAATCATCTGAACGTCAAAATGGCGCATGCCCATCGCGCGCACCGATGCTTCGCGAACCGTGGCAAAGGCTTCGGGCAGGATGTCGTTCAGCGACGCTCCGTTTTCCAGCATTTCCCGAAACTTGGGTGTTTGCGCCGCCAGTTCATCGTCCGACAGCGATTGCAGATTTGGCTCGAAGGCGGCGATCTGGCGGACGATCTTGTCGAGCGACTTGACGTAACGGTCGTTGGAAGAACCAAAAAGGGATTTGGCGATGGAACCGAACATGGGCGGATCAATCCTGTCGAATCTGTGAAGGTAAGGATGCGGCGCACAAACAAGGCGCGCCGTTGCGTGGCAGTAACGTGCCGATAGGAAACAGGTTGCGACAGCGCTACTCGCGTGCGCGATCGCTCAATTCAATGCCGCAAGGGCGGATCAGTGCCGGGGCGGGAAGCCACACTGTCTTGCGGCGGGCATTGCTGCGCTTTTGCGGAACTGCACCGCCACGACCGGCACAGCGCTGCTGGCGCTGTTCGGCCGATGCACTGGCGGTAACACTGACGCCAGCGTCAGCCACTTCGGCACGCTGCACGGCATGCGCCATCTCAGGCAGCGAAAGGCCCGTAATCATGGCCAGCAGGACGAGCAGCATGCGCATCGCCGCAACAGATAGGCATTCAAGGCTCATTCGTCCATCTTGAAAACGCAACCTTCTATCGTCCACTCTCCCATGAAGCATGGTTGAACCTGTAACCCGCGCACGCTAGGCGCTGTTGCCATGTCCGAAACCGTCTCCCCGCTCGCCACACCCTTCCCCTCCCTTGCCCCCATCGCCGGCGTCACTCCGCGCATCGCCCGAGCCGGATACAAGGATTGGGGCCGCTGCGATCTGACGTATGTTGAACTGGCAGAAGGCACAGCGGTTGCCGGTGTGTTCACCCGCAATGTCTGCTGCTCCTCCGAAGTCGAACTCGGTCGCCAGAACGTGGCACAGGGCCACGCCCGTGCGCTGGTCGTCAATGCCGGCAACTCCAACGCCTTCACCGGATATCGCGGGCGCGAAGCGGTGGAGCAGATTATGGATCAGGTCGCCACGCACATCGGCTGCGCAAAGGAACAGGTCTTCGTATCCTCAACCGGGGTGATCGGCGTGCCTTTGCCCAAGGACAAGGCGAAAGCAGGAATCGAAGCGGCGCTGACTGCCGAAATCTGCGACTGGGAAGATGCCGCGCGCACGATCGGTACAACCGACACTTTTGCCAAGGGCGCGTCCGCCAAGGCGCAGGTAGGTGCCGTTCAGGTACACTTCAGCGCCATCATCAAAGGGAGCGGCATGATCGCCCCGGATATGGCCACGATGCTTGGCTATATCTTCACGGATGCCGCTGTAAGTCCTGCATTTTTACAGGAGTGCCTGTCTGCTGCCAACCGTAAGACTTTCTCCTGCATCACGGTCGACAGCGACACATCCACCAGTGATACCGTCCTCGCTTTCGCAACGGGCAAGGCCGGCAACGCCCCGATCACCTCGTTCGACAGCCCCGGCGCAGACGCCTTCGCCGCTGCGCTGGAAGACATCTGCCGCCAGCTTTCGCACCTTGTCGTCAAGGATGGCGAAGGCGCGCAAAAGTTCATCGCCATCAGCGTAACTGGTGCGGTTTCTGACGACAGCGCCCGGAAAGTCGGCCTCGCCATCGCCAATTCGCCCTTGGTCAAAACGGCCATCGCGGGCGAAGACGCCAACTGGGGCCGCGTGGTCATGGCCGTGGGTAAAGCGGGCGAACCTGCCGACCGCGATCGCCTTTCCATCGGCTTTGGCGGCACATGGGCAGCGCGCGACGGCCAGCCTGTTTCAGGCTATGACGAAGCTCCGGTCGCCAAGCACCTCAAAGAGCGTGAAATTTCCATCGAGGTCGATCTCGGCCTTGGACAAGGCGCAGCTACCGTCTGGACCTGCGATCTGACCCACGGCTACATCTCGATCAACGCCGACTACCGCAGTTGAGCGCGAAATCATGATAACCCTGTGGGGCCGCCTCAATTCGCACAACGTAAAAAAGGTTGCATGGGCGCTGATCGAAATGGACCTGCCGCACGTCCGCAAGGACATCGGCGGACAGTTCGGCTATACCCCTGAATACCTTGCGATGAACCCCAACCGTATGGTTCCAACAATAGTCGACGGGGCATTGGCGCTGTGGGAATCCAACGCCATCCTGCGTTATCTTGCCGATGCCTATGCGCCCACGTTTCGCAGCGATAATCCCGCAATTCGGGCCGCTGGCGACAAATGGATGGACTGGCAATTCCACTTTGCGGATGCCCAGCGCGACGCTTTTCTGGGCTGCGTCAGGCACGGCAAGGATGGCACCGATCCAGTCGTGGCCAGATCGGGTGCCCATGCCGCCGCCATGATGGCGATGCTCGATACAGAACTGACCGGACGCGAATGGCTTTCGGGTGATCGCTTCGGCATCGCGGATATTCCGATGGGCGTTTATGCCCACACCTTCCATTCGCTGCCCATCCAGCGCCCAAACCTGCCCCATCTGGAAGCATGGTATGCACGCCTGAAACAACGGCCCGGCTATACCAGTCAGGTCATGATCCCGCTAACCTGAGGACCGTGATGACGCACAACGCCCTTGATAAAGCCGTCGCGACTTTGATGCGCGAAACGGCTGAGAAGACGCTTCTCAAGCACTACCAGCGCCTTGATGTGTCTGCGATCACGGCAAAAGCGGCCGATGACGTCGTCACCATTGCCGATACCGAAAGCGAGATCATGCTGGCTGAAGGACTGGCGAAGATCCTGCCCGAAGCAGCAATCGTGGGCGAAGAGGCTGCCCACGCGGACCCTGCGATATTCGAACGCCTGTCTGACAGCCTGTGCTGGATCATTGATCCGCTGGATGGCACCAACAACTATGCCGTGGGCAAGCCGCCTTTCGGCATTTTGCTGGCGCTGGCGGAAAAGGGCGAGACGGTCGCGGGCTGGATCTATGATCCGTTGTCGGGCCGCCTGTGCACCGCACATCGCGGGCAAGGTGCGTGGGTAAATGGCGAACGGCTGACCGCGTGCACCAGCGGCGCGGATAAGCCCATCGCCGCTATTTCCGTGGTGTTTGTAGACAAGGACAAGCGCGCCGCTTTGATGGAACACATCGCCCCACACTACACGCTGGTCGATATTCCCCGCTGCGCCGCCGAACAATACCCCCGTATCGGTCTTGGCCAGAACGACGTGTCACTGTTCGAACGCACTTATGCATGGGATCATGCGGCGGGCGTTTTGTTCCTGAATGAAGCGGGCGGCAAGGCGGCGCGGCCTGACGGCAGCCCCTATCGCGTGGACCGCCACCTTGATCCTGGCCTGATCGGTGCCGCCAGCCCCGCACTGTTCGATGACATGGCAGAACGTCTGGCTCGAATATAAAACAGAAGTGCGCCCCACATTCGCGGGGCGCACTTTATCCGTTCTATTGTATGGGCCTTGTCAAAGGACGCTTTCGAGCCAGCCTTTGAGCTGAGTCTTGGGTGCAGCACCCAGCTTCTGGGCAACCGGCTTGCCATCCTTGAACAGGATCAGCAGCGGGATCGACTGCACGCCGAACTGGCTGGCGATGTCAGTGTTTTCCATGATGTCGACCTTGGCGATCGACACCTTGTCAGCCAGTTCTTCGGAAATCTCTTCCAGCGCCGGGGCGATCATCTTGCACGGACCGCACCAGTCAGCCCAGAAATCGACAAGCACGGGCTTGTCGCTGCCCAGAACTTCGGTGGCGAAGCTGGCGTCGTTGACGGCTTTGGTCGGCATTGCTGTGAACTCCTGTTTCGTTTGCGGCTAATTTAGGCTCTGCGTTGCGTGGTGCAACCGATCACGCGGAAAAGGATTCCTGCGTGGCAGAAAGGCGCAACTTTTGCACGGCGATGACATCATCGGGCACCACGAACAATTCGGGTGTATGTGTGTAGAGCAATGCAGCTTCCACCGGCATCCCCGGATGGATCGCTTCCAGCGCAGCGGCATAGGCCGCCATCTGCCGGACATAGGCCTGCGGAATATCGGCAAAACTTGCAGGCGGACGCCGCGCCGTCTTGAAATCGATGATGCGGATGCGGTTCTGGCCTATCACCAGCCTGTCCACCATGCCGCTGATGACACGCCCGCCAACAACTGCAGCCAGCGGCACTTCTGCCAGAGAATCCGGCCCGAACACATCTGCCCAGTCAGGATGGACCAGCACCGCCAACGCCGATTCCACCATGGCAATGTGGTCCGCGCCTGAAAACTCGCTGGCCGCCCGCGCCAGCCAGACAAGGCCAGCTTCGCGCCGCTTGTCTGCAGCCACATCGGGCAACCGCTCGATCAGCCGGTGCAAAAGTGTGCCCCGACGCGCCGCCAGCATGGCCATCGGGCCGGGCGGCGCAGGCGGATCGGGCGCGTCATCCTCGCCCAACGACGATGGTGCCAGCGGGCGCGGCGGGCGCGGTTCAGGACCAACCGGTGCCAGAAGACTTGCAGGCAAAGTCAGCTTTTCGGCTTGGACCGGCACAGGCATCGCCTTGGCGAATGTAGCAGGCCCGCCCAACAACTTCATTCCGCCCCACAGCGCATCTTCGCGCCAGCCATGATCGCCAAACAGCGGTTCAAGCTGTGCATACCAGCTATCTTCGGGCAGGCCGTCCTCGCCCTTTCTGCGCCGCTTACCCTTGGCTCCGGCAATGAACAACGCCTCTTCCGCACGGGTCATCGCGACATAAAGCAACCGCCAGTGTTCTTCACGGTCAGCCCGCTTTGCCTCGCCCTCGGCCTCAAGCACGGTTGGGGCTTTTTCCTCCTTCCGCAGAGGTGGCAGCGGCACTTTGCGTTGCGTGTCGAGAACTTGTTCAAGAAGGTGCAACCCTCGCGGCGGCGATGCATCAGGATCGTCCGCAGCATCGGCAAGGATCACGATCGGCGCCTGCAAACCCTTTGATCCGTGCACGGTCATTACCCGCACCAGTCCGTCAGCCTTGCCAGCCTCACGCTTCAACTCGCCCTCGCCCGCATCGAACCATTGCAGGAATCCGACAAGACTAGGCACATTGGCGCTGGCATAGGCCATGGCGGCATTCAGCAATTCATCGATGGGATCGTTCGCCTCTCGCCCCAATCGCGCCACCAGCTTGCGGCGCCCGTCCCATGGCCCGACCAGCAACCAGTGCAGCAGTGCTTGCGGCGTTTCAAAGTCTGCCCGCGCCAGCACGCTGCGCAGCTTTTCCATGGTGGAAAAGGTGGCAGGGCCTTCATTGCGGCGCAGCCAATCCCACAACCTTTGCCCATGCGGCCTGTAACCGTGCTCTAACAGGTCTTTCTGCGACCAACCGATCAGCGGTGACACCAACAATCCCGCCAGATTCAGGTCATCCAGCGGCTGCGCGGCAAAGCGCAAGGCTGCCACCAGATCCTTCACCGCCAGCGGCGCACCAAGTCGCAAGCGGTCCACCCCAGCCACTGGCACACCGCGCGCATGAAGCCGCGCCACGATCAGTCCGGCCAGCTCCTTGCGCTTACGCACAAGCACCATCAAATCACCGGCATCAGCCAGTTTCGGCGCGCCCTTGCTTAACGGGAAACCGCTGTCGATCCACGCCTTTACCTGCAGGGCGATCTGGTCTGCCAGCTTGCGATCGGGGCGGGAGAGCCACGATTCCGTGCCTTCATCGCCCCGGCCTTCGGCCCCGGTTTCGTTGTCGTCCTCGTCGTCGGGCTGATCGTCGCCCACTACCTGCCACAAGCCGACCGAACCGGGAATGGGAAGACCGCTATGCCGTTCTGGCTTTTGGGCAAGGCCAAGCCGGTCCCACCCGATGCCGTCAATTGCCGCGTCAACGAAATCAAGGATTGGCCGGGCCGTGCGGAACGATTGCCCAAGTCCCAGCTCCAGCAGCTTGCGATCAGGATCCCGCAGCACGTCGGCCACATCGGCCAGTTGCGCACGTACTGCTGCGCTGGCTTGGGCAAAGTTTTCAGGACTGGTTCCCTGAAAACCAAAGATCGCCTGCTTGTAATCGCCCACCACAAACAGCGTGCGCACCGCAGGCCCACGCTGGCCTTCGCCGGTAAAGAAATCGGAAACCAGTCCTTCCAGCACGATTTCCCATTGCGAGGCATTGGTATCCTGCGCCTCATCGACAAGGATATGGTCAAACCGGCGGTCCAGCTTGAAGCGAATCCATTCGGCGCTGGTGCGCTTGGTCAGCAATTCGGCTGCGGTGCGGATCTGGTCGTCAAAGTCGATAAAGCCTTCACGCGCTTTCGCTTCATCCCACGCCAGCGCGAACCGGCGGCCCACGGTAAGCGCTGTATCAAGCAGATCGGCCAGTTCCACTTTGGCGCGATGCTCTTTGACCGCTGCAATACAGGCGATCACCCGCGCGGCATAGCCGGGATAGTCGGGGTTCTTCTTCTCGATGTTGGTGGTCGATTTGGGTTTGCCCGTGGCCGCCAGAAACACCGATTCCAGACTGGCAAACGTGGCAAGGCGTTGCGCCGGGCTGGCCGCGATCCAATCTCCGAGCGTATTGGCAACATCGGTCCCAGTCTTGGTGCCCCATGCCACGTTCATTTCCATGCAGCGACGCACGGATTGATGATCGAACGCATCATCGCCACACATTGCGGCAAGGCCGTCTTCACCGGCATCCGCTTCCCCAAGCCCGATCACCCGGTTGATACGCGGGCGCAGCGGCGGTTGCCACGCGCCGGGGCCTTGCCACAAGTCCAGCGCCGCAGCGCAGCGCAGCAGGAACACTTCGACCTGATCCTCGCTCATCCGGCGCGACAACGTGGCCAGCGCATCGATCAGCAATTCGTCACCTTGCTGTTCAGCAGCAACCAGCATTTCGGCCAGCACCTGCCGCACCAGTAGCGCGCGGTCGCGGTCTTCCATTGCCCGTGTACCGGGGCGCAGGCCCGCCTCAACCGGAAACGATGCCAGGAGCCATTGGCAGAAAGCATGGATGGTTTCGATGCGCAGACCACCGCCTGCGCAATCCAGCACGGCAGCAAACCGGCTGCGCGCACGGGCTAGCGTCGTCGGGTCAAATGGCGCACCGATCGCGCGCAACTGTTGTGCCAGTTCGATTTCTGGCAAACGTACCCAGCCCGCCAGCACCTCGTTCACGCGGGTCGCCATTTCGGCCGCGCCCGCCTTGGTAAAGGTCAGGCACAAAATTTGTTCAGGCTCTACCCCATCCTGCAACAGCAACCGCAACACGCGGGCAGAAAGCACCTGCGTCTTGCCGGTTCCTGCCGATGCTGAAAGCCAAACGGTGCGCTGCGGATCGACCGCGTAGGCCTGATTGTCGATCAGGGGATAGACTTTGCTCATGCCCCTTCCTCCCCTTCGCGGCTCTTGTTTTCAGGGCCATCGCTTTCACGCCCCTGCCATTCATCAAGCCTCATCACCTGATCGTAATCGGAATAGCCGGGCAAATCGGGGTTCAGCCTCGCGGTGAACGGATCACTGCCCAAAATCCACCGGGCAATCGCTTCGCGCAGGAAGCGGTCGGTTTCAGGCAGGAAATCCTCCAGTTCCATCCCGCTGCGCATCTTGCCACGCTTTACCGGCGATTGGTTATAGCCGAACCCGCGATCTTTGTTGCGACCCAGCGACCAGTATTCAAAACACGACGGTTCACCCGCAACGCCGCTCATCCCGCCATCACGCGCGATCAGGCCAATCAGCCCCAGTTGCAGGGCAAACCCTTTAGCCACCATGGCGTTGGATGGCGGCGTGCCGGTCTTGTAGTCGACCACCGCCAGCGTGCCGTCAGCCAGCCTGTCGATCCGGTCGGCGCGTCCGTGAATACGGATGCCGTCCACCACGATTTCGCCCTGCTTCTCGATCGCCAGCACCTCGCGCCCTTCACCAGCCAGACGGTCGGTTTCTGCCTCGATCCAATGCAAAGCATCGATCAGACGCGGCTTCCACATCGCGCGCATGAACGGGTGTGCGCTCATCTCGTCAAACATACGTTCGGCCAGCGGCACGAGTTCGCCCGGAATGCCGCCTGCTTCATGCCACTTCTGCATGATGTCATGCACCGCCGTCCCTTTCCACGCAGGGGTCGGGTCGGCATCGATCGGATCAAGCCTGCGCAGGCCAAGAATGGCCGATGCGTAGAACTGATAGGGATCGCCCCGCAACCGGTCAAGCGCGGTGACCGCAATCGGCACGCGGCGCTGTTCAGCGCTGGGCATAGGGAGCGGCCGGGGATGGGGCGGCACCTCAGGCGCATCGGCCAATGCCTGCGCCAGCAACACGGCGCGCTTTTCATGCCGCAACTGGTCACCCAGCATCGCATGGATGCGCAGCAGGAAGCGCGACGGAATCACCGGCCCTGTCGCGTCACGTCGGGCATGGCTCAACACCACTTCGGGGGCGCCCAATGCAGCGGCCAAATCGTGCGCGGCAAGACCGATGCGGAAATCCGCGCCCGGAATGCCAAGCGCGCGCAAAATGGGGGGGGCGAGCAGCGCATCGGGCGTGGGGCTCCCCGGCCATGTACCCTCTGTCAGCCCGCCGCAGATCACCAGATCGGCCCTGCTCATCCGCGCTTCGAGCAATCCATAGATGGCAAGCCGCGGATGGCCGCCATAGGGCGGACGCACTGATGTCTCATCCATCGCATCGCGCAACAGCGCGGGCAATTCCTCTGCCGCGACCATCGATGGCGCATCACCCGTCGCTTCGCGCCAGCATTCGACAAACCGGGCAAGACAGCGCCCGTCGGCCTGCGCCCAAAGCGCTGTGCCGCAGAGCGCCTCACCGGTTTCCACCAACGCGACCAGCGCCATGTCGAACGGCACTGCGCCGTCGAGCGGCAGTAGCGGGAACAGCAGATCCTCCACCCCGGACCACCATTCGGTCAGCCCCGGATAGCGTTTTTCAGCCTTTTCCGCCGCCTGACGGATTGCCGCCAGCCCCGGTCCCGGCCGTGGTCCCCGCAACGCCAGATCAAGCTGGCGCACCCGCTCCAGCCATCCAGCCCGCCCATCGCCCGCCTGAACCAGCGGGTGACCCAACAGCGCCAGCAAGGGCACCGGCGCAGCACGTTCCGCCACAACTTCGGCCAGTTGCAGCAGCACCCGCCCCGCTGCCGTTTGTGGCAAGGGACGGCCTGCAGTATCGTCAGCCACAATGTTCCATCGGCCCAGATTGGCGACGATCCGCGCGGCAAGGCTGCGGTCCGGTGTAATCACCGCCACGCGCCGTTCAGGCACGTCCAGCGCCTCGCGCACCAGCACCGCAATCGCCTGCGCTTCCTCTTCGGGATGGGTGCTTTCCATTACCCGCACGCCCGAAAGCCGCCGGTCCTTGGCCTCAAGCGATACCCAAGCCGCGCTGGCCTCTGGCGGCAGGAATAGATTGGAAATCGCGCGGCTGCGATCTGGCGGGGCGGGTGAAAGCCCGGCGCGGTGCCACGGCTGCACTTCGCCTCGTGCAATGCCCATGCGGTTCAGCAATAGCTTCAGATGATATTGCGGATGGGTCACGACATCGCCGCGATCAAACACACCGCCATCAGGCCCTCCGGCACTGCCCAGCGCATCCCACACCGCATCGTCCAGCGCCAGGTCAAGGTCAGGCAAAATCACCCCGCCATCGGGCAGATCCGCCACCACCCGCAACAACCGCGCCACCGCGGGCGAGGCCGAGGTTACCCCGGCGGCAATCACCGGATGCACGGGCGGGTTCTGCCGCCAACTTTGCGTGGCATGGTCCAGCAGCCGGTTGCGCCGCTCTGGCGCATCGACCCGGTCCAGCCCGATCAGTTCAAGCTGCCACTGCGCAAAGACTTTGGCGAACAATCGCGTGCTATCCTGCCAGTGCGTCGAAAGTTCGGCGGCGATGCCCACCACGCTTTCGTCCAGCATGTCTTCTATACTGACATCTTCCACCAACAGCCGGTCAATACCCTGCGCTAACCCGCGTGCCTGCCGCAACAAAGCCGCTTCACCGGGGGCATCTGCGCCCAGTTCATCTGCCAGAAACCGCGCCAAGCGCAATAACCGGAACGTCGGGTCAACCGCCTCTGCTATACCTGCGCCCGCGCCGATGGGATCCAGCAACGGTCCCAGCGTTTCATCCAGATCAAGGTCGCCTACCACCACCATACGCGGCAGCAGCAGCCCACCGCGCCCGTCGTCTCCGCTGGCGCGCACGAAAGCCTCGGTCACCGTGCGCACAGCGCGCTGGCTGGGCAGCAACAGGGTCAGCCGGGCAAGACCGAACCGGTCTTCGCGGTAACGCGGGATCAAGCCCGCAACCAGCGCGTCAGCAAAGCCCCTGTGCGCCGCGATGGACCAGACACGCGGACGATGGGGAGCCGTTGTCATGTCAATCGTTCAACAACGCCGCCTCGGTAGGCGCGATCATCTGCGGCTCACCCACTTCGTACCATAGCCCTAGGTGCGAAATGCCGTAAAGCCGCCCTTCCCCAATCGCCCGATCCCATAACCGGGTGGTGGAAAAGGCCCCATCCGGCGCATCGCGCAGCAGGCGATGCGAAACGATCTGGATGCCGCTGTAGATGAATGGCGCTACCCGCCCGGTCCGCCGCCGCGAAATGCGGCCCATCGGGTCCATGTGAAAATCGCCTTTGCCGCGATAATTGAACGCGCGTGCATGCGGCACCAGCAGTAGCAGAGCGTCCATCCGTTCGGCATCCCAGTTATTCGACAGATGCTGGAACACATCGCGCGGACCATCCAGCCAGATGTTGTCGCTGTTCAGCGCAAAGAACGGATCTCTGCCGATCAGCGGCAATGCCTTGACCATGCCGCCGCCGGTTTCCAGCAATTGCCCGCGCTCGTCCGAAATTGCGATCCGCGGGGATTGCCGCCGCGCCAGATGTGCTTCCATCGCATCGGGCAGATAATGCACGTTCACGACCGCGCGCGCCACGCCCGCTTCGTCCAGCTTGTCCAGACAGTGATCGATAAGCGGCTTGCCCGCCACGGGCACCAGCGGCTTGGGCCGGGTTGCCGTCAACGGGCGCATCCGCTTGCCAAGACCGGCAGACAGCACCATCGCCACATCGCTTGCCAATGGTTTGCTCATACCGCGAATGCACCACCGCCGGCCGCACGAAGTTCGGCGGGAATGTTGGCATCAAACCACGCAGCGACCGGGGCCAGCGCCGGATGGGCCAGATCGCGCTCAAGCAAGGCCCACACACGCGGAATGTAATCCAGATAGCGCGGCTTGCCGTCGCGCTTCCACAATCGCACGAAAATGCCGACGATCTTGGCATTGCGCTGCGCGCCGAGGCGAGCATAATCAGCAATAAATTCATTGCCTTCGCCGGTTTTCTTCAAGTAATACTCCAGCATACGTGCTTCCAGTTCGGGCGACACGTCCCGCCGCGCGTCCTGCAACAGCGAAACAAGGTCATAAGCAGGATGCCCCACCAGTGCGTCCTGAAAATCCAGTAACCCCTGCCGATCAAGCCCGCCCAGCAGCATCACGTTTTCGGCGTGATAATCGCGGAGCACGGTCATGCCGGGGCGCTGGCGCACGATCAGCGGAGCTAGCACGTCTTCCCATGCCGCAGCCCAGCCCTTGCCGTCGATGTAGAGATTGCGTGCCGGAACATACCAATCGATGAACAGCTTGGCCTCACGCTGATATTCCGCCAGCGAGTAGTCGGTAAATGGCCCCGGTGGCAATTGGCGCAATTGCAGCAGGGCATCGATTGCCGCTCGATAGACTTCGTCCTCATCCTGCGGCCAGGAATCAAGGTATTCACGCATCCGCACGGCACCAAAATCCTCGATCAGCACAAAGCCGTCTTCGGCCCGTTCCGCCAGAATGCGCGGCGCACGCATGCCGTTGGCATCCAGCCATTTAGCCGCCCGCAGGAATGGCTGCGGATCTTCATTTGGTGGGGGTGCATGCATCAGCATCGCTGCTTTGTCGCCAAGCCGCACGCGGAAATAGCGGCGGAACGAAGCATCCCCCGGCAAAGGTTCGATCTTTGCGCCCAGCCAACCGGCCCGGTTGAGAAACTCTTCGACGCCCGAAGGAATAGTCAGGTCCATGAAGCTCGCTCTAGCCAATCGCGCCCGGCAGTTACAATGGCCCGGCGCCCTTTTTCCGTAGATTCGAACAGGATGGAAAGGCATCCCGGCTCGTGCGTGAACCCACCTGCATGGTCGGGCCATTCGGCCAGCATGGCCGCACCCTGACGGTAATCGTCCAGCCCGATCTCGTCCGCTTCTGCCGGGTCCTCAAGCCGGTAGAAATCGGCATGGACCAGCGACAGGCGCACCGTAGGCGGATCATACATTTCGATGATCGCAAAGCTGGGACTTGGCACTTCGCCTTCATACCCCAACGCCGCAATGATCGCACGCGCCAGCGTCGTCTTGCCTGCGCCCAGCCCGCCAGACAGCGCAACAACATCGCCGGCGCGCAGATCCTCGGCAATCCGCCGCGCCAGCGCCACCGAAGCTGCATGATTGGGCAGGTCGACGATCATGGCAGAACCACGATGGCGCTTGTGCCCAGACCCGGTTCCGACATCAGCTCCAGCGTGCCGCCATGGGCCTCGACCAGTTGGCGAACCAACGGCAGACCTAATCCCTGCCGCTTTTCAGCCGCGCGGCCATCAGCGCTCAGCTTAAGACCTTCCAGAGCGCGGGCCAGCACCGCCGGCTCCATACCGCTGCCATTGTCGGACACCACAACCTGAAGCCGCCCACCCTTCTTGCGCGCGGCTTCCACCAGAATGCGACCACCTGCTGGTGTTGCCGCAATCGAATTGTCGATCAACTGGCCAAAGGCCCGGCGCAGCCGCCGCGCATCGCCCATCACCATGCCCGAAGACTTGTCCCCGCGCAGATCCAGCGTCAGCCCCGCCGCCACAAAACGCTCAGCCCGCTCTTGTACCACTTCGGTCAGTAGCGGGAATATCTCCACCTGCTCTTGCGCCAGTGGCAGTGTCCCGGCCTCGCTTTGCGAAAGATCCAGCACGTTCTCGATCTGCTCACCCAGTCGCTCAACCGAAGCCAGAATCGCGTCGACATATTCCTTCTGCTGGTCGCTCAATGCCCCCACAAGCCCACTTTGCAGCAGTTCCGCAAAGCCGCCGATGGACGTCAGCGGGGTGCGGAATTCATAGCTCATATTGGCGATGAAGCGGGTCTTTACCGCATCCGCTTCCATCAGCGCCGCATTACGTTCGCGCAGCGCTGCTTCGGCCTTCTGGCTGTCGGTAATGTCCAGCACGGTCAACATGCCATTGCCATCAGGCAGCGGCACGCCCGCCAGCGCAAAGTGCCTCCCGTCGGCCAGCGCCAGCCTGCCGCTGCGCTGCTTGCGCTCCAGCGTCGCACCTTGAATGACCTGCGTGATCGTGCCGATCTGCGCTGGCCGCTTCAACTGGCTGGCAATGCGGTTCAGCAGCACGTCAGCGCGCGGATGCGTGGCAAGGAACTCCTCGTCCAGCCCCCAGTCGGCGGCAAAGCGACGGTTCCACAATTGCAGCCGTGCATCGGGCGCAAACACCGCCAGCGATTCAAACAGGTTGTCGAATGTGGCGGTGCGGGTGCGCAACAGCGTATCGCGCGTGGCGGAAAGCTGAAGCTGTTCGGTCCTGTCCTCAAAAATCACCAGCAACCCACCATCCGGCATGGGCTGCCCAACCACGCGCAGGTGCGTGCCGTCGGACAAGTGCCACGATTCCTCACGCGGTTCGCGCGCCAGAAACCAGCCCTGCCTCTCGCGCCGCCATTCGGGAAAATCGCGCACTTCGGGCAGGCGCCCGGCATCACGCATCCGGTCAAGCACACGGTCGAACGGCGGGGTATCCACCACCCAGGCCTGCGGCACTGAAAAAATGCGCAGGAAAGGCTGGTTGGCGAAAACCAGATTCCGTTTCTCATCAAACTGCGCAATCCCGGCGGACAGTGTATCCAGCATCTGCCGCTGCGCTTCACGGAAGCGGCGGAATTGACGGATCAACTCCTCCATCTCCTCGATGTCCGCCGCATATCCCGCCACGCCTTCATCGCCCAACGGCAGGTCCGTCACCCTAATGGCGCGACGCTGGCCCTTGATCGTCGCCAGCAGCGACCGTTCGACGGGCGCGCGGCGGGCTTGCGCCTGCCGCGCCACTTGTGCTGCGCTCAACCCATCCACCGGCTCGATCAGTTCGGTGCCATGGGCAATCACCGCATCGGCGCTGTCTGCCCCCACTGCTTTGACGTAGGCGCTGTTGACCAGTCGCAATCGCAGATCCGGTCCGCGAAACCACATCGGCAGCGGCGCCGCTTCGATCAGGCCGGAAAGTCCGGCAAAGTCTGCCTTGGCCCTGCCGGTTTCCGCGCGCAGACGCACCAGTTCAGCCTCGCTGTCAGAAAAGTCGAAAAACCACACCAGCGCCGCACCGCCGGGCGACACCTGCGGGTCGGCAAGGTGGCCATGCGCTGCAATCGCGCGGTTGCCGCCGCGCGGGGTCAACGCCATGCGGAACGGCTTACCGGTCTTCTGCGCGCGGCGCACCGCATCGCTAAACCGCGCCAACTCCACCTCGTCCAGCCCGTGCTCGCCCGCATCCAGTTCCGTCAGGAAACCGGGCATGGCGTCAAAGCCCAGCCAACCGGCAAGCCGTGACGGCCCTTCGATCCGTCCGTCCGCCCGCACCAGCATGGGCAATGCGGGTGCCTCCTCCATCATCCGGGCAAGCCTGCGCGCCTGCCGCTGCACTGCTTCGCCCTTGCGGGCGCGGCGGCGCGCTTCAAGCACGAGCCACCCCGCCCCTGCCGTCCATGTGGCAAGCAGCAGTCCAATCAGCACCAGCACGGTCTGGTTAAGCAACGGCATCATGTCTTCGCTATGCGCACCGACGATCGATTACAATGGTGCTGGAACGCAAAAAGGGCGGCAGATAAATCCGCCGCCCTCTAACCAGCTCAAAAAGCAGTGCCGGATCAGTAGCGATAGTGGTCCGGTTTGAACGGACCTTCCTGCGTCACGCCAATATAATCCGCCTGCTTCTTGCTCAGCGTGGTCAGCTTCACGCCCAGCTTTTCCAGATGCAGCGCAGCAACCTTTTCATCCAGATGCTTGGGCAGAACATAGACGTCGTTCTTATAGGCATCGTTCTTGGTAAACAGTTCGATCTGGGCCAGCGTCTGGTTGGTGAAGCTGGCGCTCATGACGAAGCTGGGGTGGCCGGTGGCGCAGCCAAGGTTCACCAGACGACCCTTGGCCAGAATGATAATTTGCTTGCCATCGGGGAATTCCACCAGATCGGTGCCAGGCTTAACTTCGGTCCAGTTATAGTTGTTCAGCGCCGCAATCTGAATCTCGCTGTCGAAGTGGCCTATATTGCACACGATGCTCATCGGTTTCATCGCCTTCATGTGTTCGGCGGTGATGACATCTTCGTTGCCGGTCGCCGTCACGAAGATATCGGCCCGAGTCACCGCTTCTTCCATGGTGACAACTTCATAGCCTTCCATCGCCGCCTGCAATGCGCAGATCGGGTCGATTTCGGTGACCATCACGCGTGCGCCGCCGTTGCGCAGCGAAGCGGCGCTGCCCTTGCCCACGTCGCCGAACCCGGCAACGCACGCAACCTTGCCCGCCAGCATCACGTCGGTCGCACGACGGATCGCATCGACCAACGATTCCTTACAGCCATAGAGATTGTCGAACTTTGACTTGGTAACGCTGTCGTTCACGTTGATCGCGGGGAACGGCAGCTTGCCCTCCTTGGCAATCTGATACAGGCGATGGACACCGGTGGTCGTCTCTTCCGAAACACCCTTGATCGCCTTTACCGATGCGGTTAGATAGCCCGGTTTGCGCTTCAGGAATGCATTCAGGGCGCGGACGAATTCGATTTCTTCAGCGTTAGATGGTTCGAACAGCGTTTCGCCTGCTTCCACGCGCGCACCCCACAGCGCAAACATGGTGGCATCGCCGCCGTCGTCGAGAATCAAGTTTGCCGTCTCATCACCCCAGTCGAAGATCGATCCGACATAGTCCCAATAATCGGCAAGGCTTTCACCCTTCACCGCAAACACCGGAATACCAGCAGCGGCAATAGCGGCGGCGGCATGGTCCTGCGTGGAAAAGATGTTGCAGGTGGCCCAGCGCACATCGGCACCCAGCGCCACCAGCGTTTCGATCAGCACCGCAGTCTGGATCGTCATATGCAGGCTGCCGGTGATGCGCGCGCCCTTTAGCGGCTGCGCAGCGCCAAATTCCTCTCGCAGCGCCATCAGCCCCGGCATTTCGGTTTCGGCAATGCGGATTTCGGCGCGGCCAAATTCGGCAAGGCCGATATCCGCAATCACATAATCGTTCTGGGCGTTAAGCACGCTGGCCACGAGGTATTCTCCTGAAATTCATGTCGCGCGCAGAGCGCGCCGTAATCGCCCCATAGCGTGGCAAGGGCCTTGGCGCAAACAACGCATAAAGATTTCTTTATATCGTATTGTAAGGGCAACCCTCCGGTTGCGCCTTGGCACGCCTCGCCTATATCCCTTGGGCAAGACCTGTCCGGGGGCAAAGCGCCCCGGTCGCAACGAAAGGAAATTTGGGGATGACTATCGCTGTTGGTGACACGCTGCCCGACGTGAAGATCGTCAAGGCAACCGCCGAAGGCCCGGAAGCGGTTCAGTCGGCTGAATACTTCAAGGGCAAGAAGGTTGCATTGTTCTCGGTTCCCGGCGCGTTCACGCCCACCTGCTCGGCCAAGCACCTGCCAGGCTATGTCGAGAAGGCCGCCGATCTCAAGGCCAAGGGCATCGACGAAATCGCTTGCACCGCCGTTAACGATCCGTTCGTGATGAAGGCATGGGGCGCAGCTTCGGGTTCGGCCGACGTGACCATGCTGGCTGATGGTAACGGCGATCTGGCCGAAGCATTGGGCCTTACAATGGACGGTTCGGGCTTTGGCCTAGGCAAGCGCGGTCAGCGTTTCTCGATGATCGTCAACGATGGTGTCGTCGAACAGCTCTTCGTCGAAGCTCCGGGTGACTTCAAGGTCAGCTCGGCGGACCACATGCTCGACAGCATCTGAGCGATCTGGTCCCTGCCAACTCGCCAGGGACCAGATAAAGAAGCTCCCCCGCGAAAGCGAGGGAGCTTCTTTATCAAATCACAGCCTGACCGAACGCAAACCGATCAGAATGAAAGTCTGATGCGCCCCACCACCTTGTCACCAGCATGGCGCAGATCGGCAAAGGGCGAAACCGTAATCCCCGATGTATCCACATCGGTGCCGATATAATCGACGCCAACCGTGATCGGCCACTGGTTGTATTCCACGCCCAACTTCCAGTCGGTGTAGTCACCCAAGGGCCGCAACCGTGCCGAACGTGCATTTTTGGTATCGCCCGTTGTGTGTCCGACAGACGCCATAACACTCACTGGAAACGCCGGAATACCCGCCAGCGCGGTTGCGCGAAGGTAAAGATTGTCACCACCAATCGCATCCTGACTCGGCGCATAAAACGCATTGGTCCCTAATTGCAGCGGCCCGATGGTATAGCGCGCGCCCAGCCCCAGCTCGCCATAATCCATCCCGGCATCCGCACCCGCGAAGACATGGGCAATCCCTTCAGTACGTATGGTGAACGCACCAGCATCCCAATCCTTGCCAAGCGCCAGATCGGCCACGGCTTCGGCATTGGCATGGCGATCGGACCGGCGCAGCATTGCCACCCGTGCCGAAACCTCAAGCCCGGCCAAGCCGACTGCCACCTCACTTGATGCGGAAATCTCGCCATCGCTCCAACTCAGACCACGACGCACTTCATCGTTCGTCGCCTCCACACCGAATTCCACCGATTGCGCCTGTGCCGCAGAAGCGAGAACCAGCGCACCAGCTAAGGTCGCTGCAATCTTCAAGCAAATGTCGGGCTTGAAACGAATGGCGGTCATGTTCTGGGTAACTCCTTAACTTTTCCGACGGCGCAAAGCTGCGCCCTCAGCTTCAACGAGGATCACAGATCGATCCTGCGCAACCATGGCCATCATTGTCGCGTGCAGATTGTCTGCTTTCGCTGCAACCGTGCGCTCGATACCGTTCCCGGCGGCAGAGCACCATCCCGGCACAGAACCCTTCAGCGCATTGTCACGCTCCATTGATCGCTTCGCCTGAAGAGCACTGCCAATGGCTGCGGTGCGTTCTACTATTAACGAAACAGACCAGTTGCACCGCAACGAAGACGCTCGCCCGCCTGGCCCTGCGCTGCCTGCCTGGCGCATTTCGATCCGCATCGATCCCGCATAATCAGCGGCAATGTCACCTGCTGGATGATCGATCACGGCCTTGTGTTCCAGCGCCATTACGGGCGCTGATATCAGCGCACCTGCGATTACGGCCGAAAGCGCTGCCGCTCGGATAAAGTTTGTCATATTTTGCGTCTCCTGCACTGCCCCGGCATTATTGCGCCGGTGACAGGGCGGAACGTAGCCATCCGTGTCTGGCTACCCAAGACACGCAATTGTAATGTTTCTTTGCCCAACTGCCGGATCAGTAGCCCATCAGGCTCAACACTTCCTTGCGGCTTCTCTGATCCTCCAGAAACGTGCCCATCAACCTGCTTGTCACCATGCCCACGCCTGGTGTGCGCACGCCGCGCGCGGTCATGCAGGCGTGGCTAGCCTCGATCACCACGGCAACGCCATGCGGACGCAGGTTATCCCAGATACATTGCGCAACTTCGGCGGTTAGCCGTTCCTGAATCTGCAAGCGGCGAGCAAAGCCATGAAGAACGCGCGCAAGCTTGGAAATGCCCACCACCTTGTCGCGCGGCAAATAGGCAATCGCTGCCTTGCCGATGATCGGTGCCATGTGGTGTTCGCAATGACTTTGGAACGGAATGTCCTTCAGCAGCACTATCTCGTCATAACCGCCGACTTCTTCAAATTGGCGGACCAGATGGATCGCGGGATCATCGCCATATCCCGAACAGTATTCCTTCCACGCCCGCGCCACGCGCTTGGGCGTATCCAGCAGGCCTTCACGGGCCGGATCGTCGCCCGACCAGCGGATCAGGGTGCGTATTGCCTCCTGCACATCGTCAGGAACCGCAACCTTGCCACGGGCCAGATCATCATCGTCATCAGGCCTTATCAGACTGCTCATTCCAACCCCTCCCCAAATTCCGTCATTACCGTTTCGGGCGCCGCAGAATACGGCTTTTGAACAACCCCCGACGATAGAAGGAGAGCATTTCCTCCGGTCGTTCGGGGTCCAGCACTTCATTGTCGGCAAGCGCCTTTTCCGCGTCGCTCAACTCATGCGGAACGAAGCGTTTCAAGCGCTTACCGTCCTGCGGAGCCGCCGCGATCATCGCCGCCATGCTGCCCTGCTGGTCAAGAAAGTCCGCTACCCGTTCGGGAGCAAGTCCGCAATGCTCCCCCAACAACTGCATGCGCAGTCGGTGGATCGGTGGGCCGCAGTGGCCATTGGCCGGGCGGGAGCAGTCGATGAACACGTCACATTCGCTATCCAGCCCCATCGACCGGTTGTTCAGATTGGCCGATCCAATGCGCAGGATTTCATCGTCCACGATGGTCAGCTTGGAATGGACATAAATCGGTGCGCCGCCTGCGGTTACCGGATGCCAGATCGAAAAGCGCTGTTTGTGGTCAACCTGCTCGATCGACTGGGTCAGCCGCGTTCGCGCTCCGTCCATCGCAGCCTGCTCAAGCCATCCGTCCGAACTATCCGGCATCACCAGCACCACTTCGGGTGGGTCAGACTCACCCATGCGCAGCGCAATCGCCTCGGCAATTTTGCGCGATGCAAAATACTGGTTCTCGAAATAGATGAACCGTTTTGCCCGCGCGATCTGTTCCAGAAACAGCGCCTCCACTTCGCGCACTTCCCCCGCGTTGGCATAGTGCGAACGGGTCCGCGCAATGCCGATCTCCACGTTGCGAAACTCCGCCTCGATCCGCGCGGGCCACGGCGAGGCTTCCTGCGGCGCGCACGGGGCAAAGGGTTTGCCGCCCGCCTGCTCCCACCGCTTGCGTCCAAATGCGCCCAATACACTCGCCGCCTCGCCTTCCATCAGCATCGTGCAATCGTGCCATGGGCCATAGAGCTTACCGGCAGGGCGTTTGCGGCGAGGGTCTTCATCAAGGTGTGCTGGCGTATCCCACCGGTCACCCGCCATGTCGATGCCGCCACACACGGCAAAGCGATCGTCAATCACGGCAATTTTCTGATGGTGACTGCAGCCCAGCGGATGTGCGCTATCCAGCTTGAACACGATGCGCGGATGCCGCCACCAGCGCAGCAGATCAAACATCATCGTGCCGCGAAACACCGCCTTCAACGCGCCAAAATTCCACTTGAGCACCCGCACGTCCAACCGCTTGCGTCGGTTCGCCAGCCAAACCACAAAAGTGCCAAGTCGCGCAGGCGATACCTTACGCCGGGGCAGATTCCACCAACGCCTGCCACCGCCAATGATAATGCGCGTATCAAAGTCCCACCCAATCAGCATGATCCGCTGCCGGGCGCGCATCATTGCTTCGCGCATCAATGAAAAGTAGTCTGCAGCATCCACCACGGCATGCGCGCGCGATGCCATGACGTAACGCCACACCGAAGGCGATATACCTGCATGGCCCGCAGAATTATCCGTGGCTTGATCCGTGAGATCATCCTGCTGCGTATCCAGAACCGGCTCCCTGCCAAATGACCCAAGACCTGCGCGCTTCGCTGTTACACGAATGCCCGGCCATGACCGCATATTGCACAAAGACCTGTGCCGCCATTCTGTTCCGTATCTTGCAAGGAAATGCAGCCGTGGAAATGGCCGATTACAGAAAGGACGCCTTTTGCGCCCCTGCCACTCCGGTCAAAACCGGCTCAATTTTCGACAGGGAGCACCAGTTCGTCAGGATGAGCGACGTTCAGATTGCGGCGCAACAGTTCACCGACAAGGTCGGGATCAGCCCCGCGCCGGTCCAGCAGTGCCACCCGGTTCCTCAACCGATCCCGCTCCGCCGTAAGGGCCGCAATTTCATCCTGCCTCTGTTCCAGCAGGCGGGCGTTTTCGCCCCAGGCCAGCAATCCGCTGGGGCCGGCAATGCCCGCCGCACCCAGCACCAGCAGAGCTACCAGCGCAAGTGACTGGGTCAGACTGTCTTTGGGAAGAATGGCGACGCGGCGAGATTGCATATCCATGACTGAATCATAAATCGCCCCCGGTTACAAGGCGCAATAACTACGCATCAGACGCTTTCCGCCAGATTTTTCGCACCACCACTCGCCGCCGCTACGCACTGTAACCGCAGATCATCTCAGACCTGCTGCACCACTACGCCACCACGTTGCGCGAAAATGATGACGTGCTCGAACGCATCCTTGCCGATTGCCTTGTCGTTGGCCTTCACTGCCACCACGGCAACCTCGAAACCCGCCTGCGACAGCAGGGTCACGAATTCCGCATCAGGGGTGGCCGACCATACCGCAAGAATGCCGTGCGGCCGCAATGCAGTCATGGCCGCTTCCAGCCCTGATTTCGAATAGAGCCAGTCGTTGACGCGCCGGGTCAAACCCTCAGGACCATTGTCTACATCCAGCAAGATGGCGTCATATGCCCCGACCGCGCAGTCGATCAGCATCGCCACGTCATCCTGCACCAGCTGAACGCGGGCATCGTCAAGCCCTCCTGCAGTCAGGCTCTTCATCGGGCCACGCGCCCAATCGATAATCTCAGGCACTATCTCGGCCACAGTAACGCTGGCATCATGGCCCAGCACGTCCAGCGCCGCACGCATGGTGAAGCCAAGCCCGTAGCCGCCAATAAGCAGTTGCGGCGCCTCTCGTTCCCCCAGACGTTTGCACGTCATTGTAGCCAAGGCCACTTCCGATGAATAGATATCGGTGCTCATCAGCTCGTTATCGTCGAGCAGGATGGCAAAATCGTCGCAATTGCGAATAAGCCGGAGCCTAGCTCCATTGGGCACGTGTGCAGTGTCAACCAGTTCGTCACCAGGCTGCAGGCCATAGTCGTCGGCCACGACCGGGCGGTCCGCAACGGCCACCGGCTTTGAGCAATCATTCACGATTATTTGCGCCTCGCCTTGCGTGCAGCATAGCGGGCATCACGCGCCGCCTTGCGCTCTGCTTCGGTCAGCTGAACAACCGGTGCGGCAGCCGCTGCCGCTTCACGCGCCGCCGCAGCAGCACGCTCGGCCTTTTCAGCCTGTTCCCGCTCGCGCTTTTCCTTCACGGCGGCCTGCTTTTCAGCCAAAGCTTTTTCGCGCGCTTCAGCTTTGGCAAGTCGCTCTGCCTGAACTGCCGGGTCGACCGCCGCCTCAGCCTTTGCCTTCAGCTTAGCCAAAGCTTTCGCCCGCGCATCGGCGGCTGCGTCGCGGCGTGCTTCAAATCCGGGTTCCTTGTATGCTGCCATTGTTTGTTACCTTCCAGTATCGGGCCACTATCGGTCCTGTATCAGGGCTGATCCTGCGCATGCGGGCCGGGCACGGCCCGACAGAACCTGCCTGACCATGGGCCTTGCGCTACGGGCGCATTCGACGAACAGGAAGGCCGCAAAAAGCGCCCTAACATCCATCGGGGCGACATCAGCGAACCCGCGCCTAGCATCGTCAACCTGCCTTGTCACGCTATTGCCTGCAACCACATCGTTGACCGCAGAGCGAGATCCAGCACCGCAAAAATCGTCCCATCGCCTCAAAATCCGTTCTCGACTTCACGCAAACCGGACGGCAAAGGGATATGCGACATGATCGACAAACTCACTGAAATCTGCGACACCAAGCGCGTCGAAGTCGCCGCACGCAAAGCCGCGGCCAGCCTTGCCGAACTCGCCGCCCGCGCCAGCGAACAGACCGCACCCCGTGGTTTCGAAGCCGCTCTACGGGCAAAGGCCTCTACCGGCTATGCCCTGATTGCCGAAATCAAGAAGGCCAGCCCGTCCAAAGGCCTGATCCGCCCCGATTTCCATCCTGCCGCTCACGCTCGCGCCTATCAGGCAGGCGGCGCCGCATGTCTCTCCATCCTCACCGACGCGCCTTATTTTCAGGGGCATGAAGATTACCTTGTCGAAGCCCGCGCTGCCTGCACTTTGCCAGTCATCCGCAAGGATTTCATGGTCGATCCGTGGCAGTGCGCTGAAGCCCGTGCCATCGGCGCCGACGCCATCCTGATCATAGCCGCCTGCCTGTCAGACCAGCAGATGGACGAAATCGAAGCTGCTGCTCGTGAACAGGGCATGGATGCGCTGGTCGAAGTTCATAACGAACAGGAAATGGAACGCGCGGCGCAGCTCAAATCCCGCCTGATCGGTGTTAACAACCGCGACCTCAAGCGCTTCGTAACCGACCTTGCCACAACCGAACGCCTCGCTGGGCTGGCCCCTGTCGGCACGCTGCTCGTGGCCGAAAGCGGCATCAACACCCACGCCGATCTGCTCCGCCTTGAAAAATGCGGCGCCCGTACTTTCCTCGTTGGCGAAAGCCTGATGCGCCAGAACGATGTCGAAGCGGCGACACGGGGGTTACTGGAAGGGTAATGGCCAAGCCGCTGCGAAAGCTTCCTGCGGATTCTATGCATGCCACTACGGACAGTGCGGTCGATTTAGAAGGATACTGGCGCTATCCCCTACTCCCTATCCAATAGCCCCTGAACCTGCCGATAAAATGCCTCCCGCTGCACAGGTTGCGACCCGCTGCTAGCCTTGGGCCAATCAGAATTGCTCGCGATCACCAGCTTTCGTTTGGGATCGATGAAAATGCCCTGGCCAAAGATGCCCTGCGCGGCAAACGATCCGTCGTCATAAGTCCACCACTGAAAGCCATAACCTTTGCCGGTGCGGCCAATACCCTTCTGCCGGGTCGTCGCCTGTGCAAACCAGTCCTGCGGCACGACTTGCCGCCCATCACCGTCTTTGCCATTGGCCAGCACGAACAGCCCGAAACGAGCAAAGTCACGTGTGGCAGCCTGCAGGCAGCAACCGCCAATCTCGTGCCCAGTCTTGCCCAGCAGCCACGTCGCTTCTTGCTCCATCCCTGCCGGTTGCCAGACCTTTTGCTGCAGATATGTCGCGAGCGTCTTGCCCGTGGCCGATGACACAAGCACGCCAATCAGGTTCGTCTCGCCGGTGTTGTAATTCCACACTGCGCCCGGTGGATGCGCGCGGGGCAATGTTCGCATATAGCTTACGGTCGCATCCATTCCCGCTTCTGGCTTGGCCGCGTTGAACTTCGCCACATCGGAATCGGGATCGCCGTAATCCTCGTTCCAGCGGACGCCGGATGACATGGTCAGCAGTTGGCGCACGCTGACATCATCATAAGCGCTGCCTTTCAGCCCCGGAATATACTGACTGATTTTGTCGTCCAGACTGCGGATCGCGCCGTCCTTAACCGCGGCCCCCACCAGCGTCGAGGTAAACGATTTCGCCACCGAAAAGCTGGTCCAGCGACCTTTTGCGTCAAAGTCCAGGCCATACCGTTCGAACCGCACTTTGCCGTCTTGAACAATCACCAACCCCGCCGTACGCTGGCGCCTCATGTAATCCTCGATACCGGGAATTGTCAGCGGCTTGCCTGCCGGAAGCGCCATAGGTCGTGCCGATGGCGCAATCACGTTCGCCTTGGCCAGAAACGGCAGCCGATCCATCGCCCGGAAAGCGGCATCGCGCTGCCGCTCATTCCAGAACAGCACATCAGTATTGGTCGGCAAAGCCATGACCAGCCCGCGCGTCTCCCGATCAAGCGACGCAAAGCCCGCACCGCCGGCAATCACCACAGCCCCCAGCAAAACCCATAGCTTCCGCATCCCGCTCCCCCTTACTGACACGAAGGAAGCTAACACCCAAATTCCGTCCCGTCACGGACAAGGGGTATTCGCAGAATAATGGAATGCGCGACGCTCGGTTGGTGAGGTGAATCAAGC
Source organism: Novosphingobium sp. SL115 (assembly GCF_026672515.1). Taxonomy (GTDB): domain Bacteria; phylum Pseudomonadota; class Alphaproteobacteria; order Sphingomonadales; family Sphingomonadaceae; genus Novosphingobium. Next base: position 2,087,833 of record NZ_JAPPRG010000002.1, on the reverse strand, counting down.
AGCCTTGGCCGCGACAATCCGCACACTGTGTCGACCAGTCACATCTTTGCAAAGTTCGACCTCAGAAATTTTGCCCAAAACTTGCGCCCAATTCGTTCCGCCATAATCTTTGGCACGCAATGCATGTTTGCCAAGCACACAGCCCAGCGCCTGCAATGGCGTCCAGCCCTGCTTGTCAGCCAGTTGGGCAATTTCCTGTCGAATGCGATGCCAATCTTTGATGGCAAGTTGCACGGCTGCTTGCGCAGGCTTCGGCGCGACTTTAGCGTCATCCTCGTTAAGCTCAAAAAACTTCGCACACGATTGGCGATACTTCTTGTTCGTTCCAGCTTTGCCAAAACCGAACACATCGATACCTTCAGCTTTCAGGAATGTCGTGAGAGCCACAAAATCACGGTCACTCGAAACGATGCAGATGCAATCGCATTTATCGCGAAGGGCGAGGTTCATCGCATCGACCACAAGCGCGATATCCGCTGCATTCTTGCCTGATTGGGCGGGCGTCACCTGACGCGCCTCAATGATATTCGCCCGCAGGTACTCGACCCACGGCTTTGCGGATGGATTACTGAAATCTCCATACGCAAACTGAATGGATGGCCGACCCAACTTAAAAACCTGCGGCAATATCTGTCGCATATATTCAGGATTTATATTCTCGGCATCGACCAGCAAGGCAAGTCGTCTCATCGGAAGTTCTTCAGACATGGCGGTAATATTGCCGCCATTCCCCTAAAGAATTCTCAACAGACCATCCAAAGGGCAAAAACGTTTTCCTATACATTCGCAGCCTGCCAGCATGAACCTTATCAACGAAAGTCGACCAAAACATTGAAATTGCCTGGTTCAGCCATTCACAAGTTGAAAACTTACAAAAACCCCGTCAAGGCCTTGCTTCGGTCTTATTCCGCCGGGGGACGCAAAGCATAATGAACGATTTGACCCACCTCGACACGCAAGGCACCGCGCGTATGGTCGATGTCGGCGGGAAGGCCGAAACGCACCGCGTGGCCATCGCCGGCGGCACTATCAGGATGAATGTCGATACGTTCAACGCCATCTGTACCGGCAACGCACCCAAAGGCGACGTGCTTGGCCCTGCGCGCATCGCCGGGATCATGGCAGCCAAGCAAACGGGCAATCTCATCCCACTGTGCCACCCCCTTGCGCTTGATGCGGTCAACGTCGATTTCACCTTCAACACCAGCGCCATCCACTGCACCGCAACTGCCTCGCTCACCGGACGGACAGGGATAGAAATGGAAGCTCTTACGGCAGTTTCGGTAGCGTTGCTGACCATCTACGACATGGCTAAGGCGCTAGATAAGGGCATGGTGATCGAAAATATCCGCCTGATCGAAAAGCGCGGCGGCAAATCGGGCACATGGCGCGCCGAAACGGAATGAAAACGTCTCCACTCCCCCTTGCCGAAGCGCAGGCCCGCCTGCTCGCGCTCGCGCCGCAACTGCCGGTTGAACATCGTGCAGTGGCCGAATGCCTCGGTCACTACATTGCCGAAACGGTCCCTGCCCGCCGCACTCAGCCCGCCGCCCCGCTCTCCGCCATGGACGGTTATGCCCTGCGCAGCGCGGATCTACCCGGCCCATGGCAGGTTATCGGCGAAAGCGCGGCTGGCCATCCGTTCGCAGGCGTTATCGGCGCGGGACAGGCCATCCGCATCAGCACTGGCGCCATCGTGCCCGGCAGCGCGGACATGGTGCTTTTGCAAGAAGACAGCGCGAGCGACGGGCAAACCCTCACCCTTACCGGAGAACCGCCAGCCCCGACCGAACGCCACATCCGCCCGGCTGGCATGGATTTTTCGGCGCAAGCTGCACTCCTTGCCGCTGGCGAACGCATCGGCCCGGCACAAATCGCTCTGGCCATCGCAGGCGGCCACGGCCACCTGCCCGTGCGACGCCCGCTGAAGCTGACGGTGATTGACAGCGGCGATGAACTGGTCGCAGCAGGCCATCCGCTCGCTCTGCACCAGCTTCCTGCCAGCAACGGCCCAATGCTCTGCGCGCTGGCCGCATCTCTACCCACCGTCATCCGCCACGTTGGTCCGATCGCAGACAGACTGGAAGACCTCGCCGCAGCACTGGATAGCGCACACGATGCCGATATCATCGTGACGAGTGGGGGCGCATCGGTCGGCGATCACGATCTGGTACGGCCCGCGCTGGAGGCGATCGGTGCCACGATCGATTTCTGGCGCATCGGGATCAAACCGGGCAAGCCGCTGCTTGTCGCCAGACGCGGCAATCAAGTCATCCTCGGCCTGCCAGGCAATCCCGCCTCAGCCTTCGTCACCGCCTACCTGTTCCTGTTGCCGCTACTGCGCGCGGCAGCGGGTGCAGAGCAAGCTCTCCCGCAAACAATCTCCGCGCGACTCGCCTCCGACATGGGCAAGGGCGGCAGCCGGATGGAGTTCCTGCGCGCCTACTGGGATGGCGATGTGGTAACACTGGATACTTTGCAGGATTCAGGCGCGCTGACCCCGCTAGCCCGCGCTAACGCGCTGGTCGTGCGCGTAGCTGGGGCCGAAGCACAGGCGGCAGGAACAAATGTTCCGGTCTACCTGCTCGGCAATGGCGGTATTGCTTGACGAGTCGTCTTTGGTTGCTTATCCGTTCCGCATTCGTTCACCAGCGGAGTGACCGCCAATGTTGACGCGCAAGCAGCACGAGCTGCTCACTTTCATTCAGGTGCGCTTGGAAGAATCCGGTATATCTCCCTCGTTCGAGGAGATGAAGGAAGCGCTTGATCTCAAGTCCAAGTCGGGCGTTCACCGGTTGATATCCGCGCTGGAAGAACGCGGCTTCATACGTCGCCTGCCCAACCGCGCCCGTGCGCTGGAAGTGCTTCGTCAGCCGGATAGTGCGGTCAGCAAATCTGCTGCAACCGCTCCCTCTGCGTCTGTCAGACAAGCCGCCAATGGCAACACCGCACTTTTGCCGCTGCGCGGCAGTGCAAAAGCGGCTACTCCGGCAAATGACGTGGTGGAGATTCCGCTCCACGGCAAGATCGCTGCGGGTGTCCCCATCGAAGCGCTGGAATCCAGCGCCACCCTGCCTGTTCCCGCTGCCCTGCTGGGTTCTGGGGAGCATTACGCGCTTGAAGTGTCGGGCGATTCGATGGTCGAAGCCGGAATCCTGGACGGTGACTACGCGCTTGTACGCAAGACGGATTCTGCCCGCGACGGCGAAATCGTCGTCGCACTGGTGCGAGGTGAAGAAGCCACGCTGAAATACCTCCACCGCGAGAAGGGCCTGATCCGGCTTGACCCCGCCAATGCCGCCTATGACCCGCAGTTCTATCACCCTGACGAAGTGCTGGTTCAGGGCAAACTGGCAGGGCTACTGCGCCGTTATCATTGATAGTAATGCCCGGTTTTGAAGGGTGGCAGGCAGCCTTGCTGCGTGTCACCCTGTTTAAGAACTGATCGCCAGCCACGAAAATGCGGACCTCATCGCAGAGATGCAACTCTTCTGCGCCATTTCATCGAAGTCTTTATCGCGGCAACAAAGCTTGCAGGAACATTCCTACAAGCTTTGTTGCCTGTCATTGTTAAGATGCCAGTATTTATAACTGGGGTTGTAGATACTCCGGCGATCACTTTTGTAACGGCGAACGTTGGGTTGTCGCGCCAATGTCGGGCACGCTTTCCGAAGGCGCAGGCTTACGCTGATAGCTTTGTGCCGGCTCGGGCCATCGATACCAGCCATGTTGCCCTTGTGTCTGGGCAACACTGCGAATTTCACCAGTAGCAAGATTTATGGCAAGGCCACCAGTTGTAGCAAGGAACTGACGATCCGCTTTCATCATGCGCGGGTGACAAGCGAATGGCAAACGCCGGTCTGCGATGACGATATCAACCCGCTCGCACGCAGCGGTAAGTTCCATTTCATCAATATAGTTGCGGGTTCGGGCAGCCAACAGGGTAAAACGCCTTCCACCGCGCACAAGGGCAAGGGTGCAAAAATCAGCAGAGCAATTCGCACCGGGCCAGTCATCGAAAGTCTGCAAGTCCCCGTCCATACCGGCCAGTTCCAGCAGACTATCGCGCATGTAGCTGCCACGCCCGGACCGCAGCACCAGCAACTTGTCGCCTTCACCGGTAATGCCGATATGATGCCCATCTCCGGTTATCAGGATATCGGGAACAGGCACTGTCACCATAATAATCAGCGCAAATGACGCGGGCAGCGCACCCCACAGCCGGACCCGGCCCGTCCACAGCGCGAGCCACAGCATTCCAGCTACAAAAAGCGCAAAACTCCACGGAGTAACCGCAGGAAGCATGGTGACCGCGCCGGGGCGCGCGGCGACGAAATGGGCTATCGCAAGCAGCAGGTGCAGCGATTGACCCGCCATCCACCATAGCCATCCGCCCAGCCCGCCAAGGTCAAACAACAACGCCAGACCGATCAGCGGCATGGTAATGAACGTGGTAAGCGGGATGGCCACCACATTGGCCAGCGCTCCATAAATGCCTGCCCGATGAAAGTGGAACAGACCAATAGGCATTAGCGCCAGTTCGATCACCACGCCTGTTGCCAGCAGAAGGACAAGGCTTCGCGCAAAACGCACGAGCAGGCCACGATGATCGCCCGAAAGGAAGCCCCGCACTGGGGCAGCCGAATGAAACGCGATGATGGCAATGACCGCACTGAAGCTCATCTGGAAACTTGGTCCCAGCACGGCTTCTGGCCAGAACAGCATGACCAGCAGCCCGCCTGCCGCCAACATTCTGAATGATAGAGGATCACGGCCCAGCGCCAGCGCACCCAACACCAGCAACGCCCCAATACATGACCGCACGGTTGGCACTTCTGCACCTGTCAGCAGGGTATAGGCAATGCCGGCCAGTGCTCCGGCCAGCGCTGCGGCAATAGGAACCCTCACACGCAGCGCAATCCACGGAATGAAAGCCAGCACACGCGCCACGATCCAGTAAACCGCGCCAACCAAAGCGCTGACATGCAGCCCTGAAATCGACAGCAAGTGTGTAAGCCCGGCATCGCGCATTGCCTCTTCATCGGCGATGGCAATGGCGCCACGGTCACCGCTGGCAAGTGCTGCTGCTATGTTGCCGGGTGACCCGCCAAGCTTCGCACGAATATGGGTAGCAAGCGCCGATTGCAAACCGCGCAGGCTGAAGGCTCGGTCCGGCGAACGGACGACCTCGACTTTGCCAAGAACGCTACCAGTGGCGGCAATCCCGTCGAACCAAGCAGCGCGCGCAAAATCATAGGCTCCGGGCAGCATGGGCGAAGCTGGTGGCATCAATCTGGCACGCAGACGCACGACAGCACTTGCCTGCGCTTCGGGCACGTCGTCTTCGTCTGGCACATTCACACGCACCAACACAGGTTCAGGAAAGTCTGCCAGATGCACGCGCAATAGCAGTCGTACGCGAAGTTTTGCCGGTTCTTCGCGCCGTTCGACCACTTGGCCTTCCATCCGAACAACGCGCGGCGCAGAAACGCCGGGTTGACCGACCAGCACCGATTTTCCCCATATTGTGACCATCCCGGCGCACGCCATTATCGCAAGGCCGGTCAAGGCAAGACGCAGGCGACCCAATCGCGCCTCATCCACACGAATCAACACCAGAATCGCCGTTGCAGCCCCCATTAAAAGGAAGGCGATCCAATGCTGGGGAAGGGGTAAGGCTACCCACGCCACGATACCCGTGGCAAAGGCGACGACAAGCCACGGCCCGCGCTCAAACGGATGCGCTTCGAGGAACGCCTCAACGCTATCAAGCACGCTGGACAATCGCGCGCGGATGCCGCAATGCCCCGCGCGTTCCACCGGTGCTTCGACCGGGCCGTCAGCAGGATATTCTGCTGCGAGTCCATCTTCTGCCGGGGACGCCATGGTTTTCACAGGGAAGGAAAGCGCGGCCAATGGCAAGCGCCACTGACACCGTTTCTGCAGGATCACGCGAAGAAGGCCGTGTGGTTACCCGCTTTGCCCCGTCACCAACGGGCTTTCTGCATATTGGCGGCGCACGCACCGCGCTGTTCAACTGGCTTTATGCCAAACGCAATGGCGGCACCTATCTCCTGCGTATCGAAGATACCGACCGTGCGCGATCAACCGATGCGGCCATTGAAGCAATCTTTGACGGACTGGAATGGCTGGGCCTTGCCGGCGATGAGGCGCCAGTATTCCAGTTTGCCCGGTCGGATCGTCACGCCGAAGTCGCGCACAAGCTGCTTGATGCGGGCTATGCCTATCGCTGCTATTTGACGCAGGAAGAGCTGGCCGCGCGGCGTGAACAGGCACAGGCAGAACGCCGCCCGTTCCGCATTGATAGTGAATGGCGCGATGCAACCTCCGATCAGTGGCCGGAAGGCCAGCCCTATGTCGTCCGCATGAAAGCCCCGCGTGAGGGCGAAACGTTGATTGACGACAAGGTGCAGGGCTCAATCACCGTGCAGAACAGCGAACTGGATGATTTCATCGTCCTGCGTTCTGACGGAACTCCGACCTACATGTTGGCCGTGGTGGTCGACGATCACGATATGGGGGTGACCCATGTGATCCGAGGCGACGACCATATCAACAACGCCTTCCGCCAGTTGGTCATCGTTCGCGGCATGAACGCAATTGACGGCAACTGGCCGGACCCGATCTATGCGCACATTCCGCTGATTCATGGCGCTGACGGGGCCAAGCTGTCGAAGCGTCACGGCGCGCTGGGGGTCGATGCCTATCGTGACGAGATGGGCCTGCTGCCAGAAGCGGTATTCAACTATCTGCTCCGCCTTGGCTGGGGCCATGGCGATGATGAAATCATCAGCCGCGAACAGGCCGTGGAATGGTTCGACATTGGCGATGTGAACAAGGGCGCATCGCGGTTCGACATGAAAAAGCTGTTGAACCTTAACGGGCACTATATCCGCGAGGCCGATGATGCGCGTCTGGCCGCTTTGGTTGCACCGCTTCTTGCAAAGCTGGCTCCGTCATTCTCGGCAGAAAGCGGGATGGAACTGCTGACGCAGGCCATGCCGGTGCTGAAAGTGCGTGCGGCTGACCTGCACGAACTGGCTGCTGGCGCAGTGTTCCTGTTCGCGCAACGGCCACTTCCTCTGGTGGAAAAGGCCGCGGCCATACTCACCGATGAAGCCCGTGCCATCCTGACGAAAGTTGCGGGGGTTCTTGATGTTGAAAACGGCTGGACAACCGAAAAACTGGAGGCCACGGTAAAACAAATGGCTGAGGAGCTAGGGATAGGTCTGGGCAAGATTGCCCAACCGTTACGCGCAAGCTTGACGGGACAGGCTACCTCGCCGGGCATTTTCGACGTATTGGCGCTGCTCGGCAAGAACGAGTCGCTGGCGCGTATTCGCGACCATGCGGCTTGAGCCTGAGCAGCCAATTGCATGTTAAAGATATAAAAGGAGGGCTAAGCGTGAGCGATAACCAGGCTTCTTTGACCGCTGGCGGCAACACTATCGATATGCCGGTGAAGAGCGGCACCATCGGCCCGGATGTCATCGATATCCGCAAGCTCTATGGCCAGACGGGCATGTTCACATATGATCCCGGCTTCACATCGACGGCGAGCTGCGATTCCGCCCTCACCTATATCGATGGTGATGAAGGCGTGCTTCTGCATCGCGGTTACCCGATTGGCCAGTTGGCTGAACATTCGTCGTTCATGGAAGTCAGCTATCTGCTGCTGAACGGTGAACTGCCCAGTCAGAAGGAACTGTCGGACTTTTCGCGCACCATCACGCGCCACACCATGCTGCACGAACAGCTTGCCACGTTCTATCGCGGGTTCCGCCGCGATGCGCACCCGATGGCGATCATGTGCGGTGTGGTTGGCGCGCTGTCGGCGTTCTATCATGACAGCACGGACATTTCCGATCCACAGCACCGCAAGATCAGCTCGCACCGCCTGATCGCGAAGATGCCGACGATCGCGGCCATGGCCTACAAGTATTCGGTCGGCCAGCCCTTCGTCTATCCTGACAACAAGCTATCCTACACCGGCAACTTTCTGAAGATGACCTTCGGCGTGCCGGCGGAAGAATACGAAGTGGTTCCCGCCGTTGAAAAGGCGATGGACCGCATCTTCACGCTTCATGCCGACCACGAACAAAACGCATCAACGTCGACCGTGCGTCTGGCCGGATCGTCGGGTGCCAATCCGTTCGCCTGTATTGCAGCAGGCATCGCTTGCCTGTGGGGCCCGGCGCATGGCGGCGCCAACGAAGCCGCGCTGAACATGCTCAAGGAAATCGGCACGCCGGACAAGATCCAGCACTACATCGACCGTGCCAAGGACAAGAACGATCCGTTCCGCCTGATGGGCTTCGGCCATCGCGTGTACAAGAACTACGATCCGCGCGCGACTGTGATGCAGTCGACCGTACGTGAAGTGTTTGCAGCACTCAATGTGCAGGATCCACTGTTCGAAACCGCGCTGCGCCTTGAAGAAATCGCCCTGAGCGATCCCTACTTTGCGGAAAAGAAGCTGTTCCCGAACGTGGACTTCTATTCGGGTATCATCCTTTCGGCCATCGGTTTCCCGACCACGATGTTTACAGTGCTGTTCGCCCTTGCCCGTACCGTGGGCTGGGTCGCGCAATGGAACGAAATGATTAGCGATCCAGGCCAGAAGATCGGGCGTCCGCGCCAGCTCTACACCGGCCCTACGGCGCGCGATTATGTGCCTTTGAGCGAACGCTGAGGTAATTGAAGGCGCGGCCGCTTTCCAAAGCGCCGCGCCAGCTTTCTATACCGGCTCAACGGCGCGCTATCATATGCCGTTGAGCGAAAGCCGAAAAACAAGGAATTGTAGCGATGGCGATGCTTCTTCGGATATTCGGTATCGCCGCAATTCTGGTTGGCGGCCTTTGGGTCGGTCAGGGCATGGGCATTATAATGTGGCCCGCATCAAGCTTTATGCTGGTGCAACGCCAGTGGGCGTTCATCGGCGCCGGATTGATGTTGTTGGGCGTGTTTGCCCTGTGGCGGGCAAAGCGTCGCCGCTGATAAGGCTTCAGGCGCTGGCCTGAACCGAAGCGGCCAGATCGGCCGGCAAGCTCAGCACGAAACATGCGCCCCCACCTGCATCATTGCATACTGCCAGATCACCACCCATCGCACGGGCCAGTTTGCGCGAGATATACAGGCCTAGGCCACTGCCGCCATCGCCGCTACGGCCAAGTCGTTCAAACTTTTCGAACACCTTTTCGGCCTGTTCAGGCGAGATGCCATCACCCTCGTCGATGACCGCGAGCCAGGAGACATCACCATCGACGCCGGTTTCAACCTGCACGGTGGTTCGCCCCGGCGTATAGCGGATAGCATTGCCGATCAGGTTTATCAGGATCTGCAGAACGCGACGGAATTCACCAATCGCAGGTGTACGAAGATCAAGCGCGGGAACTACTACGGCAATGCCCCGCTCCTGCGCCCGCACGCCCAGAATACCTGCAGCCCGGCGCGCGCAATCGGCAAGGTCGATATGATCGGGCAGAGGTGCAAAATGGGCATCCTCGACCGTTTCCAGATCAGACAGGTCTTCGACCAACCCGAGCAAATGCCGCCCAGCTTCGGCAATATCGCCCGCATAGCCAACGTACTGTTCCGCCAGCGGCCCGGCAAGGCGGGTACGGATGGTTTCAGCATTGGCCACAATCCGATTCAACGGCTGCCGCAATGCTGGCGCCAGATTGCTGCCAAGCAAGCCCTTGAAAGGCGATACGTCCCCCCCTTCGCACGGGAAGGTTTCCGCGGGCGACGACAGCACCGTTTCGGCAATCAACAGCAGTTCAAAACCACCGGCCTGCAAAGGCAGCAACCGCACCTTCCACGGACGCTCCGATCCCGGAACATCAAGAGCCGCATCATCCAGCAACCGCCAGTGCAGCGGTTGACGATGGCTGCTGCCGCGCAACGTGACCATATCAGTCCAGTATCGGCCAAATCCCTGCCGCAACGCCGCAGCATAGCACGCCAGATCTGGCGCATCGACCGTGCCCGAAATGATCCTTTGTTCTGCATCCAGAACCACATGTGCCTCGGCAAGCTGGCGCATCAGCGCCTCGGCCCTGCCGTCATCATGCTGCCATGCCTCATCAGCAAGCCGCCAACCGGTAATCTCTATGCGTGTCCCCGCCCCATCAGGCCAGACAGCGGCACGAAACGAAACCGGCTGCGCATCATCACGCACAGTCAGCATTTCTGCCAGCATAGCCCCTGAAAGCCGGGCACGCCGCACAAGCGCCAGCAGCGGCGGCAAGGCCATCGGTCCTGGAAAGGTTCCGCCCGCACGCAATTGTAACGCGGCCAGCATTTCGTCCGCTTCGACCAGTTTATCTGCGCCATCGCATCGGGCGTGGATCGGCCCCGCCGCTGTCATGTTAGCCTCTACCCAAAGATTGATGGGAGCAGGGCGATTCAGCCAGCAATTTTGCAGCACGGGCCGCGTCAAGATCAGCCACGGCGTCTGGCACCGCACATTCAGGATGTAGCGCGGCAAACACTGAAGCAATCCGTTCGCGCTCCAATCCCACAGATGTCAGCAAAAGACCCAGGCGCAACATTTGGCTTTCGACCGTAACCATGATCGCCATATCGCGCGACATGCCGGCTCGCGCTGCAATTGCGGTGACGAACAGCGCAGCACCTGCATTTTCCAGCAACAATGCATCACGCCGATCATCGCCCACGGCTTGGATAGCATGCCCTAACAGATCGACCCGCCCCGCATGCGCCCCACGCGCATGGCGCAGAAACACCGCCGCCTCATCAGCCGCAGCAGCCCCCACCACATCATCTGCAAGACTGGCGCGCATCACTTCGATCGTCAGATCATGCAGATCGATGGGCAATTCCACCAGCGGAAGCTGCATACGACGAATGGCCTGTCCAAACCGGGCTTGGGCTGCCAGCAGATTCATTCCTCGCGCAGCGATATCAGGATCAACCGAAGCAACGAAATCCTGCATCAGCGGCGTCAGCACGGGATCGACGCCCAACCTTGCCTGCAACTTTTCGGTCAACTGCCATTCCAGCGCCAGCATGTGCAGATGATTCAGCAACTCGCCTTGTGCGGCCAAGGCGTCTACCAGTCCGGAAACACCGTTCAGCCCGGCGGGGCGGGCAAAACCGGCAGCATCATCCAGCGCACGGACAAGTTGTCGGCCCAGATCGGCCAGCATTCCACGAACGCGCGCGATAACTTCGTCGCTGAAAATTGCGCTATCGTCATTGCGCAGCAAGTGACGCAGGATGGGCTGCACGTGCATTAGAGCCTGATCCGCTTGCAGCAGATCGTCACGCAACAGCGCTTCTATTGCCAGATGCTCGGTGCCGGGAATTGCGGTCAATGCCATGCCCCGCTCTTACGCCTCACTAGTTAATCGCGGGTTAGGCGAACTGCCTTCAAATTGCAGCGCAAACAGACAGGTGCCCAGTAAGCCCAGCACTGCAAGCGCAACGGCAGCATCGAACGGCAGGAAAATACTGACGATTGCCAGCACGCATCCTGTCAGTAAACGATCCTCCAGCCAGCGGCTCCATGGCCGATTCGCCAATGCCAGCGGCACAAGCCGCATCATGCCGATCAGCAAAACCGGGGCGAATGCCGCCGCTCCCCACGGCCATCCGTGACCCGGTGGCAATTCGCAGCGCCAAGTGGCCAAAGTTACGAAGCCTGCATCAATAAGCAGATGAAAGATGGCCACACCGCGTCGAGCAGACCCTGAAACCAGCAGAGAATTGCGTTCAATCTGGCCAAGCAGGCTGGCCACCCGCTCGACCATCCAGCCAAGGCCCAGCAGCAAGAAGCCGATGGCGAAGTGCCCCAACCAGCCAAGGCCACCTCCCAGCAATCCAACCGCCCCCGCCGCCACTCCGGCCAAGGCAGGCCGGGTTCCGGCATGAAGCATCGCCGGGCCAAGGCGTCGCACGATCAGGGTTGTCAACCGTTCACCGGGAGTAGCCGAGCCAGCAGAAGACTTGGTGGTATGTAGGTTGAGCCATTGCCGCTCCACCCGGTGCGCTTCTGCTTCGGTCCGGACGATGTTCCACCGGCCATCATTCAGCAGACTGGCCGGAACGCCGCGATGTGCGATCCGCGCCTGCGCGGCAAGGCGCAGCAACGCCGACTGAACATTCCATTCCGGCGGCAATTCTGCAAGTCCTGCCGCCACTCTTCCAGGAAAACGCATCGCGGCAGCAAACGCATAGTTGATATCAATCCGCTCAAACCCCAGCGGTAAGGCGGTTTCAACAGGCAATGTCAGCACCACGGGGCCAGCATCGAGCATTTCACGCGCAGCATCCGGCATGACCAGCAGCCCGTCACCCAGAACGAAAACATCATCATCAGGCAGTAGCAGAGGTGCCAGCATGCGCGCGGTTGCAATGACGTGAAATTGTGCGCCGCCGCGTTCTGCTGCGTGCTGCATGGCCACCAGTTCGCCGCTGATAGCCTCGGCCATCACCACAATGCGCTTGCATCCCAGCGACAGCGCCAAACCAATCTGATGGCGCAAGATCGACCGGCCACCAATCGGCAAATAGCCGCGTAGCACATCCGGTTCATCACCGGCAGATTCAATCAACGATAGAACTGCGACCCGCAAGAAAAGCCTCCTGTCGGGCTATCGTAGGGGTTGCCGACACCGCTGCCAAGAAGCACGGCCAGTTTTCAGGGATTAACCGTCATGTCTGCGAGCATTTGGTGCAGCCGCCGTAGAATGGCCGGGTCACCCGGCGCACTGTCTACCGCTTGTTCGGCAAGATCAAGAAGGCCGTCAGCGTGAAAACTGGCCGCCAGCCCCTTCAGCCGCATGGCCGCGACATGCCAGTTACCGTCACAGCGCGCACGGCCCAGCAAATCGACCTGACGCTCGGCGCTTTCGATAAACGCCGCGCGCAATTCGCGCACTAGTTCGGGATCATACCCGGCAGCAACCGCCAGGTTGGCATCAAGAGAACCACCTTCATAGGCCATACGAATATGCTACGGGCTGAAATGTTAAGGCAGGGTTTATGCCCCATCGCAATTCGTGATATGCCACCGCCTATGAACGGGGGAACACGGATCATTCCGATCGAAAGCACCGAGCCGGACGTCAGCTTTGGCGCTGATCTGGCACAGGATGCCCACATTGCTCAGGCCTGCGCGGAAGCTAGTGCGGATGAAGCTTTTGCCGGATGGCATGCAGATGATTCCCCCTCGTCATCCGATCGAAGCTGGATCGCGCCATCGCTGACACTGGCATGCGTGGCAATTTGGACTGGCGTGTTTGTCTGGACGATAGTCATGCCGGGCGGTGCTACCGGTGCAACCGCCCCTCAGTGGATCGACTGGATCGCGCAATGGTCGGTTCCTGTGCTGCTCGCACTCGTTTTGTTGCTTGTCATAATGCGTACAAGCAAACGCGAAGCTGCGCGTTTTGGTGATGTTTCGCTGGCGCTGGCCAACGAAGCAGCCCGGCTTGAAAAGCGACTGACCGGACTGAACACTGAGCTTTCCCTCGCCCGCGAATTCATCGCTGCCCAGTCGCGTGACCTTGAATCTCTTGGCCGTGTCGCGACAGAACGTCTTTCGGGTAGTGCAACGCGCCTTGAAGAGTTGGTCACGCAAAACGGCATGCGGATTGACCTGATCGCGCAGGTTTCAACCAACGCGCTGGACAATATGGACAAGCTGCGCAGCCAGCTCCCGGTGATCGCCCATGCGGCGAAAGACGTCACCAACAATATCGGCAATGCCGGACGCAGCGCACACCTGCAACTGGAAGAACTGGTTTCGGGGTTCCAGCGCCTCAACGAATTCGGCCTTGCCAGCGAACGGCAAGTCATCTCGTTCCGTGAAAGGGTTGATACCGCCCTTGCCGGATTTTCGCGCGCTTCCGAAGATTTGGCACAGCTAGCCGAAGGCCGTTTCGAAACGCTTCGCGCACGCAGCAATGAGCAGGCACACGCCGCCGCCCAAGCCGAAACAGCTGCACTTGAAGCATGGCGCGCACGCACTGACAGCCACGCACAAACACTACAGACCGCGTTGCAGCAACTTTCAACCGCACATGAAACTGTCATTTCTGAAGCAGCCCAACGTCTTGGCAGTTTTGAACACTCTGCCCGTTCACTGACATCCGCTCTTCACGATCAGTCCTCCGATCTGGCCGATCATCTGGCGCGCCGCCATGCCAGCGCAGAAGCAACCGCAGCAGAACAGGGCGCCGCGCTTGATAACCGCCTTGCCCAGATTGACGAAGCGATTGCCCGCCGTCGTGCCGCAATGGAACAGGCCGCCGCTGCATCAGCAGAAGCACTGGCGGCAAAACTTGCTGATTTCGATCAGGCAATCGATGCCCAGCGCAAAAGCCAGCTCGCTGAGGTTGAGCGTTTGGCGATGCAATGCGCCAAGATCGAAAAGCAGATCAATGCACTCTCTGATGTTATTCGCAATTCAGGTGAACAGGGCGGACATACCGCTGAAATTGTCGACAGCGCGATTGTACGGCTCAACACCCGTCTTGGCGAAATGCGTCACGCTCTTTCAGGCACCGATCTGGAAATCGGGGAACTGACTGATTCGGCTGTGCGCCTGCTTGAACTTGTGCAGGCTGGCGCCGACCATACCCGAACCCAGATGCCCGAAGCGCTACGCAGCACCGAAGCTGGCCTAAAAGGGCTTGAAGACCGCGTTTTCACCTTGCGGGATACCTTGCGTGAAGCGGGCGATGGTGGACGTGTTCTGGCACAAACGGTCGGCTCGGCGCGAAACGAAGTTGCGGCAACACTTGCCGAACTTCACACCGCGCAAGAAGGCCTGACGCGGCAATCTGATGAGCGCCAGCAACAGATTGCCGCTTTGCAAAAGACTCTGGAAGAAGCGCGCCAAACCAGCACCGCGCTGTCTCAAGACATTGAGGACCGACTGGCAGGTGCCCTTGCCAATCTGGCCAACGCAGCCGCTACGGCAGGGGACACCTTGCGTGCCAGCACGGCCGATCAGATTGATGCGCTGGCGGCCCAGCTTGGCGAGCAAAGCAGCGCGGCCATCTCTCGCGTACTTCAGGGCCGCGCCGCCGAATTGGTCGGGCGTCTCGAAGAGGCTATTGATTCCGCTGCTCTGGCAAGTCGCGATACAGCCATCGCCATGCGCGATCAGTTGACCAAGGTCGATGAATTGGCAGGCAATCTCGAAGCTCGCGTTTCCCGCGCGCGGGAAAGAGCGGAGGAACAGGTCGACAACGACTTTGCCCGCCGCGCCGCGCTGATTACCGAATCGCTCAATTCGTCAGCTATCGATATTGCCAAAGCGTTGTCGACCGACGTGTCGGAAACCGCGTGGGCGTCCTATTTGCGGGGCGATCGAGGCATATTCACGCGCCGCGCCGTGACGCTGCTGGAAAGCGCCGAGGCCAAATCGGTTCAAGGTCACTACGAAAGTGACAGCGAATTTCGCGAACACGTCAACCGCTACATCCATGATTTCGAATCAATGCTTCGCCAACTCCTTGCCACGCGCGATGGCAATGCTCTTGGAGTGACGCTTTTGTCATCGGATATGGGCAAATTATATGTTGCACTGGCACAGGGGATAGAACGGCTGCGCACCTGAACGGGACTGCCTCCCTCAAGTCATTCGGGAAATTCCCGAAGTCTTGCAGAAACCTGCTGCAAATCGTTGCGAAACCTGCTCTCTTCCGTTTCGCGGGCAGGGTCATCCAAACGCAGAAGGTAGCTGGGATGCGTGGTGATCCACAATTCGCTCCCGTCTTCCAGCTTAAGCGGCCTCCCCCGCTCTTTCTGGACGCTGACCGTCTTGCCCAGTATTGCTCGGGCAGCACTGGATCCCAAAGCAAGGACCAGGCGCGGACGCACCAGCGCATGCTCTCCTTCCAGCCACCAGCGGCAAACATCGATTTCGCGTGCTGACGGCGACTGATGTAGTCGTCTCTTGCCGCCAGATGTAAACTTGAAATGCTTGACCGCGTTGGTCACATACGCTTGCGCAGCGCTGATCCCTGCCGCTGCCAGATGGCTGTGCAATACATGCCCTGCAGGGCCAACAAATGGGCGCCCTTCCCGCTCTTCGCTGTCACCCGGCTGTTCGCCGACGATCATCAGTTGGGCCTGTTCCGGCCCTTCACCCATGACTGCACGGGTGCCATTGCAGCCAATAGCACAGCGCCTGCACGTCTGGATCGCCCCGGCAATCATATCCAGTCTTTCGGGGCGGTCGCCGAAGTCCTGCGCTCCAGCTTCAACCATCTGTGCTTCGCGGGCCTGCGCCCCCGCGATCAGTTCAGGGATAAGCGTCGCTTCGGGCAGGTTTTTCCAGTATTTTCGAGGCATTTCCTTCAACATTGCGCCGACTTTGAGCCGTGCCGGATTGAAGATGGACGCATAATATTTCCGCCACAGCACTTCTACCAGATCACCCGAAGGCGCATCCGCTCGGGTGGCTGGCGGCCCTTCCGAAAGGACTTTGCCATCCCAATGCATGCTGCCCTTAGGGGTGAGAATTGACCAGCGCATGGCAGTAAAGCGGCGCGTGAAGAAAGCCGCATTGGCACGCAGGATGTGATGATCGGGTTCGAACCATGCAACATAGCGCTCGTCCGCCACTCCTTCATCCATCACCCGAAAGCGGACAAAGGCACGCATCTTGTGAATGTCGCGCCGGACCTGACGCGCGAGATTCTCCATCTGCCGCACGTCGAAATCGGCCTTGTCATTCATCAGACCAAATTGCCGCTGCAGCCGAAACAGCACTCGATAGAGCAGCGAAAATCTGCCGCTGTCAGTGTGAAGGATCGCGCTTTGGGCAAGTTGCAAAAAGGCGCGTGACACCCGAAGGTCTGGCGCATCGCGGACCGCAACGGGGAGCTTTTCGTCGCTATTGGCAAAAAGATCGAACGTCTGATCGGCGGGGGAATCCCACGTGATCTGATCGGGCGAAATCCCTGCCCGCGCCAGTTCGCGAGCAGCCGTTCGCCAACCATCGAAGTCGTCCGGCGCGCCTAGAACGACACGAAATGCTTCGTCGCGGTTCGCGCCTGTGGCCAGCATCAGGCGAACAATTCCAATTGTTTGGCCCGCTTGACAGGCGCGATAATACTGCGCAAATCACTTCGGTCTGTCAGTAGAACAGGGCGCCAGTCTTCTGTGATGATGAAGGGGCGAACTTTGACCAGCGATACCGTAAGATTGCCCACATCTGCCAGGCGCAAGCGGCGCTGACGGCGTGCAGCCACTATCGCATTCACCGCTTTCACGCCCAATCCCGGCACGCGGAGCAGGCGTTCACGCGGCGCGCGATTTACATCGAGCGGAAATTCTTCACGAAAGCGCAAAGCCCAGGCCAGTTTGGGATCGATATCCAACGGCAGCATTCCGTCCGTACCAGCGGCCTGCTGCACCTCATGCGGCGCATAGCCATAGAACCGCATCAGCCAGTCGGACTGATAAAGCCGATGTTCGCGCATCAAAGGCGGACGTTTGAGCGGGAGCACGGCACTGGCATCGGGAATAGGGCTGAACGCTGAATAATAGACCCGGCGCAATCCGAAACGATCATACAGTCCGCTGGCCCTTCCGACGATATCGGCATCAGATGCGGCATCAGCGCCGACGATCATCTGCGTAGATTGCCCGCCGGGCGCAAACTTTGGCGCATGGCGAAAGCGGCTGCGCGCATCCTTGGCCTCGACAATCGCCTCTTTCAGCGCGGCCATTGCCCCCTCAATCTGCGGTGCAGATTTATCAGGGGCAAGCCTGGCAAGACCAGCAACCGTTGGCAATTCGACATTGATGGAAACGCGATCAGCATGGAGCCCGGCCTGCGCCACCAGTTCAGGATCAGCCTCAGGAATGGTTTTCAGGTGAATATAACCAAGAAAATTATGCTCTTCACGCAGGATACGGGCGACTTCTATCAACTGCTCCATGGTATGACTGGAGCTTTTGCTAATGCCGGACGAAAGAAACAGGCCTTCGATATAATTGCGGCGATAGAACGACAGCGTGAGATCAACCACTTCTTGCGGGGTAAACCGTGCTCGCCGGGTATTCGAGCTTTTGCGGTTCACGCAGTAGTGGCAATCGAACACGCAATGGTTGGTCAACAGTATCTTGAGCAACGAGATACAACGCCCATCTGGCGCATATGCGTGGCAGATGCCCATACCCTCGGTCGATCCGATACCTTTGCCGCCTGCACTGCTGCGCTTGGCCGTGCCCGACGAGGCGCATGACGCATCATATTTTGCGGCATCAGCCAGAATTTCGAGACGTTCAAGAACAGATCGCTGCGACATATGTTCACCATATGTTTTCTTTTCCGCAAACGCCAGCCTGTTCCTTCAGGCAGGCAGATGGCATTCAATGCAGGAACATGCGCCGGTCATGCGGGTTGAACAGGCCATAAGGATCGCGCTTGTGCCTCAAGGCAAGGTGATCTGTCATCCATCGCTGGAAAGGCATTTTTGTAATGAAATACGATCAGGGAAATCCCGAAGAGCTGCGCGAGAAGTTTTGGAAAGCGCTGTCCTCATCACCCTATGTCATGCTCCAGCGGGACGCTGACCTTGATTCCGCAGCACCGATGACCGCACAATTGGATAAGGATGCAGATGGGGCGATCTGGTTCTTTACCAGCCGCGACAATCGCTTTGCGGCCATGGGTCCGGCTACGGCGACGTTTTCATCCAAGGGCCACGATGTATTCGCCCGCTTCCATGGCCAGCTTGTCGAGGAAACAGATCGGGCGAAGCTGGAAAAGCACTGGAACAACTTTGTCGAGGCATGGTTTCCTGGCGGCAAGGACGCGCCCAACCTTTTATTCCTGCGTATGGATTTGGGTGAGGCTTCAATCTGGGCAGGCGAGTTGGGCCTGATCGGAACAGCCAAGATGGCACTGGGCATGGACGTGACGAACGATATCAAGGGTGGTTATACCCAAACCCAACTTTGATGTTTGCAGTATGAAATAGAAAAGGGCCGCTCCAGCAATGGAGCGGCCCTTTTCATCGCCTGCAACGCAGATCAATCGATCGGTGGCACCGGCATTGGCGGAATATCACTATCCCCTTCATGAACTTCGACAAGCCCACGTCCAACATGACTGCGGCTACGGCTGTAAGCGTAATACACCACCAGCCCGACCGCGGCCCAGATCACAAACAGCAACTGGCTTTTGGAATCGAGCTTGTAGAACAAATAGAGGCAGCCAAAAAATGCAAGCGGCGCCGTCAGATAGATCGCCGGAGTGCGAAACGGACGATGACGGCCAGGTTCGCGGCGACGGATCACCAAAACCGCAATCGAAACGGCAGCAAAGGCGAAAAGCGTGCCGGAATTCGAGATGTTGGCCAGCAGGCCAACCGGGAAGAATGCTGCAAACAGAGCGACAAACACACCGGTAATGATCGTGATGACATGCGGGGTGTTGTAGCGCGGATGAATCTTCGAGAATGAGGCAGGCAGCAGGCCGTCACGGCTCATCACGAAGAAGATGCGCGTCTGGCCAAACATCATCATCAGGATGACCGAAGGCAGTGCAAGGCCTGCAGCAAGCCCGACAAGATTGCCGATTTGCGGCCAGCCGATTTCGCGCAGCGTCCATGCCAGCGCTTCCTTTGAACAGACAACAGCCTGATCGCCAATACTGGCACACTGTGCCGCCAGTTCACGGCTGCCAGGCTCCATGCCAACGCCGTTGGCGTCAAGCATTGGCTGCGCACCAACCGACCCGATCACGCCTGCGGCAACCAGAAGATAGAATACGGTGCAGATGGCAAGACTGCCGATCAGGCCAATAGGCATGTTGCGCTGAGGGTTTTTGGTTTCTTCCGCAGCGGTCGAAACTGCGTCGAAACCGACATAGGCAAAGAAGATCGACGCTGCCGCTGCACCAATACCGCTAAAGCCCAAGGGCGAGAACGGTTCGAAATTCTCCATCTTCATCACTGGCACCGCCAGAACGACAAATAGAGTAAGCGCTGCCACCTTGATCGCCACCAGAACCGCATTGACCGATGCGCTTTCCTTGGTGCCGATAACCAGCAGCCAGGTGACCAGCCCTGCGATCAGCATTGCCGGAAGATTGACCATGCCTCCATCATATGGGCCGCGAACCAGTAGATCAGGTATATCGATACTGAGCGCATTTTCGAGCAGACCGACAACATAGCCGGACCACCCGACGCTAACGGCCCCTGCCGCCACTGCATATTCAAGAATGAGCGCCCAGCCCACCATCCATGCAATCAATTCGCCCATAACAGCGTAGCTATAAGTATAAGCCGATCCAGAGACCGGCACCATCGAAGCCATTTCTGCATAGCAAAGCGCCGCAACGGCGCAGACGAAACCGGCGATGATGAAGCTTATCATCATACCGGGACCAGCCTTCTGCGCGGCTTCTGCCGTCAGCACGAAGATGCCAGTGCCGATGACTGCACCCACGCCCAGCATGGTAAGCTGGAATGCCCCCAGCGAGCGGTGCAGCGATTTCTTTTCTGCAGTAGCAAGAATGGCGTCGAGCGGTTTGACGCGACCGAACATGAAATTCTCCCGCCTTGGTCCAAAGCGCAAAACCCGATACGGTTGCTTTGGAAACCAGGTAATGGCGGCGAAGCTAGCGGGAACCGGGCTTCGCGCAAGCCATTTTTCCCCAGTTATGCGCATGGCACAGCACAGCCTTGCGGGTTTTCATCAAGACAGTAGAAGCATGACCCCGCCTGAAAGGACGCGCGCCAATGTCAACGACTTTCCAACTCGACACATCGACCAGCCGTGCCAACCCCACGCCCGCCCCGATGAAGCGCCTGACCATCCCTGTCATCCGCCAGCGCAAGAAGGATGGCGTTACCGCGCAACCGGTGGTCATGCTTACGGCCTATACGGCCCGGCAGGCGCAGTTGCTTGATGCGCATTGCGACTTGTTGCTGGTGGGGGATTCGCTGGGACAGGTAATCTATGGCCTGCCGTCCAGCGTGCCGGTAACGCTGGACATGATGATTGCGCATGGCGCAGCCGTAGTGCGCGGATCATATCATGCCGCGGTCGTGGTCGACATGCCGTTTGGCAGTTATGAAGCATCGCCGCAGCAGGCCTTTGCAAGCGCAGCGCGCGTGCTGAAGGAAACCGGCTGCGCGGCGGTAAAGCTTGAAGGTGGTGAAGCCATGGCCGAAACCATCGCCTTTCTCACCAAACGCGGCATTCCGGTGATGGGGCATGTCGGCCTCACCCCGCAGGCGGTGAATGTGCTGGGCGGTTACAACGCGCGCGGCCGCAGCGATGCAGAAGCCGCCAAGATTATCGGCGATGCGCGCTCGCTGGCCGATGCAGGTGCATTTGCCATTGTGATCGAGGGCGTGGTCGAACCGATCGCAGTAGCGATCACCCAAGCCGTACCGTGCCCCACCATCGGCATTGGCGCTTCGGCACAGTGCGACGGGCAGGTGCTGGTCACCGAAGACATGCTGGGCATGTTCGAACGGGTGCCCCGCTTTGTGAAAATCTATGAAAATATCGCCGGAACGATTTCCGATGCAGCCGCGCGTTATGCCGATGAAGTGCGTGCGCGCACCTTCCCCGGTATTGAACAGACCTATCAGCCCAAGTAACGAGACTGCTGCGCCTTCCGGCACACGAACAGGGGAATTCCAGCTTGCTCCGCTTCTACAAGGGTTCAATCCTTTTCACGCTTGTCTGCCTGGCACTGGCAGCTGCCTATGGTTGGATGCAAACCGGCACGGTGGGTGGCACGATGTCGCTGCTGTGGATCGTGTTCGTGCTGTCGATCCTCGAAATCTCGCTGTCGTTCGACAACGCGGTGGTCAACGCCGCCGTGCTCGATGAAATGGACGAAATCTGGCAGAAGCGCTTTCTGACTTGGGGCATGGTGATTGCCGTGTTCGGCATGCGCATCGTCTTTCCGCTGGCGATCGTTGCGGTTGCGGCTGGGCTTGGACCGATGGAAGCGGTCAACCTGTCGCTCAATGATCCCAAGCGATATGAAGAAATCGTCAGCAGTGCTCATGTCGGCATTGCAGGTTTCGGCGGAGCGTTTCTTGCCATGGTGGGCCTGTCGTTCTTTTTCGACGGCGAGAAGGAAGTCCACTGGATCAAGTGGGTGGAAGAAAAGCTGGCGGTGGTCTCGAACGTCAAAGCTGCCGAAATCGCTCTGCTGCTGCTGGCAATCTATGGCATCTCGCTGCTTCTGCCCGAAGCAGATGCGTTGACCTTTATGGTGTCAGGCGTACTAGGCCTTGTCACGTTCATCGCGGTCGAAGCTCTAGGGACGATCCTTGAAATGCGCGAAGAGGCGCAGAAAGCCGCAGGCGTAGTTGTACGTTCCGGCCTCGGCGGGTTCCTCTACCTCAACGTGCTGGACGCATCGTTCAGTTTTGACGGTGTGATCGGTGCGTTCGCGCTGTCTAACAACATGGTCATCATCGCGCTGGGCCTGTCCATCGGTGCCATGTTCGTGCGTTCAATGACGATCATGCTGGTGCAGAAGGGCACGCTTTCGGAATATCGCTTTTTGGAGCACGGCGCGTTCTGGGCGATCATTGCCCTTGGCGCGATCATGCTGCTGTCGGCAAAGTTCCATATCCCTGAGACCATCACCGGGCTGATTGGTGCTGCGTTGATCGCGCTGTCGCTGTGGTGGTCTGTCCGCCACAAGCGCAAGTATCCCGATGCGGAACTGGAAGAGGCTGTTCGGGCGGACTGACCGGTTTCAGCCCACCCTTTACACACAGGTCAGCCGCCGCTGCGCCCTGCCAGAGAAGGCTTGGGCGCAGGCGTACCAAGAAAACGCGGCGCAGGTGCGGGCATGACCATCCCCTGATCTTCCACAAAGGTTGCACGCGCCACATTGTGCGGATGCGCTGGCGCCTCGCGCAAGCCAAGGACGGGCGCAAAGCAGATATCGGTGCCATCCATGATCGCACACCACTCATCGCGCGTTTTCGTCAGAAATAGCGCGGCGATCCGGTCTTTCAGCTTGGGCCAGCAGCGCGGATCCATCTGCGCGGCAAAGTCCGGGTCACCAGCAAGGCCGGTCTTTTCCATCAGCAAAGCATAGAACTGCGGTTCGATAGAGCCGATGGAAATCCATTTGCCGTCGCTGGTTTCATAGGTGTCATAGAAATGCGCGCCGCCATCCAGCAGGTTGACTCCGCGCTCATCCTTCCAGCGGCCGTTGCCGAGGAAGGTATAAGTCATGGCCGAAAGGATAGCCGCGCCGTCAACCATCGCGCAGTCCACCACCTGCCCCCTGCCGGTCTGCCGGGCGGAGAACACTGCCGCCATGACGCCAAACGCCATCAACATGCCGCCACCGCCAAAATCGCCGACAAGGTTTACCGGAAACTGTGGCTTGCCGCCTGCCTGCCCGAAGCTGTGCAAGGCCCCTGCCAGAGCGATATAGTTGATGTCATGCCCGGCCAGTGGCGCCATCGGACCGTCCTGCCCCCAACCTGTCATCCGACCGTAAACCAACGCCGGATTGTCAGCCAGCAGCACCTCCGGTCCCAGCCCCAGCCTCTCCATCACACCGGGACGATAGCCCTCGACAATGGCATCGGCGCTTTTCACCAGTTCGCGGATGCGGGCGATGGAATCCGGATTCTTGAGGTCAAGCTCTAACCGCTCTCGGTTGCGGTTCAAAATATCGCGGTCACCGCCATCGCCCACGCGATCCCCCTTGCTGGGTCGGTCGATGCGGATCACCCGCGCGCCATGGTCAGCCAGCATCATGCACGCGAACGGACCGGGGCCGATCCCGGCAAATTCCACAACGGTCAGACCTTCCAGCGCGCCCGGCATCCAGCTTCTCCCATTTTTAATCGATCGATTGAAACGGGATTAATCTGCGTGCCCCTTGCTGTCGAGGCCGAAGTTCATGACGGATTGCGCAGGCCTCTGGCTCGCAGCACTGCCTCCAACCGTTGCGCGCCCACTTCATTGCCCAACGACTGCCTGCCAAAGCTGAGCAGTTTCATCGCCTGTGGATTGCCGGGGTTCTGACGCAGGTATCGCGCCACCATGGCATTCGCCTGTTCGCCGCGCCCCAGTTGACGCATCGCATAGTCGATACGTTGCAGCGTCGGCAGATTGAAGCGAATGCTTGCCCCCCTGCCATATCTGTCTAGCGCGCCCAGATTGTCGCCCGATAGCAGACGCGCATCCCCGGCCAGCAACCATGCTTCTGCCGCACCTGGATTGGCGCGCTGCAGACGTTCGGCGGCCATTACCGCCGCGGCATCATCACCCGCATCCAGAAGTCCGCGAATGTAAGGCACGGCATTGCCGGCAAGATTGGGCGCATCGGCATATGTCAGCGCCAGCACGCCCAGCGGCTGTCCCGGCGGTAGCACTTCCGGCCCGTTGTTCCCCACCTCGTCCGCCCGTTCAAACAGCGCTACGCCTTCAGCCTTTCGCCCCAGCGCAACATGCGCTTTTCCCGTAATCGTCAGCAGATATGGCGCAGCATCGCCTCGCTCGGCCCAACCTTGCGCCGTTTCTGCAGCCTGTTGATTCAAACCCTGACGCTGCAGGGCGCGGGTCAGCAACATACGGGCCTGAAGGTTTTCAGGCTGCATTCGCAACAGACGATCAAAATGCCCGACAGCAAGGTTGGTGTTGCCTGCGCGATATTCCAGAATGCCGTTCAGCAACAGGGCGGCAGGCATATCGCGCAGCACCGTGCCGGTCTGCAGCAATATCTTGCGGGCAAGGCTGGTCTGGCCGCTACGCGCCGCCAGTACTGCTTGAAGATAGAGCGCGCGGACATTGCCCGGATCGACCTCGGTCAGCTTGCGGCACACCACCAGCATGGCCTTGTACTGGCCCATATCACCCAACGTTGCGGCATATTCCCCGAGCAAGCCCACATCGTCGGACGCAACGCGCAAGCCTGCTTCGAACCACGGCAGGGCAGCAAATAGGCCGAACTGTTCGCGGATCAAAAGACCCCGCAATTCGAGCGCGCGCGGGTCTTTGGGGTTCAATTTTACCGCGCGGTCCGCTGCTTCGATGGCCTGTGCCTGTTCACCCCCGGCAAAGCGCAGACGGGCGATGTCACCCCACAGCGATCCGCTGTCCGCCTTGATCTTCAGCGAATTGTCAAACGCCTGTCCGGCTTCGACATAGCGCCCCTCCGCCAGTTCCAGCCTTCCGCGCACCTGCCAGCCCCGCGCCGCACTTTGGGCCACAAAATTGCCGCCATACAAAACTTCACGCGCGGCCCGCCGATCCCCTTGAAGAAGCAGCGCCTCGCCCAGTTCCGCTCGTACCAGATCGGCATTCGCACCGCTGCGGAGGGCTGACCGCAACGGTGCCTCGGCGGCAATGCCATCGGCTTTTGCCAGTGCGGCGCGCGCTTTTGCCAGCGCATCGGCAGGCACATCCCCGCGCACCGGTGAAGCCACCAGTGCCAAAAGGGCCAGCACCGTGAAAAGGCGGCTAGTTCTGGAGATCGTATTGCTTGAGCAGGTCATACAGCGTGGGCCTGCTGATCCCCAGAAGGCGTGCGGTGCTTGAAATGTTACCCTCGCTGCGGGCCAGGGCATGTCGAATGATCTTGCGATCAGTCGCTTCACGCGCAGTCTTCAGGTTCAGCGGCGATGCCTCATCATCAGCCGTGCCCGGCAGGTCAAGGTCAGCGGCCGTCACCAGCTTGCCATCGGCCATGATGACGGCACGCTTCACCCGGTTTTCCAGTTCGCGGACGTTACCCGGCCAGTTCCAGCCATCGATGGCCGCCAGCGCATCAGGCGCAAGGCCCTTTACGTGGGGATTCATTTCGGCTGCAAAGCGCATCAGGAACGTCTTGGCCAGCAGCGTGGCATCCCCCGGCCTTTCAGCGAGGCTGGGAATCCGAACAACGATTTCGGCAAGGCGATAGAACAGATCTTCGCGGAACCGCCCGTCGGCGATCATCGCCTCAAGGTTCTGGTGGGTGGCGCAAACGATGCGCGTGTCAACTTCGATGGACTTGCGCCCGCCGATCCGCTCTATGGTCCTCTCCTGCAAAAAGCGTAGCAGCTTTACCTGCAGTTGCAGCGGAATATCGCCCACTTCATCCAGAAACAGCGTGCCACCGCTGGCCAGTTCGATCTTGCCTTCGGTCGTTTTCACAGCACCCGTGAACGCACCCTTTTCATGGCCAAACAGTTCGCTTTCCAGCAGGTTTTCGGGGATCGCCGCGCAGTTGATGGCGATGAACGCGCCTTTGGCCCGGCCCGACGCATCGTGCAGCCCCTTGGCCAGCAATTCCTTGCCCGTGCCGCTGGCGCCCAGCAGCATCACCGATACATTGGTATTGGCCACACGTTCGATCGTGCGGGCAACCTTTATCATCTCTGGTGCGGCGGTAATCATCCGGCCCAGCACCTTATTGTCGGAACTGGCACGGGTTGCCAGATTGCGGTTCTCCGTCTCGATCCGCGACAGGTGCAGCGCGCGGCGCACGATCAGGCCCAGAGCGTCGATGTCGACCGGCTTCTGGTAAAAGTCGTAGGCACCCTTCTCGATGGCTTTCAGTGCGCTTTCCCGTGCCCCGTGGCCACTGGCAACGATCACCTTGGTCTGCGGCCGCAAAGTCATGATTTCGTCCAGCACGGCAAAGCCTTCGGTCGTCCCGTCAGGATCTGGTGGCAGGCCAAGGTCAAGCGTCACCACCGCAGGTTCTTCCGAACGCAGCAAGGTCAGCGCGCTGGCCCGGTCGCCCGCAATCACCACATCGAAATCTTCATAGGCCCATTTCAACTGCGCCTGCAGGCCGGGATCGTCTTCGACGATCAGCAGCACTGGCCGTTGTCCGGGCTTGGCTTCACTCATCATGCCACCCTTTTGTCGTGGGAGCCTTCGCCCCCGTCGATCGAATTCATCAGCGGTTGTGCCGCGGCCAGCGGCAGCCGCACGGTAAACCGACTGCCCAGCCCTTCGCGGCTTTCCACCTCAAGCCGTCCGCGCATGGCTTTGACCAGTTCGCGCGCTTCGAACGCACCGATGCCAAAACCACCCTGTTTGGTGGACACAAACGGCTTGAACAGCCGGTTGCGGATAAATTCAGCGCTCATACCGCAGCCAGTGTCGATCACCTCAATCGTGCCATACAGGCCATCGGTGTTGACCTGCAGGAACACCGCCATCCCGTCAGGGCTGGCATCGATAGCGTTCTGCACCAGATGCAGCAGCACCTGCTCCAGCGCGTCACGGTTGGCCATCACAGGGCATGCCGCATCGTGTGTCACATGCACACGCACTGCGCCCGGCGCATTGTATCGTTCAGCCACCGCGCGGATAACCTCGCTAGCATCAATTTCACCGACCTTTTCACCGCCATTGCCGCCATAGCGGGACAGGCGAGCGAGCAATGCATTCAGCTTGTCTGCCGAATTGCGCAGCGTAATCAGCATGTCGCCCCGGAATGCCGGGTTGTCGGCGTGGCGTTCGGCATTACGCGAAAGCAGACTGAGCTGGCTGGCCAGATTTTTGATGTCGTGCATCACAAACGCGATACGGCGGTTGAATTCGTCAAAGCGACTGGCTTCCAGCAGCGCGGACTGACCGACTTGTTCCGCCAGATAACTGGCAAGCTGCATCCCCACCACGCGCAGCAGGTCAAAATCTTCCCAGTCAAGCTTGCGCGCCACTTGCGGACGGCCAAGCACAACCAGCCCCACCAAACGGTCGAAATGCAACAGCGGCACCAGCGCCCAGGCGGAATGTTCATCCACCAGCCACTGCGGCACGGCTCCGTTCTCGCCCTGATAATCGACACCAGAACGCAGTTCTTCCAGATCGACAATGAAGCCGCGCTGTTCGAAGAAGCTCACCGCATCGGCTGCAATCGCTTCGGCCGGAACATCTGCGGTAGGCCACTGCCAGCGCGCTGCAAGCACCAGTTCACCACCTTCAGCAGGCACCAGCAGCAACCCGCTGGAACTGTCGGTAATATCCGCCAATGCCTGCACCACACGCTCATGCAGCGGCAGTGCCTGCGCGCCGGCACGACCGATTGTGCGGGTAAAGCGCAGCCATTCCGCCCGGTAATCATAGCGGTGCTGAAAGAAGTGCTTGGCCAGCATGACTTTGAGCCAGCCACGCACCCGGCCTGACGGCAGGATTGCCACCACCAGTACGCTTGTAACAAAGACAAAGCCAAGTTGCGCCAGTTGGCTGGCATTTCCACCAAGCCACGCCAGCGATTGCGCCGCGCCGACCATGACGATCATGTAGGCGCCGATCACCATCAACGACAGCGACTGAAACGCAACCGCCCGCGAAGGTGAAAACCTCAGCGCCGAACGGCCCCGCACTGCACCGATCACCAGCAGGCCCGCCGCCGCAATCTGCGCAAGTCCCCGCAGTGCCACCAGTTCGATCGGCATCGCACGGCCAAGATAGGCAATGGTGTACAGGTTGAGGTCGTAGCCCCAGATCATCGCAAGTGCGGCGCACGTCCAGCGCAGCGCCGTGCGCTGTTGCGCCATCGCACCGGCATAAAGGTTGTGCACCAGCACCAGTGCCCCTGTCGCTACCAGCAGGCGGAACAGCACCACGATGTGAAAGATCATCGCGCTGGCCGAAGGATTCACGGCATAGCGCATTTCCATAATCAGCAGCAGCGGCTGCAACAATTCGACAAACACCAGCGCGGCCAGAACGGGCCGGATCGGCGATACGCTGGTATGACGCCCATCGCGCGAAAACAGCACCAGCGTAAGGCCCAGCCAGCCAAGGCTGCGCAAGGTTTCAAACAGCTGGCTGACAATTGCCAGATGGCCCATGCCCGCCACGATCAGCGACCAAGCTGCCGCCAGACCATAAGCAATGATTTCGCCACGTCCGCCCTTGTTCGTGCCAATCTGTCCATCACGGGCCTGCCCAGCGCGCCGCCGCCTGTCCCATCGCCACCCGACCAGCAGCAGAAAGGCAAAAGCGGATGCCAGAAACATCCACTGCCCAAAGCCCTGCCAGGTGAAGAGGCTCAGCACCGCGATATCCTCAGCGCGCGCCTTCGTGCCACAGCACGACGCGCAGGGTCTGCAACAGGATCAGCAGATCAAGGAACGGGGTATAGTTCTTGGCATAATAAAGATCGTATTCCAGCTTGTGGCGCGAATCCTCGATCGATGCGCCATAGGGGTAGTTGATCTGTGCCCAGCCGGTAATGCCCGGCTTCACCATGTGACGCTCGGCGTAATAGGGCAGCTTTTCTTCCAGATCCGCAACGAATTCTGGTCGCTCTGGACGCGGTCCGACAAAGCTCATCTCGCCTTTAAGCACGGTCCACGTCTGCGGCAGTTCATCGATGCGCAGTTTGCGGATGATATTGCCAATGCGGGTGACGCGCGGATCGTTCGCCTGCGCAAATTGCGCGCCGTTGGCTTCGGCATCCACCCGCATCGAACGCAGCTTTATCACGTCAAAGTTTTGACCATACAGCCCAACCCGCGTCTGGCGGAAGAACGCCGGCCCTTTACTGTCAATCTTCACCAGCAGGGCAAACAGTAAGATCAAGGGCAGCGTCAGCGTCAGCAACAGTAGGCTGGCCGCTACGTCAAACATCCGCTTGGCCACGCCAGAAAGCGCCCGCCCCGATGAAAAGCCATCCGAAAAGATCAGCCAACTGGGGTTGACCGTATCCAGATCCACCCGCCCGGTTTCACGCTCCATGAACGTCGAAAAATCATTGACGTGAACACCGGTGGTCTTGATGCGCAGCAGGTCTTTCAGCGGCAGGGCATTGCGCCGTTCTTCCAGCGCCAGCACCACTTCGCTGACGCCAAGGTTTTCGACATAGCGCGTCAGGTTGTTGATGGCATCGCGGTGAATGGCTTCGACCACCACGGGTTCTGCCGCACTCATACCGACATAACCGACAATCGCGAAACCGGCTTCTGGCCGCTCGCCCAGCTTGCGCAGACGATCAGCCCGCATTCCGGCACCCAGCACCAGAACACGCCGCCGAAATGCCGATGTACCCAGCAATCCACCCAGCAGCAAACGGATCAGCACCAGCAACGCCAGCGAGATAAACATCGCGTAGAATAGGTTTGACCGCCAAAGTGTGGTGCCCGGCACCATGAAATACACCACCGACAGCGCGATAATGCCAAGGCTCACCGCGACCAATAGTCGCGCAGTTGCATAGCGCAGCGACCGCAGCGCATCCGAGCCATAGACCCCGACCGCGATCATCGCAGTCTGCACCAGCACGGCAAACAGCAGCAACGGTGTCAACCGGACCGAGAACACGCCCGGATCCATGCCGATCTGCCGCGCCCGCAATTGCCAGCCCAGTTCGCCCGCGCCGATCAGTAGCGCAAAGTCGAGCAGGCCCAGCAGCAGGACCGAGTGCGGGATATAATGTTTGAACAGGCGTATCATTGGCCTGGCACTTTTCACCCTAACAGGCCCGAAACGGCCTTCTCGCCGTCTGCTTAGGCGCAAAAGGGTAAAGCGTCGGTTACCCTGACACCAGACACACTTTCTCAAAATGACATTTAGGTCTTTATTTTCAGTGCCTTGATAAAATATTCCGATAATTTCTGTCGGCAAAACTTACAGTCGCTAGCAACCGCTTATCGTAACCCACCGCACAACATCTTACTGGAATGCGCCGGCCAACCCTGCCATTGTGCGCCGATGCGGCAGAAAGAACTGCGCATCGCGCTTGTCTGCTACGGCGGCATAAGCCTTGCGGTGTATATGCACGGGGTGACGAAAGAGCTGTGGCGCGCAACCCGCGCCAGCCGCGCGTTCCATTGCCCGGAAGGCCCGCACCCCAACGGTGTCGAGGCTGTCTATCTCCGCCTGTTCGAAGAAATCGCCCTTACCCGTGATGTGCGACTGCGACTCTTGCCCGACATCGTTTCGGGCGCAAGCGCGGGCGGCATCAATGGCGTTTTTCTGGCCCAGGCCATCGCTACAGGGCAAAGCCTTGAGCCGCTGACATCGATGTGGCTCGACCGCGCCGATATCGACATGCTGCTTGATCCCGACGCCAAACCATGGAGCAATTTCGCCAAGTTCTGGGCGCAGCCTCTGGTCTGGTTCGTGCTGAAATGGCCAGGCAATGTCGTCAGCCGCACTGTTGCACAAGGCACGCGAGCCGAAGTGCGGCGCAAGGTTTCGCGGCTGATACGCGCACGCTGGTTTGCCCCGCCATTTAGCGGAATAGGCTTTTCAAGGATGATTGCCGACGCGCTCGACGCCATGGCAGCCACGCCTGCTGGCGATCCCTTGCTACCCGAAGGCCATCCGATAGACCTCTTGGTCACTGCTACCGATTTCAACGGCCACCTTGAGGAACTGCGGCTTAACAGCCCTGCTACCGTGGTTGAAAGCGAGCATCGCCTGTCGATCAGCTTCCGTCACGCCACCAGCCGCGCAGGACCGCGCGATCTGGCCTCTTGTCCCGAACTGGTGCTTGCCGCGCGCTCTACCGCCAGCTTCCCCGGCGCATTCCCCCCTTTGCTAATTGATGAAATAGACGGCCTTGTGCGCGAACGCGGCATAAGCTGGCCGGGGCGGGACCGCTTCCTTCAACGTATCATGCCCAGTCATTGGAAGCGCGGTGATGTCGATCATGTCGCGCTGGTGGATGGGGCCGTTCTGGTCAACCGCCCCTTTGCACAAGCCATCGGCGTATTGCGCGACCGCCCGGCCCGCCGCGAAGTGGATCGTCGCTTTGTCTATATCGATCCCAGTCCCGACCATATGCGCATCGCGCCCAAGGGAGGGCGCACGGTCGGCTTCTTTTCAGCCATCTTCGGATCGCTCTCCTCTATCCCGCGCGAACAGCCAATCCGCGACAATCTGGAAGCGCTGGAACAACAATCACGTCAGCGCGCGCGCCTGCGCACCATTGTCGAGGCACTACGGCCGGAAATTGAAGAGACGGTGGAGAGCCTTTTTGGCCGCACCTTGTTTTTCGACAGCCCTTCGCCCCGACGGTTGACCGCGTGGCGCAACAAAGCCCAACAAACCTCGGCAGAACGCGCAGGCTTTGCCTTTCACAGCTATGCGCAGGTCAAACTGTCGGGCATTGTCGATGATCTGGCCTGCCTGATCCATGAAGCCGCGCCCGATGCCGCACCTTTGCAATTGGTCGAGGCTTCGCTCTGGGCACATCTGGCGGAAAACGGACTTGATCGGCTGTCCGCCCTGCGTGGTGGGGCAACCGAACAGACAGTGGCGTTTTTCCGCACGCATGATCTGTCCTATCGCATACGCAGACTGAAGCTGCTGGCTCGCCGCCTGACTCACGAATGGGAAAACAGCGACGATATCAGCCCCGCTGCGCGTGAAGCCGCGCGCGATGCGGTCTATCGCGCTCAGGCCCTGTATCAGGGGCGCGAAACTGTCGAAGGGCTTGGCCCCGGCTTTGCCGAAACTGCTGCAGTTGCCACGGTTAATCCCGGTGCCGTGCTTGCCGCCATGGCCACCCGGCGCGATCTGATCGGACTGGACCTTCAGGTCGATGCCATGCTGGTTGCCGCGCTGGAGGGCATGGACAAGCCGCTGCGTCGCCGCTTCCTCCACGCCTACCTCGGCTTCCCGTTCTACGATATCGCAACCCTGCCACTGCTGCAGGGCGAAGGGATGGGCGAATTTGATCCGGTGAAGGTGGACCGCATTTCACCCGATGATGCCACCGCCATTCGCAAAGGCGGCACCTTCGCCTGCCTGCGAGGCGTTGAGTTTTTCAATTTCGGCGCATTTTTCAGCCGAGCCTATCGTGAAAACGACTACTTGTGGGGCCGCCTGCACGGCGCCGAACGCATGATCGATCTCATCGCCTCGACCGTCGAACAGCCGCTACCCGATAACGTGCTGCGCAGCTTCCGCCGAGACGCCTTCCTCGCCGTTCTGGACGAGGAGGAGAACCGACTGACCGCCGAACCGGGGCAGATAGCAGGAATCAGAACCGAAGTTCTCGCGGCCTTTCCGGACTGAACGGCATCGTAGCAACTCTCGCACCCCCGCCAAGGCGGGGGCACAAGCACAATCATTCTGTCAGATCGGTCCATGCATCCTTGATGCGTTCGAAAAAGCCCTTGGACTGGGGGCATTCCTCGCCCGTCTCGGTGGCCTGAAATTCGCGAAGCAACTCCTTCTGCCGGGCTGAAAGCTTTGTGGGCGTTTCAACCTGAATTTCCACCACCAGATCGCCAATACCGCGCCCCTGCAGCACAGGCATGCCTGCCCCACGCCTGCGCAACTGCTTGCCAGTCTGTATGCCGGCGGGAATCTCGATAACATGGACTTTGCCGTCCATCCCCGGAATCTCAATCTCGCCACCAAGCGCCGCTGTGGTAAAGCTGATCGGACAGCGCGTCAGCAACGTGGTGCCTTCGCGTTCGAAAACCTTGTGCCGCTGGATGTGCAGAAAAATATAAAGGTCACCTGAAGGCGCACCAAACGGTCCCGCCTCGCCCTTTCCGGCCAGCCGGATGCGGGTGCCGTTGTCGACACCTGCGGGGATATTCACCTGCAACCGCTGCTCGGCATCGACACGGCCTTCGCCACGGCAATGCTTGCACGGGCTTTCGATTACCTCGCCACGGCCATGGCAATTCGGGCAAGGCCGCTCCACCATGAAAAAGCCTTGCTGCGCCCGTACTTTGCCGTGTCCGCCGCACAAGTTGCAGCGCCGCACCGATGTTCCCGGCTCTGCCCCCTTGCCACCACACGGCTCGCAGGACTGCGAAACCTCGACTGCAATTTCGGCGTCCTTGCCATGGAAAGCGTCTTCCAGACTGATTTCCATGTCATAGCGCAAGTCCGCGCCACGCCGTGCCTGCTGGCGCCCGCCACCGCCACCAAACGCCCCGCCGAAGATCGTCTCGAAGATGTCGCCGATGTCGCCAAAATCACCGCCACCGCCAAATCCGCCACCGGAGCCGCCTGCGCCGCCCTGCTGGAAAGCGGCATGGCCATACCGGTCATAGGCCGCACGCTTCTGCGGGTCTGACAGACAGGCATAAGCCTCGTTGATCTGCTTGAACTTGGCTTCAGAATCTCCACACCCCGGATTCTTGTCCGGGTGGAACTTCATCGCCAGCTTGCGATAGGCAGATTTCAGCACCTTGTCGTCAGCGGTGCGTTCCACCTGCAGCAGTTCGTAATAGTCGATCTCGGCCGACATTGCGCATTCCCTACATAGACAACCCGCCGCCCGCGCATTCACGCAAGCGGCGGGCCGGTTTCATCGCAACATCACTTGTTGTCGTCGACTTCCGAAAACTCGGCGTCGACCACGTCGTCGTCGGCCTTCGGTGCTTCTGCGCCCGGAGCAGCCCCTGCGGCCTGTTCCTTCTCGTAAATCGCCTGACCCATCTTCATGGCCTTGTCGGTCAAGCTTTGCGTCTTGGCCGTCATGTCATCGACATTGCCGCTTTCAACAGCAGCCTTGGCCTCGGCGATAGCAGTTTCGATCTCGGCCTTCAGCGAAGCGTCGATCTTGTCACCGTTCTCTTCAAGCTGGCGCTCGGTCGCGTGGATCAGGCTTTCAGCGTTGTTCTTGGCTTCCGCCTCGGCACGACGCTTCTTGTCTTCTTCGGCAAACTTTTCGGCATCACGCACCATCTGGTCGATGTCCGCGTCCGAAAGACCACCAGATGCCTGAATGCGGATCTGCTGTTCCTTGCCGGTGCCCTTATCCTTGGCCGACACGTTCACGATACCGTTGGCGTCGATGTCGAACGTCACTTCGATCTGTGGCACACCCCGGCGTGCAGGCGGAATGCCGAGCAGGTCGAACTGGCCCAGCATCTTGTTGTCCTGCGCCATTTCGCGCTCGCCCTGGAACACCCGGATCGTCACCGCCTGCTGATTGTCTTCTGCCGTCGAATAGACCTGGCTCTTCTTGGTCGGGATCGTGGTGTTGCGGTCGATCATCTTGGTCATGATGCCGCCCAGCGTTTCGATACCCAGCGAAAGCGGGGTAACGTCCAGCAGCAGCACGTCCTTGACGTCGCCCTGAAGCACACCTGCCTGAATGGCGGCACCCATGGCCACCACTTCGTCAGGGTTCACCCCGGTATGCGGTTCCTTGCCGAAGAAGTCCTTCACCACTTCGCGCACCTTGGGCATGCGGGTCATGCCGCCCACCAGCACCACATCGTCGATGTCCTTGGCGGTCAGGCCGGCGTCAGCCAGCGCCTTCTTGCAAGGATCGAGCGTGCGCTGGATCAGACCGGCAACCAGCTTTTCCAGATCGGCGCGGCTGATGGTTTCAACCAGATGCAGCGGGGTGGTCGATCCACCTTCCATGCGGGCCGTGATGAACGGCAGGTTGATTTCGGTGGTCTGGGCCGAAGACAGTTCGATCTTCGCCTTTTCCGCCGCTTCCTTCAGACGCTGCAGGGCCAGCTTGTCGCCGCGCAGGTCCATGTTTTCCTTGGCTTTGAACTTGTCGGCCAGATACTCGACCACAACCGTGTCAAAGTCCTCGCCGCCCAGGAACGTATCGCCATTGGTCGACTTTACTTCGAACACGCCGTCGCCGATTTCCAGCACGGAGATGTCGAACGTACCGCCGCCAAGGTCATAGACCGCGATGGTCTTGCCATCCTGCTTGTCCAGACCATAGGCCAGCGCTGCCGCCGTCGGTTCGTTGATGATGCGCAGCACTTCAAGACCAGCAATCTGCCCGGCGTCCTTGGTCGCCTGACGTTGCGCGTCGTTGAAGTAAGCCGGAACGGTAATCACCGCCTGCGTCACCGTTTCGCCAAGATAAGCCTCGGCGGTTTCCTTCATCTTCTGAAGGGTGAAAGCCGAGATCTGCGAAGGACTGTAATCCTGCCCGCCGGCCTGAACCCACGCATCACCATTCTTGCCCTTGGTGATGGTATAGGGAACCAGCGCCATGTCCTTTTGAGTCATGGGGTCTTCGAAACGGCGGCCGATCAGGCGCTTTACCGCAAAAATCGTGTTGTCACCGTTGGTCACGGCCTGACGCTTGGCCGGTTGGCCGATCAGACGTTCGCCATCCTTGGTAAAGGCGACGATGGACGGCGTGGTGCGAGCGCCTTCAGAATTTTCGATGACCTTGGGCGTGCCCCCGTCCATCACAGCAACGCAGCTGTTGGTCGTGCCAAGGTCGATACCGATAACTTTAGCCATGGTTTCCCCAATTCCTTCTCTTCAGGACACCGCAAGGATTGGAAGTCCCCCTGCCGGGCAGACCGCCGAGTGCGGCTCGATTGACGGCGATATAGGTGCGGTTCCGCTTGGCACAAGGCCCCCGCGCGCTTACCGCATGAACACAATTGTTCAAGGAGTCGGATGTAGATGCGCAAGGTTTTGATCGGCGGGCTTTCAGGACTGGCCCTCACCCTTTCCGGCGCGCTGGCAGGTTGCGGCCAGAAAGCTGAAGACCCCACCGCCGCTGCCAGCCAAACCGCTGATGCAACACCGGAAAATGCGCCCGGTATCGCGCTGGCCGATGCCGTTGTCCGTCT
Organism: Novosphingobium sp. SL115; assembly: GCF_026672515.1. Taxonomy (GTDB): domain Bacteria; phylum Pseudomonadota; class Alphaproteobacteria; order Sphingomonadales; family Sphingomonadaceae; genus Novosphingobium. Next base: position 2,051,345 of record NZ_JAPPRG010000002.1, on the reverse strand, counting down.
GCCCGCCATGGCCGGGCGTCCCGGCGTCGCCTACTTCACCGTCTCGCAGGGCGCAGGCCCCGCGCGCAAGATTGCAGGCGTCTATGTCGAGGGCGCAGACCGTGCCGAAATGCACGAAACGGTCACGGAAAACGGCGTTTCCTCGATGAAGCCGGTCAAGGACGTGGCAGTCGAATCAGGCAAGACCGTTGAATTCAAATCCGGCGGCCTTCATGTGATGCTCTACGACATCGCCGATACGCTGAAAGCTGGCGGGACCACCGAACTGACGATCACGCTCGACAATGGCGACAAGGCTAGCATTCCAGCCAAGGTCGAAGCCTTTGCCGCTGCAAGTGGCGAAATGGACCACAACATGAGCGGGCACGACATGTCCGGTCATGACATGAGCAAAATGTGAAACAAAACGGCGCTCCCTGCCCGCCTGGCGGGGAGCGCCCGCTAACAGACGGCGAACGCGCACTTGTGGCCGAAGTTTTCGGCAGCACCATCGACACCGCGCCTGTTCGCATTCGCCGTCGCCGCTGGTTTCCTTTCCAGCCGACGTGCACGGTCATGGCGCCAATGGGGCACCTGCACTTCACCCCTGCCAGCCCACACTATCGCGATGACTTCGGCTGCGCGGACCTGACATTGCAAGGGCTGTTCATTCACGAAATGGTCCATGTCTGGCAAACGCAGCAGCGCGGTCGCTGGTGGCTGCCTTTAATGCGGCACCCGTTCTGTCGCTACACTTACACCTTCAGGCATGGTCAGAAGTTTGTGCATTATGGTATTGAACAACAGGCCGAAATAGTGCGCCATCTATTCATGGCAAAACGGGGCCGTCCGTTACCGGAGGCCCCGCCTGTGGAATGGCTTGAAGCGATCCTGCCGTTTGCTCAGCAACGCACCTCGTATTCATAACCGTTGCGGTCACGGCGATAACAGCGGTCGCCATCCTTCCTGATCTGCGAACCGCCCGCTGCACCCACCGCGCCACCAATCGCGGCGCCCGTGGCAATATCGCCACCGGTCGCAGCCCCGATGCCAGCGCCAACAGCCGCGCCCAACGCGGCACCTTCACCGGTATAGTTGCGCGCGCAGCCGCCAAGTGTGACCGCCGAACCCATGATAAGCGAAGCAATGATGATCTTGCGCATGGTAAATCTCCGTTTTTCACGGAGTTGACGCATCATTGGCAGCAAAGTTCCCACCGACGCGACGAACCGTTGCGCTTTGCCATAAAGTGTCGCGCACCTGAAAAAGAACTGCGCACCCCACTCTGGCAAGAGCGCACAGCCTGAAACCTCAGATCAATCAGGCTTCTTCGCCACAGCCACCATGGCCGGGCGCAACAGGCGGTCCTTAATCATATAACCTGCTTGCAGCTCTGAAACGACCGTGCCCGGTTCTGCATCGGCAGAGGGCATTTCAATCATCGCCTGATGCTGATGCGGGTCCAGAGGCAGGCCCATGGCAGCAATGCGCACGATACCGTGGCTACCAAATACCTTTTCGATCTCGCGACCCGTCGCTTCCAACCCTGCGACAAGGTTCTTGAACTTGTCGTCTTCACGCAGATCAGCTGGAATGGATTCCAGAGCGCGCGAAAGATTGTCCGCCACCGAAAGGATATCGCGGGCAAAACCGGTCGCGGCATAGGCCCGGGCATCGGCAATGTCCTTTTCCATGCGACGACGCAGGTTCTGCGTTTCTGCCTTGGCGTAAAGGATGTCCTGCTTGGCCGCTTCCAGCTGCTCGCGCAGAAGGGCCGCTTCGTCGCTTGCCGAAGGCTGGTCGATCATGTCTTCGGGCACACCCTTCAGTTCAGCTTCCACTTCAGCGTCGGTGGGGCGCGTCTCGTTATCGCTCATTTTCTCGAAAACCCGTCTTGTCCGATAAATTTGCCCAGCGTCTGGGCGGTGAAATCAACCATGGGGACGACGCGCGCATAATTCAACCGAGTCGGGCCGATAACCCCCACCACGCCAACCACGCGCCCATCGCCATCACGCCAGGGCGATGCGATCACCGACGATCCCGAAAGCGAGAATAGCCGGTTTTCGCTGCCGATGAATATTCGCGTTGCCTGCGCCTCACGCGCGGCGTCCAGAACCCGTGCAATCGCTTCGGCGCTTTCCAGCTCATCCAGCAATTGCCGCACCCTTTCGATATCATGCAGCGCGGTTTCATCCAGGAGATTGGCCTGCCCACGCACGACGAGTACGGGACGTGCAGCGGCATCAAGGCTCCAAACCGCAAGGCCCCGCTGCACCAGATCGGCGCTTGCCGTATCCAGCGCGGATCGCCCGCTCATGATCTCTGCCTGCACCACCCCCGCTGCTTCGGCCAGTGTGCGTCCGGCAAGGCGACTTGTCAGATAATTGCCTGCCTGTTCCAATGCAGCAGGCGCCACTGGTTCGGGTAGATCAATCACGCGGTTCTCGATCCCGCCTTCTTCGCTTACTAGCACTGCCAGCGCGCGCACGGGCGACAATGGCACAAACGAAAGCTGCGCCAACCGTGGCTCGCGCTTGGGCACCATCACCACCGCCGCCCCCGCCGAAAGCTCCGACAGCGCCGAACTTGCCGCCGCCAGTGCCGTCTCGATGCTTCCGCCCGTGACCAACCCCCGCTCGATCTGCGCGCGCTCCGCCGCAGACGGTTCGGCCATCTGCATGATCCCGTCGACGAACAGGCGCAGGCCCACTTCTGTCGGCATCCGCCCCGCACTGGTATGCGGCGCAGCCAAAAGCCCGGCATCCTGCAATTCTACCAGGACGGACCGGATCGACGCAGGCGACAGGTTCACCCCGCCCGGCCCGGCCAGCGTTTTCGAGCCTACCGGCTGTCCGTTGGCAATATAGCCCTCCACCACAAGACGGAATATCTCGCGGGCGCGGTCTGTCAGATCGGATAGCGTGGGGCCTAACATTCTATACACCGCTCTTGCAGGCTCAGGCCCGATGCGCCAGAGGCTGACGAAACTTTTGAGGGAAAATCCATGCGACCTTCCGGCCGCGCGCCTGATGAAATGCGCGCAATCTCGATCGAAACCAATTTCACCAAACACGCCGAAGGTTCGGTCCTTATCAGCTTTGGCGATACCAAGGTGCTCGTCACCGCTTCGGTGGAAGAACGGGTTCCGCCGTTCCTGCGTGGCAAGGGCGAAGGCTGGGTTACAGCGGAATATTCGATGCTTCCGCGCGCCACGCACACCCGTGGCAGCCGTGAAGCGGCCAAGGGCAAGCAGTCTGGCCGTACGCAGGAAATTCAACGCCTTATCGGCCGTTCCTTGCGTGCTGTCACAGACCTGAAGAAGCTGGGCGAACGCCAGATCACGCTGGATTGCGACGTGATTCAGGCCGATGGCGGCACCCGCACAGCGTCGATCTCTGGCGCATGGGTTGCCCTTCGTCTTGCCGTGCAGAAGCTGCTCGACAGCGGGGCGATCAAGGAAGATCCGCTGACCGAAAAGGTCGCTGCCATCTCTTGCGGCATTGTCAACGGAACCCCGGTTCTTGACCTTGATTACATTGAAGATTCATCCGCCGATGCTGACGCCAACTTCGTGCTGATCGAAGGCGGCAATATTGCTGAGGCACAGGCTACCGCCGAAGGCGCGACGTATGACGAAGAAGCGCTGCTGCGCCTGCTGCGTCTGGCCCGCATGGGCTGCGCCGAAATCTTTGCCGCGCAGGAAAAGGCAGTCCGCTGATGTCTGCTCCCCGTCTCGGTTCCGGCAAGCTGGTTATCGCCACACACAATGCCGGAAAGCTCAAGGAAATACAGGCACTTCTCGCCCCTTATGGCATGGAATGCCTGTCAGCAGGCGCACTGGGCCTGCCTGAGCCTGACGAGACGGGGACGACATTCATCGAGAACGCGCTGCTGAAGGCACATGCCGCCGCAAAAGCAGCGCAACTTCCGGCGCTTGCAGATGATTCCGGACTGTGTGTCGATGCGCTGGGCGGCGCGCCCGGGGTCTATACCGCCGACTGGGCCGAGGCAGATGTGTTCGAAGGTGGGCCGGGCCGCGACTGGTACATGGCCATGGGTAAAGTCGAAGGCAAGATTGCCCAGCAAGGCCCTGAAACTCCGCGCAATTGCCACTTTTCATGCGTACTGGCAATCGCATGGCCGGATGGTGCGCAAGCGGTTTACGAAGGGCGCGCTCATGGCAGCTTGACATGGCCGCCGCGCGGGACGCTGGGCTTTGGCTATGATCCGGTGTTTGTGCCCGTGGGCGACACCCGCACCTTTGCCGAACTCGATCCTGCCGAGAAGCACGCGATCAGCCACCGCGCCGATGCCTTTGCCAAGCTGGTGGCAGACCAATTTTCCTGAAATATCAGTTATAAAGCGACCGCAGCATCGCGCCTTCGCGTCGGCATACATCGGTGCTAGATATGGATCATGAATCCGCTTGCTCTCTACATCCACTGGCCGTTCTGCCTCGCCAAGTGTCCCTATTGCGACTTCAACAGCCATGTGCGTGAAAAGACCGACATAAGCGATTGGAAACGCGCGCTTATATCTGACATGCGGCATGAGGCTGCACTGACCGCAGGTCGCCCTTTGACATCGATCTTCTTTGGCGGTGGCACCCCTTCGCTAATGCCGCCCGCCTTGGTCGAAACCCTACTGCTGGAAGCCCAGCGTTTGTGGGGGTTTGCGCCGGGTATCGAGATTACGCTGGAGGCCAATCCCAGTTCGGTGGAAGCAGCGAACTTTGCTGTTTTGGCTGGCGCTGGAATCAACAGAGTTTCCTTGGGACTTCAAGCGCTTGATGACCCAACCTTGCGCTTCCTGGGAAGATTACACGGGGTGAGTGAGGGACTGGCGGCGCTGGATGTGGCACAGCAGCATTTTGAGCGGGTCAGTTTTGACCTGATCTACGCCCGTCCGGAACAAACAGCATCACAATGGAAAGATGAGCTCTCCCAAGCACTTGCCATGGGAACCGGACACCTTTCCTTATATCAGTTGACGATTGAGCCAGGCACCCGGTTTGCAACGCTGGTGCGCGAAGGCAAGCTCACCCCGCTGGATGACGATCAGGGCGCAGAACTGTTTGAAATTACCAGAGAATTGACTGCCTCCGCGGGTCTTCCGGCCTATGAAACCAGCAATCATGCGCGTGTTGGAGAGGAAAGCCGTCATAATCTGACCTATTGGCGCTATCAGGACTACGTCGGGATCGGCCCTGGCGCGCATGGGCGACGGCTGGGCACGGCGACAGTGCGACACAAGAAGCCGGAGAATTTTCTTCGCGCAGTTTCCGAACAAAATCATGGTATTAGCGAAGAACGCTTACTACCGCTGCGAGAGCAGGCGATGGAGGCTTTGCTGATGGGCCTGAGGCTAACGGAAGGCATTTCACCCCCTGCACTGGCCGCGCGCTTTGGCATGGCCGAACAGGATCTGATTGACCCGAAAGCTTGCGATTCACTCGCAAAAATGGGTTACCTGAACGTCCGCGAAACACACATGACCGTGACTGAGAAGGGCGCGCCGCTACTTGAAGCCCTGCTGGCCGACCTCGTAAGCGACACGCTTGTCAGCCCATGACGATCGCGGAAATTCTTGAGGCGTGGAACGGCCATCTGGCGCTGGGACGACGACGATCACCGCACACCGTCCGCGCCTATGCCGCCACCGCGGCTCGCCTTCTCCATGCGATGGAATGTGAACCGGACTGGACCAGCCTCGCCCGCCTTGATGCCGCTGCGCTGCGCAACCATCTGGCGGCGCGGCGTGCTGATGGACTTGGCAATGTTTCGGCGGCGCGGGAATTGTCGGCCCTCAAAACCTTCATCGCGTTTGCCCGTGAACAAGCTGGGGAAACCGACGCCAATCGCCCTCGCCTGCGCGGACCGCGCGTGAAGAAGGGGCTGCCACGCCCGGTGACTCCGGATGAGGCGGTGAATCTGGCGGAAACGGTGGCGGATGATGCCGCAGTGCCGTGGATCGCGGCGCGGGATCGGGCGGTGCTGCTGCTGCTATATGGCGCGGGGATGCGTATTGCCGAGGCGCTGGCCCTGCCTGCCGCCGCGTTGCCGCTGGGCGAAACGGTGACGATTACCGGCAAGGGCGGGCGTCAGCGGGTGGTGCCGCTACTACCCATCGTGCGGGCCGGGGTTGATGATTATGCGCGCCAGTGCCCATGGCCGCTGGCGAAGGACAAACCGTTGTTTCGCGGGGCAAAAGGTGGCCCACTGGCGCAAGGCATGGTGCAACGCGCGGTGGCGCGGGCGCGCGTCTCGCTGGGCCTGCCGGCCACAGCTACTCCCCACGCGCTGCGGCATTCGTTTGCCACGCACCTTTTGAGCGCAGGAGCGGATTTGCGGAGCCTGCAGGAGCTGCTGGGCCACGCCAGCCTGTCTTCCACGCAGATCTATACCAAGGTCGATGCAGCGACTTTGCTGGACGTGTATCGCAACGCCCACCCCCGTGCTTAGGGCCTTTATTTGGCGAGCGCCGCAGGGCGTGGCAGCCTGAGCACTGACAACAGCCCACCGAGGTCTTCGCTTTCGCGCAAGTCCACGCTGCCGCCATAGATTTCGGCCACATCGCGGACGATGGCGAGGCCCAAGCCGGTGCCGGGCTTGCCCGTGTCCAGCCGCGCGCCACGATCGAATATGCGGGTGCGGGATTCTTCGGGGATGCCCATGCCGTCATCTTCAACCCAGATTTCGCAGAACTTTGCGTCGGCAGGTGCAGCGTCGATGGTAATGAACACCGAACCGCCACCGTATTTGGCTGCGTTTTCAATCAGGTTGCCGAGAATTTCATCGAGATCCTGCCGTTCGATGGAGACTTCGGCGTTTCGGTTGCCGTCCATGTCGAGGCGAACCTGAGGGTAAAGCCGGGTGACGGCGCGTTCCACCGCTTCGGCGCTGTCCCACACCGGCGCGCGTGACAGGCCGACCGCGCGGCGGCCAACGGCGCGGGCGCGGGCGAGGTGGTGATCGACCTGACGGCGCATGACGGCGGCTTCGCGGATGACGGTATCGGCCAGATCGTCTGCCTTGGCCGTAGCGGCATTCATCACTACGGTCAGCGGCGTTTTGAGCGCGTGGGCAAGATTACCCGCATGCGTGCGCGCCTCTTCGGCCTGCCGTTCGGAATGTTCGAGCAGGCCGTTCAATTCCAGAACCAGCGGCTGCACTTCCAGCGGCAGGGGTTCCGTAACGCGGCTGGCCCCACCTTCCCGCATACGGGCAATGGCAAGGCGGACGCGGCGCAAGGGACCGAGCCCGTAGTAGGTTTGCAGGCCCGCCATGACGACAAGGCCAAAGCCCAGCGCAAGAAACGACCAGATCAGGATCGAGCGGATGCGGCGGATCTGCGCGTCGATTTCGCCACGGCTGGCGGCGACCTGAAATTCCCACAGGGTGTTGCTACCGGGCAGGATGACCGAGCGCTGAATGATACGCAGCGGCTCACCATCAAACTGGTCGCTGTCATCAATGCGCGGTTCGACATGGTTGCTATCAAGGTCAGAGCGGAGCGAGCGATCCCACAGTGAGCGCGAGGGAAAATCTTCGTGCCCCTGCCCGGATATCTGCCAGTAAAGGCCGCTATTGGGTTCGAGGAAACGCTGGTCACCCAAGGGGCGGTTGAAGAACACTTCGCCATCGGGGCCGATTTCGGCGGACGCGACCATGGCGGTCAACATATAGCCGAGTTGTTCATCGAAGTTGCGGGTAACAAGGCCGGTCAGCGTCTGGTCAAGCGCCAGCCCGCCGCCGAGCAGAAGAATCGAAATCCAGCCCGCCGCGATAAGCAGCATACGCCGCGCCAGCGAACCGGTGTGCGGCGCTGGCTGCGGCGTTTCAGTGCTGCCGGTTGCGGCCACGAATTATCCGTGCCTGTCTTTACCCGCGCCCATATTTACCCACGACCGCCTTCAGCCGGATCATCGAGGCTGTAGCCAAGGCCGCGAATGGTGGTGATGACGTCCGGTCCGAGCTTTTTACGGATGCGTGTAACAAACACTTCGATCGTGTTGGAATCGCGGTCAAAATCCTGATCGTAGATATGTTCGATCAGTTCAGTGCGGCTGACGACCTTGCCCTTGTGGTGGAGCAGATAGGACAGCAGCTTGTATTCCTGCGCGGTCAGTTTCACCGGTTCGCCATTTAGCGTGACGCGGCCCGAACGGGTATCAAGGCGGACATCGCCAGCAGTAAGTTCGGACGAGGAATTGCCCGAAGCGCGGCGGATGAGCGCGCGCAGGCGGGCGATGAGTTCTTCGGTCTGGAACGGCTTGGCAAGGTAATCGTCCGCACCGGCATCAAGCCCCGCAACCTTGTCAGACCACGAATCGCGCGCGGTGAGGACGAGGACGGGGAACTTGCGGCCTTCCTTGCGCCACATGCCAAGCACGGTCAGTCCGTCGATTTCAGGCAAGCCAAGGTCGAGCACGACGGCATCGTATTCTTCGGTGGAGCCGAGGAAATGGCCGTCTTCGCCGTCGGTTGAAAGATCGACCGCATAGCCCGTCTGTTCGAGCGTGGATTTTAGCTGTTTGCCGAGAGTGGGTTCATCCTCGACGATCAGGATGCGCATGGAACAGTTCCCCTGCTGGGCGCGACATTCGCGCCGGACTTGGGCGTCTAGATGGGGTGACAAACCTGAACGGTCAAGGAACTGCGATGTAGTGCGCTGTTCAGGAGCGACCGGTTACCGGCTTTCGCCCAGAACCTGTCCGGTGCGCGCATCAACGTCGACGAACATGACACGGCCATCGCGGATAAACTTCAGGCGATAGACCAGCGCTGCCGGATCATATTCCGGGCCGAGATACTGCATGCCGGGTTTGGTCGGCAGGATACGGCGTTCGATATCGCGCAGCGAACGCACAGCGCCCGAACGCAGATCGCGCCGCGCCTCGTTCTGTTCGTCCGGGCGCTGTTGCGCGTGAGCCGTGACGGGCAGCATCGCCAGCGAGAGCGCCGAGGCGGCAAAAAAGAGGGCAATGGGCTTTTGCATGATGGGGGCATGCATAAATCGAAGGCATTGAACAAGCGGTGAATAGGAAGCCCCGTTTCTGTTAAGGCAGTTTTGTTAAGGGAGCGGCGTTGCGCCACGGCAACGGGGCGGCTAAGCGCGGGCCATGGCATCAGCACCGATACTTAGCTGGGAAGGTCTTGGCCTTGTTCAGGGCAATGGCTGGCTTTTCCAGAATCTGGACATCCACATTCAACAGCGCGACAGGCTGGCGCTGATCGGGCGCAATGGCGCTGGCAAGACCACGTTGCTGAAGCTGCTGGGCGGGCAGGTGGATGCCGACAAGGGCACGCGATCCATCCAACCGGGGACGCGGATCGTCACGCTGGAGCAAGACCCGTTCTTTACCGGGTACGACACGCTGCTCGACTTTGCCCTTTCTGGCAAGGACGCCCCGCCCCGGCATGAGGTGGAATCCATTGCAGGCCAGCTTGGCATCGACCTTGGCCGCAAAGCCGACAGCGCCAGCGGCGGGGAACGGCGGCGCGCAGCACTGGCGCGGGCACTGGCGAGCGAGCCGGACCTGTTGTTGCTGGACGAGCCGACCAACCACCTGGATCTGGCGGCGATCGACTGGCTGGAAGACTGGTTGCTGCGATACAAGGGCGCGTTCGTGGTTATCAGCCATGACCGCACGTTTCTGGAACGGCTGACCAAGGCGACGTTGTGGCTGGACCGTGGCAGCTTGCGGCGCAAGGACATCGGCTTTGGCGGGTATGAGGCCTGGATGGAACAGGCCTATGCCGAGGAAGCACGCGCCGCGGACAAGCTGGACGCCAAGCTGAAGATCGAGGCGCACTGGCTGGAACGCGGGGTTACCGCGCGGCGCAAGCGCAACATGGGGCGGCTGGAAAAGCTGTATGAAATGCGGGCGCAGCGGGCAGCGATGCTTTCGCCCCAAGGCACGGCCAAGCTGGCGATTGCGAGCGATGATGCCAAGAGCAAGGCGGTGATCGTTGCCGACCATGTGAACAAGAGTTTTGGCGAGCGGCCTATCGTCAAGGACTTTACCCTACGGATCACCCGCAAGGACCGGATTGGCGTGGTGGGGTCGAACGGCGCGGGCAAGACCACGCTGCTGAAGCTGCTGACCGGCGAACTGGAGCCGGACAGCGGCACGATCACACTGGCCAAGACGCTGCAGGGCGTAATGATCGACCAGCAGCGCAGCCTGATGTCGCCCGAAAAACGGGTGCGCGATGTGCTGGCCGATGGAAGCGACTGGATCGACGTGCGGGGCGTGCGCAAGCACATTCACGGCTATCTGAAGGACTTCCTGTTCGATCCGGGGCTGGTGGAAGCGCGCGTGGGCACGCTTTCGGGCGGGGAGCGGTCACGCCTGTTGCTGGCGCGCGAATTTGCGCGGTTTTCGAACCTGCTGGTGCTGGACGAGCCGACCAACGACCTTGATCTGGAAACGCTGGACCTGTTGCAGGAAGTGATTTCGGATTACGACGGCACCGTGCTGATCGTCAGCCACGACCGCGACTTTCTGGACCGGACAGTGACGATCACGCTGGGCATGGACGGCTCAGGCCGGGTCGACATCGTCGCGGGCGGGTATGCCGACTGGGAGAAGATGCGCAAGAGCCGCAATGCTTCAGGCGCCAAAGCGGCGCCGAAGCAGGAAGCGACTGCCCCTCCCCCACCGCCTATGCCGGCGAAGAAGGGCAAGCTGACTTACAAGGACCAGCGCGACTACGATTTGCTACCCAGCAAAATCGAGGAACTGGATGCGGCCATTGCGCGGGGTGAAGCGCAACTGGCCGACCCTGATCTTTATGCGAAAGACCCCAAGAAGTTCGACGCGCTGATGGCGGCGCTGGCAAAAGTGCGGGCGGACAAGGATGCCGCCGAGGAGCGCTGGCTGGAACTGGCGGAGATGGTGGAAGGCTGATTGGCCGACTGCTGGGGTGCGGCCCCCGCCTTCGCGGGGGCGCGGTTTATAAGGGCATTGGCGCCTTCGCGGGGGCGCGGTTTATAAGGGCATTGGCGCCTTCGCGGGGGCGCGGTTTATAAGGGCATTGGCGCCTTCGCGGGGGCGCGGTTTATAAGGGCATTGGCGCCTTCGCGGGCGGGCGCATGGTCTGGTCAGCGAATGCGGTAGTAGACCGCGATGCGATCCAGCGCGATACGCAGGACCAGTTTGCCACTGCGAGCGGGCCAGTCGAGCGCCTTTTCGGCGGCGGGAAGCCCTTCGCCCGCACAAGCCACGCGCCACAGGATATCGGACAGGCCGTTGCCCGCGTGGGCCATGGCGGCATCGAAACGGGCGCGGGCGGCGATCTGGCGTTCGCTGGCGGTAAGGCCACGGTCAGCCGTTCCCGTAATACGCACGGCATCCCAGCGCATGGTCAGGGATGGCGAAAGCTGGGCGCGTTCGTAATCGGCACGCAGGCGCTCTCCTGCGGTGAGCTGGCGGTCGGTCAGATGGCCGCGTGCGTGCAGCCAGGTGAGCGGAGATTCGGCAAGGTTCACCGTGACGGTGCGGCTGCGGGCGGTGATCTCAGCGCTTTGACGCGGGCCTTCGGATGTGAGTTCGCGCGTGGCGAGAATGCGAGCCATGGTTGCCCTCCTCTTGAACATTTCAGGAACAAGCAAAGCACTTGCCTCCCCTCTCACTTTGTAGGAAAGCAAAAAAACACCACTGCGGTTAAGAAGATTGCTGCATGATAAACCGAATCCGCGATATTCGCCGCCAAAAAGGCATGACGCTGGCCGATGTGGCCGCGCGCTGTACGCCTCCGACCACCGCGCAGACGATCGGGCGGTTGGAAACCGGCATGCGCAGCCTGTCACTGGTGTGGATGAACCGCATCGGTGCCGCGCTGGGCGTGGACCCGCAACTTCTGGTCAAAGCGGACGAGGAAACACCCGCGCGCATGGTGGCGCGGTTGGGCGCGCAAGGTGCCGAAGCGCTGGCCCGTCCGATGGATGCCATTCTGCCCGTGGCGCTTGATGGTTCGGCGCGGCTGATGGCGATGGCGGTGGAATCCAGCGCTGGGGAATATCGCGCCGGTGACCAGGTGTGGCTGCGGCAAATTGAACCGGAAGAATTCCCGCGGGCTTTCAACCGTGATGTGCTGGCCCCGCGCCCCGGCGGACGTTTTGCCTTTGGCCGCCTGATAGACCAGCGTGATGGGCGCATTGCGCTGTTGCCACCCGGCGCTGGACAACGGCAGGTGGTGATCGACCGTCCCGCATGGATGGGCCTTGCCGAAATGCTGGTGCGCAAGCTTTGACGGTGAAACGTCTGCTTTCGATTTCGACGCTGTATCCGGCACCGGGCCGCAGCGGCTTTGGCCGGTTTGTGTCGCGACAGATGGATGCGCTGGCTGCACGGGGCGATTGGGAGGTGACGGTGGTAAACCCCATTGGCCTGCCGCCGGTGCGCATGGTGCGCTATGCCAGTCTGGAAGCGATCCCGAAGGTGGAAACGCAAGGGCAAATTACCGTGCATCATCCCCGGTTCACGCTGCTTCCGGGCCTTTCGGGCGCGATCAATCCGTGGCTGATAGCGCGGGCGGTGTTGCCATTGGCGCAACGGCTTCATGCTGAACAGCCGTTCGACATGGTGGATGCGCAATTTTTCTATCCCGACGGGCCAGCCGCAGCAAAAATTGCCAAGACGCTTGGCCTTCCACTGGCAATCAAGGCGCGCGGATCGGACATTCACCTGTGGGGTGAGCGCGGGTCAGCCCGAAAGCAGATGCTGGAGGCAAGCCGGCAAGCGGTGGCGCTGCTGGCGGTATCGCGGGCACTGACGCGCGACATGGTCGCATTGGGCATGCCGGAAGACCGGATGACGGTGCACTATACCGGGCTTGATCGCGCACGGTTTCAGCCGCTGGAGCGCGATGCTGCACGCCAGTTGATTTCAGCCCTGCCCGCGTTGCAGGTGCCGCCCGATGGACAGTTGCTGTTGTGCGTGGGCGCGCTGCTGGCGATCAAGGGGCAGGCGCTGGCAATCCGGGCATTGCCGTTATTGCCAGACGATGTGCGGCTGGCGATTGCCGGAACGGGCGCGGACGAACCTGTGCTGAAAGCGCTGGTAGCCAGCCTTGGGCTGGAGACGCGGGTGCAGTTTCTGGGCACTGTGGAACATGACGTGCTGCCGCACCTGCTATGTGCAGCCGATGCCATGGTGCTGCCGTCTGAACGCGAAGGGCTGGCCAATGCATGGATCGAGGCACTGGCCTGCGGAACGCCGGTAGTGATCCCCGATGTGGGCGGCGCGCGCGAAGTGGTGCAAAGCGCCAGTGCAGGCCGGATTGTTGCGCGAACGCCAGAAGCGATTGCAGCGGGTGTGGCTGATTTGCTGACAAATCCCCCCAGTCAGGCCGATGTGGCGAGCAATGCGGAACGGTTCAGCTGGGACGCCAATGCGACGGCGCTGGCGGATATATATGAAAAAGCGACGGCGAAGCATTAAAGCTTCACCGTCGCTTTTCAATTTCTGCCCTGTTCCAGCGCTGGCGTGCCTCGACTTCGCTCGACACGAACGCAACGAGCCTTGCGCCTACGCGCCTTCGCGGGCCAATCGTTCCTGCTTTTCCAGCGCGGTTTCGGTTGGGACAAAGCTGTTGGGGTTGACCTTCAGCCAGATCAGGATGGGCGCGGCCATGTAGATCGAGCTGTAAGTGCCGACGAAGATACCGAGCGTGATGGCAGCGGTGAAACCGAAGATCACGTCAGGACCAAGCAGCAGAAGCGCAAGCAACGTGATCAGCATCGACAGCGAGGTGACGATGGTGCGTGCCAGTGTTTCGTTGACCGAAAGATCGAGCAGTTCAGGCATCGGCATCTTGCGGAACTTCTTCATGTTCTCGCGGATGCGATCATAGACCACGATCGTATCGTTCAGCGAATAGCCGATTAGCGTAAGCAGCGCTGCGACGATGTTGAGGTCGAACTCCATACCGGTGATGGCAAACAGCCCCAGCGTAAGCGACACGTCATGGATGAGCGCGAACAGCGCGCCGACCCCGAACTGCCATTCGAACCGCAGCCAGATATAGGCCGCGACCGCCAGCGAGGCGAGGCCAAGCGCCTTGAACGCATCCCAGCCAAGCTCCTTGGACACCTTGCCCGAAACCGAATCGACCCCGTCGATGCGAGCATCGGCATGGTTGGTCTTGATCTCTGCCGTGATTGTTCGGGCCATCTTGTCGGCAAGCGCCGCATCATGGTCGGCCCCTTCCGGCAGCTTCATGCGGATCGAGATTTCGTTGGGCTTGCCGTAGCGCTGGATGATGGGTTCGCCATACCCCAGCTTGCCCACCTGTTCGCGCAATTCGCCAACAGGCGCTTCGGCGCTACGTTCAAAGGTGACACGGATCATCTGGCCGCCAATGAAATCGACGCCCAAATTCAGTCCCTTAGTCAGCACCAGCCCCCACGACGCAGCGATCAGGATCATGCTGACGATGTAGAAAGGCAGGCGCCACTTGAGGAAGTGGATGTTGGTATCGTCGGGAACGAGTTTGAGGAGTTTCATGGTTTCAAGTCCCCTCTTACAGGTTCAGGTCGGCAGGGCGCGCACGGCGCAGCCACTGGGCAACCCACAGGCGGGTCAGCGTGACGGCGGTAAAGACCGAGGTGGCGATACCGATCATCAGAACGACCGCGAAGCCCTTTACCGGGCCGGAGCCGAACGCGAACATCAGCACAGCGGCAATGACGTTGGTGATATTGGCATCGAAAATGGCGCGGCTGGCTTCCTTGTAGCCCATTTCGACCGCCGCCACGACCTTGCGACCGCGATGACGTTCTTCACGGATACGTTCGTTGATGAGCACGTTGGCATCGACCGCTGCACCGATGGTCAACACGAAGCCGGCAATGCCCGGTAGCGTCAGTGTGGTGCCGATAATGCCCATGATGCCAAGGATCATCAGCACGTTGATGACCACGGCAAGGTTCGCATAGACGCCGAAGCGGCCATAAGTTGCCAGAATGAACACGATCAGCGCCAGCGTACCGACGCCCATGGCGATCATGCCCTTGCGGATCGAATCTGCGCCGAGATCAGGCCCGACGGTGCGTTCTTCAACGACCTTGAGATCTACCGGAAGGGCACCCGAACGCAGCGAGATGGCAAGCTGGTTGGCGCTGTCGGTGGTGAAGCTGCCGGAAATGGCCGCGCTGCCGCCAAGGATCGGTTCGTTGATGGTGGGCGCGGATAGCACCTTGCCATCAAGGATGATCGCAAACTGCTTGCCCACATTCTGCGTGGTCAGCTTGGCAAACTTGGTCCCGCCTTCTGTGTTGAAGGTGATGTTGACGACCGGTTCGTTGGTCTGCTGATTGTTGGTCTGCTGCGCGTTGGTCAGCTGATCGCCGCGAATGCCGCCAAGACGTTTGACCGCAATCGAAGGCACACCGCCGCCCGCAGCCGGGCTGGAGAACGGTACGATTTCGCTGCCCGGAGGAGCGATGCCCTGCGCCACATCAGATGGCAGGGCCGAAGTATCGACCAGCTTGAATTCCAGCTTTGCGGTCTGGCCCAGCAGGTTTTTTAGAGCCTGCGGATCTTGCAGGCCAGGCACCTGCACCACGATGCGGGTGGGACCGGAACGGATGATCGTCGGCTCTTTGGTACCCAGCGCGTCAATACGCTTGCGCACCACTTCGACCGCAGTATCCATCGCCTGGGTCACGGCCTGATCGATACCGGCATCAGTCGGCTTAAGCACGAAGCGATTGCCATCGACCACGTTGATCTCCCAATCGCGCTGGCCGGTAAGGCCTGCACCATTGGTGAGCGGCAGAATGGCTTCGCGTGCGGCATCAACCTGTGTGGTATCGGCCACGATGAAGGTGAGCGCGCCATCACGGTTGGAAATGTCGCTGATGCGGATGCCTTTTCCATCTTGCTTCAGCTTGTTGCGAACCGATTCTTCCATGCCTTCGATGCGCTGTTTGCGCACCTGCGACGGATCGGCTTCGAGCAGGATGTGGCTGCCGCCCGCAAGATCAAGCCCCAGGTTGATCTTGGGCGCGGGCAGTGCAGATGGCCACGACAGGCCCATGGTGGAGGTGAGCGAGGGAACGGCGGCGGCAACGCAGACCAGCGTTATCAGCCAGAGCCAGATCACCTTCCAGCGCGGAAATTCGAGCATGGGCAGTCAGCTTTCGGGAAAGGAATCAGTCGTTGGCGGGCGTTGCGCCAACCGGCGGCACGACGTCGCCAATGGTGGAACGCACGGCCTTCACCTTAACATTGGGACCAAGTTCCAGTTCGACGTAGTGATCGTCGATCTTCAGCACCTTGCCGACAAGGCCGCCAGCCGTAACGACCATGTCGTTCTTCTTCAGCCCGGCGATCTTGGCACGGTGCTCCTTCTGTTGCCGCATTTGCGGGCGCAGGATCAGGAACCAGAAGATGAAGCCCATGGCGACAAGCGGCAGGAAGCTCATCCATGCGGGCGGCTGCCCGGCATTGGCGGCGGCGGCAGAGAGTGTCGTCAGCATCATGGGTCCGTTTCTGGGATCGCGTCAGTGATATTGCAACCGTTGG
Source organism: Novosphingobium sp. SL115 (assembly GCF_026672515.1). GTDB lineage: Bacteria > Pseudomonadota > Alphaproteobacteria > Sphingomonadales > Sphingomonadaceae > Novosphingobium. The sequence continues at coordinate 2,034,829 of NZ_JAPPRG010000002.1, read as the reverse complement.
GCCATGCGCTTTTTTCATCGCACCCGGCCCCGGTGCATGCATGAGCGCGGCGGTTAGCAGTTTGAACCAGCCAAGGCAATCAAAGGCACCTCCGCCCCTTGAGCGCAGCTTTGTGGATGAAGAGAACCTTTTGTCGAATCCGACGCTTGCCAAGCCCGAAAGCGGTGCCTATAGGCCGCCTCCACGGTCGGGACGTAGCGCAGCCTGGTAGCGCATCACACTGGGGGTGTGGGGGTCGGAGGTTCGAATCCTCTCGTCCCGACCAATTTTCGGGAAATCTGGAAAATCAGTACGGCAGGGCAGTTTGTCCTGCCTCTTTCGTGCGTGTGCGCCAGCGCAGGACGCCGGTGACGAACAGGATTGTCGGAGCGAGGCCGAACAGCACGAGGAACAGGCGCAGCGGCAAGCCGCCGATCGAACCGTCATGCAGCGGGTGCAGCCAGTTGTTGATGGTGGACGCCGCGCCGAAGCGGGTGCGGTCTTTCAGGCCGACGATCTGGCCGCTGAACTGATCGATGAAGACATAGCTGTGCGGGAAGCGGAACGAAGGATCGCCCGGTTGCTGGATGCGAACCATGTAGACGCCCTGTGCATCGCCCGGTGCCTCCACCCATGCCAGCCGGCCCTTGGGCATGGCGCGGTGGGCGATGTTCAAAGCGTGATCGATGGTGATGGGCAGGCGCGGTTGCGGGATGGATCGGGGCTTAGGTGTCTGGTCCAGCGGACCGAACAGGCTGACAAGCGTGGCGTCGCTTTGTTTGGGTAGCGACAGCATGACGCCAGTGAGCGTGAGCATGAATAGCACCGGCATGCTTACAAGCCCGGCAAGTTTGTGCAGATCATGCAGACGTCGCGACGGTGCGGCATTGCGTTTATAGCGCAGCGCCTTGACCCAGCTTCCGCGTGGCCACCATGCCCAAAACCCCGACAGAAGCAGCATGACCATACCAAGGCCAGTCCAGCCGACGACATCGCGGCCCACGTCTCCCATCTGAAACTGCATATGCAAATCGTATATCCACGTCATGGCATAAGTGCCCCATTCGGCTTCACGCAGGACGTGCGTGCCATCGGGGGTTAGCCAGACCATGATGCGCTGGCCGTGGTGGTCAGCCTTGGGCGGTTGGTAACGGGCGGCAAGCACGCCGGGTTTGCCAGTTCTTTCAAAACGCCACGCGCCGTTGCGTTGCGGCCATTGGCTGCGGACAGTGGCAAGCGCCCTGCCCCATACCGGCGATTTCCAGCCGGGAGTCGGTGGCGGGCTTTCAGCAATGACACTGGGGTTAAGCGCGGCGTCGATCTCCTGATAGAAGACCAGTGCCGACCCGGTGAGGCCCAGAAGTGCGAACAGCGCGCCAAGGCCAAGGCCCAGCCACAGATGAACTTTGCGGACGATGGATCTGGCGCGCTGCATCGGCTTAGAACCGCGTCGAGAGGGAGAGTTCGACGCTACGCGGTGCGCCGATGTAGATGTTGGTGGTGGGATAACCCGAATATTCGCCATAGAAGGCATCGGTCAGGTTACGGCCGCGCAGAGTGATGGTCGCCGTTTCCGCCAAGGCCCACGCGACAGCGGCATCGAACGTAGTGCGGCCATTGACGTGGATAGTGTTGGCGGTGTCTGTATAAAAACCTGAAACGTGGCGAGCAAAGCCGCTGAACGTCAAAGGTGTGCCCGGCACGGCATAGGCGACATAGGCATTGGCCGTAGTCGTGGGCGTATTGATCGGGCGATTGCCAGTGCGCACGGCACCGCCGGCCTCGATCAATTCATCATACTTGGCATCAACATAGCCAAAGCTGCCACCCGCCGAAAGCTGCGGGGTGATCGTGGCCCCAAGGCTGAATTCCACACCGAGCGAAGACTGCGTTCCACCCTGAACGGTAAGCGCCGGGTTGGCCGGATCGCGGGTGAGGATGTTGTCCTGCCGGATATGGTAGGCCGCGCCAGTCAGCGTGACATGCTGATCAAGCGCCGAAAGCTTGAACCCGCCTTCGACTGAACGGCCCTTGGTCAGACGAAAGCCGGTGTTGGTGATCGACTGCAACAACATCGAGGACACTGGCACCGTGGCAGTGGTGTATTGTGCGTAAAGCGTGAGGCCGCCGGTCAGATCATAGGTGGAACCAGCCCGCCACGAGAACGGTTTGTAGCGCGGATTAGCGCGTTGCACGGTGTTGGGGGTGACGTTGAAGTTGGTAACTGCGCGTTCAAGATCGATGTCATCATACCGCACACTGCCGACCAGCAACCACTTTGGCGTGAGGTTCAACGCGTCTTCGGCAAAGACCGAGATGGTGCGGAGCGTGGAATCAAAGTTGACGTTGCCCGAAGTATAGGCCCTGTTTGCGGTGGGGATGGTTCCCACGGCAGGGGTGTAGGGATCGACCCGCGCAACCGCACTGTTCGGTGCCGACTGACGCAGGCTGGCAAAGTCCGTTTGGTTGTATTCCGCGCCGATGGTCAGCCGATTGCGGAGGCCGCCAATAGTGGTGTCATTCGACAGTGCAGAACGCACATTCCAGAATTCATGGTCGTGATAAAACCGCTGCACCGTGCGCAGGAAGCTGCCATTGGCAAACCCGGTAGAGGGCGCGGCAAAGGTTTGTGTATCGCTGAGCACGAAGTCGCGCTTTGCCGTGTACCACGTAAGGTCGGTGCCCCATGTCCAGCCGCCGCCCAGCGCAAGATCGATACGCGAACGCAGGGTGGTTTCATCCGCGCTGGAATAGCTGCCCCTTGGGTTATAGTTGGCGCGACGAAGGGCCTTGTCGATGACCAGTCCGTTGGCACTTTGCAGAATGTCGCTGGCATCCTTGGCAACGGTAGATGAAACCAGCGGCACCCCCTGATAAGTGCCATCATAGCGATCGTCGAAATGATCGACAGCGATCAGGATCGACAGCGAGTCCAAAGGTTTGAACAGCACACTGGCGGTCAGCCCGCTGGACCGGGTGTGGTTGTCATCCACGTCATAGAGGCTGTCGGAACGCATATTGCTGGCATCGGCGCGGATTGCCACGGTATCTGACAGTTGCAGGTTGACCCCGCCAGCTGCGGTGATGGTGTTGAAGCTGCCATAGCTGAACAGCGTTTCCATGTGGGTGCCATCGAACGTAGGCTTGCGTGTGACCTTGTTGATGACACCACCCAGCGCACCTTCGCCAAACAAGACCGAGGCCGGGCCTTTGATGACCTCGATCCGGTCAAAGTGCCAGGTGTTGGTATCGCGCTGAACCACGGTTGAAGTGGACACGCGCACGCCATCCTGAAGGATGGAAACGACATTGCCGGAAAAACCGCGCATCATCACCGCAGCGGGATTGCCCGGCACATTACCCGAAATTGCACCGGGAATATCGGCGAAAGCTTCGCGCGCGGTGCGCAGGCCGCGAAACTGGATGTCGGCCTGGGTGATGGTCTGGACCGTGGCCGGCGTTTCACGCGCACTCAGGCCAAGCCGGCTGCCCGTGGTGGTTTCAGCATCAAGCTGCAGCGGGTCACGCTGACCGATGACAAGAATATCGTTTGCGGAAGGTGCATCGGCTTCGTCGGCAAAGGCGATGCCGGGCACGGTGATGAGAGCTGCAGCAAGCGCAAGCGTGGACACGAATTTCATGGGTAATCCCGTACTGTCGGAAGAGAGTTATCGCGGGGACGACTGACAGGGCCGCAGAAAACCGGGCGCGCAGAACGCGCGACTCAAACGATCACATGCGGCCTTTCAAGCCAGTCAGTCTTTCAGGCGAGAACCGGAGGGCCGCGCAGCGGCGGACGCAGATAGCGTGAGCGGCCGGGCCGCGAAGGCCGGACCGGCGCAAAGCCAAGCGCCATGATGAAGACAAGCGCCAGTGCGAGCAGCGCGATGTCTGCCCCGGCCAGCGAGAACAGCGATAGCGAGGCAAACGGGCATTCGCCTTTGGCCGCCTTTGCACCTTCACCACCGGAAGACTCGCCGGTTCCTGCTTTCATCGCCACGACAATCTGCTTTGTCGCGTGGGCGCCCAACGCATCGGCGCAAATCTGGACTGTCAGGATCTTTGACCCGACTGCCGGCATGTATCCAGCCGGCACCACGATTTTCATGCACAGCGCCGCCATGACCACCACCAAGGCCAGAACGCGATTATGCAGCAAAAAGGCGCGGATCACCGACATGGGTGCGCCCACTAGGCAGCGCATGGATAATTGTCATGCGGTTTTGCTGCTACAACCACAAATCGCGGCTGGAATGGCGCGGCCGGGAACGAAACTTGACACCCGGATTATTGACAGGGTGGATTACCGGTTTGAAAAGGCTGGCGGTTTCAACGCCTTCGCCCGGCGACAAAAGCCGCCATTCGGGATTCGCTCTCTCGATTGCGCAGACTGATGGATTCCTTTGCGAAGAATTCCTTTTTTGGAGCACTCCCCATGCGAAAAACTTTTGCCCTTGCCATCGCCCTGTCGATGGGCACCGGCGCAACCGCTGCCTTGGCGCAAGCCCCTGCACCTGCAGCCGCTCCGGTGCCTGCTGCATTCACCCTGCCTGCACTGCCTTATGCGTTCGATGCACTGGAACCGGCCATTGATGCGCAGACCATGACGATCCATCATGGCAAGCACCATCAGGCTTATGTCGATACGCTGAACAAGGCCGTTGCAGCAGACCCGTCGTTGAAAGGCCAGTCGCTGGAACAGCTTATCGCCAAGGCCGGAACGCTGCCGCCAGTGGTGCGCAACAACGCAGGTGGGCACTGGAACCACAGCTTCTTTTGGCAGAGCATGGCCGCACCCGCGAATACTGGTGCGCCATCGGCGGAACTGGCGGCTGCGATAACCGCATCGTTCGGATCGATGGATGCGTTCAAGGCCGCATTCAAGGCAGCGGGCACCGGGCGGTTCGGATCAGGCTGGGTCTGGCTCATCATCAATGCCGAGGGCAAGCTGGCAATCACATCGACGCCCAATCAAGACAATCCGCTGATGGATGTGGCCGAAACCAAGGGCATGCCGATCCTTGGCAACGACATGTGGGAACACGCCTATTACCTGAAGTACCAGAACCGCCGTGCGGACTATCTGGATGGCTGGTGGCAGGTGGTAAACTGGCAGACCGTTTCGAAGCGCTTTGCCGCGGCGACCGCCAAGCACAAGTAAGGTGTCGTTCAGGCATTCGGCGTGCGTTTTTCGCGCGCCGAATGCCTTGGACAGCGGCCTTGGCGCATAGGCTGCCATTTACGAATCCATTTTCCTACACAAACCGATATGGTTATCTGATTGCGCGTCTTTCACTGGATAAGGGACGCGAATGCCATGTCATTTCTTGAAGCGCTGATTTCGCCCGTTTCCGCCATCATCGACAAGGTGATCCCCGACAAGGAAGCCCGTGACCGGGCCAAGCTGGAACTACTGCGGCTGGAAGGCACGCAGGAACTGGAACAGTTGCGCACGCGCATGTCGGCCATTGTCACCGAAGCTTCGTCTACTGACCCCTGGACCAGCCGCGCACGGCCCGGCTTTCTTTATGTGATGTACGTGATGATCCTGTGGGCCTTGCCGATGGGTGTGATCGCCGCGTTCCGTCCGGCAGCCGCGCAAGATATCGCGGCGGGCATCAATGCTTATCTGGGAGGGTTGCCCGAACCGCTCTATGCGCTGTTTGGCACGGGATATCTTGGTTATACCGTAGCCCGGCAGTGGGGCAAGGCCAAGGGCAGCGACAGGTAGGATTTGAGCCGTAGCGGCAAGCTTGGTTAGTTTCTGGTAACTTCCCCATGTTATGACCGCCGCATGATGAGGTCGTGCAACACCACTCCCGATCAACGGAACAGCGTTCGCAGGATGGCAACTTTCCTTGCCACCTGCGCACTGTTTCCTGCTTTGCTGCTGACCGCTGGATGCAGTTCGCCCGAAGATCGCGAAATCGCCGAAAGGCTGGCCAAGATCGAATCCACGGCAAAGGCCGCGGATGAGCGATCGCGCAAGGCGCTGTCGATGGCCGCGGCGGGCGGCGGACAATCAGCGCCTCAGCCGCCTCCGATGATCGAGGGCGAAAATCCGGAAGGCGACAACGAGACTGCGCCAGTGGAAGACGTGATCTTCAATGGCGAAGTTGAAGATGGCCAGCAAAGCGACGGCGATCCTACGGTGCCGCCGCCGCCGCCCATCGCACCTGGAGGCTGACCTGCACCACCGTTCCCGAAACAGGCGAATCCAAGCAGACTTGCACAAGCAATGTGACTGGCTATCAGGGCGGCCAAGCCAGACTTGCTTTCGGGAACGACAATGACAGACACCGCGCAACCGCATTCTGACCTGCAGGATACCACAGTGTTCGTGCTGAACGGACCGAACCTTAACCTGCTGGGACTGCGCGAACCGACGATTTATGGATCCCAGACGCTGGACGATATCGCCGGTATGCTGGAAGACCGGGGCCAGGAACTGGGCCTTGAGATCGACATGCGCCAGTCGAATCATGAAGGCCATCTGGTGGACTGGCTGCACGAAGCACAGGCGGTGGGGGCCAAGGCCGTGTTGTTGAACGCAGGGGCCTATACCCACACATCGGTTGCGCTGCATGATGCGATCAAAGCCATCAAGGTGCCGGTGATCGAGGTTCACCTGTCAAATCCGCACACGCGCGAGGCTTTTCGGCATCATTCCTATGTCGGCATGGCAGCCAAAGGCACGGTAGCCGGGTTTGGCGCAAACAGCTATATCGTCGCACTGGATGCCGTTTCGCGGCTCTGAACGAGCAAGAAACAGGCGTTTTTCCACCCTTCAGGCCCGCCACCCCTTGCCAGCTTGTCAGCAGGAGGGCATGGCGCGTGGCCTGACTTTATTACCCGCGAGGAACTATAAATGGGGCACGACCGCGGCGAGAAGGCCGAAACCATGGCAATCGACGGCAAGCTGGTGCGCGAACTGGCTGAGCTGCTTGCTGAAACCGGCCTCTCCGAAATCGAAGTAGAAGACGGCGAACGCAAAATCCGCGTTGCCCGCCAATTGACTGCAGCGCCTGTTGCACAAGTGGCCGTTGCCGCACCGGCACCAGTTGCAGCGCCTGCTGCTGCTGCACCTGTGGCCGCGCCGGTTGATAATCACGCTGATGCTGTGAAATCACCCATGGTCGGCACGGTCTATCTGGCGGCTGAACCGGGCGCGCCGAACTTTGCGTCGGTCGGGCAGACGGTGAAGGCCGGTGACACCCTGCTGATTATCGAAGCGATGAAGGTGATGAACCCGATCATCGCGCCAGCCGCTGGCGTGGTGAAAGCTATTCTCGTCGAGAACGCGCAGCCGGTCGAATTCGACCAGCCGCTGGTCGTGATCGCGTAAAGGACCGCTGATGGCCATCAAGCGCCTGCTGATCGCCAATCGCGGCGAAATCGCGCTGCGCATACATCGCGCCGCACATGAAATGGGCATCGAAACGGTGGCCGTTCATTCCACCGCCGATGCCGATGCAATGCATGTGCGGCTGGCCGACCATGCCGTGTGCATTGGCCCGCCCGCCGCAAAGGACAGCTACCTCAACGTCGCGGCGATCATTTCGGCAGCGGAAATCACCCACGCCGATGCGATCCATCCGGGCTATGGCTTCCTTTCGGAAAACGCCAAGTTTGCCGAGATCGTCGAAGCGCATGACATTACGTGGATCGGCCCAAAGCCGGAACACATCCGCACCATGGGCGACAAAGTAGAAGCCAAGCGCACCGCTGGCGCGCTGGGTCTGCCGCTGGTGCCAGGTTCGGACGGCGCGGTTTCCGAGATCGAGGATGCCCGGAAGATCGCCGAAGACATCGGCTATCCGGTCATCATCAAGGCCGCGTCGGGCGGCGGTGGACGCGGCATGAAAGTGTGCAACGGCCCCGACGATCTTGAAACACTGATGCAGCAGGCCGGGAGCGAGGCGAAGGCCGCGTTTGGCGATGCGACCGTTTATATCGAGAAGTATCTCGGCAATCCGCGGCACATCGAATTCCAGATCTTTGGCGATGGCAATGGCAATGCCATCCATCTGGGCGAACGCGACTGTTCGTTGCAGCGCCGCCACCAGAAGGTTCTGGAAGAAGCGCCATCGCCGGTCATTTCGGCGCAAGAGCGTGATCGCATGGGCGGCATCGTGGCCAAGGCCATGGCCGACATGGGCTATCGCGGTGCAGGCACGATTGAATTCCTTTGGGAAAACGGTGAGTTCTATTTCATCGAAATGAACACCCGTTTGCAGGTCGAACATCCGGTGACCGAAGCGATCACCGGGGTCGATCTGGTGCGCGAACAGATCCGCATTGCCGATGGCAAGCCGTTGTCGGTCAAGCAGGACGAGATCGAGTTCAAAGGCCACGCGATCGAGTGCCGTATCAACGCGGAAGACCCGTTCACGTTTGCGCCCTCGCCCGGTCTGGTGAAAAGCTATCACGCTGCTGGCGGCATGCATGTGCGTGTCGATTCAGGGCTGTATGCCGGATACAAGATCCCGCCTTACTATGACTCGATGATCGCCAAGCTGATCGTCTATGGTCGCACCCGCGAAGGCTGCATCATGCGGCTGAAGCGCGCGCTTTCCGAAATGGTGATCGAAGGCCCCAAGACATCGATCCCGCTACACCAGCGCCTGCTGAACCAACCGGACTTCCTGAGCGGCGATTATACGATCAAGTGGCTGGAAGAATGGATGGCCAAGGACGCCTGATCCGTTCGTTCGACAAACAGGAAAGCCCCTGCATTCGCGGGGCTTTTTTGTGGTCAGCCGCGCGGTTTCCACGTCACCACCCGCCAGACATAAGCGATCAGGACAATGACCAGTGTACCTGTAGCGACCGGGCCTGTGTACTTTTCAAGGTCGCTGAAATTTCGGCCGAGATAGAAACCTGCGCCCGCCAGAACAAGATTCCAGATGGCTGCCCCTGCAAAAGTGAACAGCAGGAACCGCAGATGTCCCATGCGCGTCAAGCCGGCGGGCAGCGAGATCATCGTGCGCATGAACGGGGCAAAGCGGACAGCAAATACCACCCATTGCCCATGGCTGCGAAAAAAGCGGACGATGGCTTCCACGTCGTCCCATTCCACGGTCAGCCAGCGGCCAAAACGGGTGACGAACGGGCGCAGCCGTTCATATCCCAGCGTTCGCCCTAGCAGATACCAGCAATAATTACCCAGCGTGGAGCCCACTGTGCCTGACAGCATCAACGGCCAGAATTCCATCCGCCCACGCGCGACGGCAACGCCACCAAGGCCCATGATGACCTCGGACGGGATCGGCGGAAAGACGTTCTCGATGACCATCAGAAAGGCGATGCCCCAATAGCCGCCGCCTTCGATCAGGTGGGTTATCCAGTCATTCATGCAATATGTAACGCTTCCCGGCGGTCAAAGGCTCCCACATCCCGGCAAAGGAATGTTCGTTCAATGCCGACTGAGGCCCCGTCTGCACGGGGGCGCGGATGTATTGCCGGGTTACAGTCGCCCTTCGATGGCGTTCCAGATCATGCCTGCAGTATCGGTGCCATTGAACTTGTCGATGGCCACGATGCCGGTGGGCGACGTCACGTTGATTTCTGTCAGCCACTGGCCACCAATCACATCAATACCGACGAAAATCAGACCAAGCCGCTTGAGTTCTGGTCCCAACGCAGCGCAGATTTCCTGTTCCTGCGAGGTCAGTTCGGTCTTCTCGGCATAACCGCCAACGGCGAGGTTTGAACGAAATTCACCCTCGCCCGGTTTGCGGTTGATGGCACCTGCCACTTCGCCATCGACCAGCACGATGCGTTTGTCACCCTTGGCCACTTCGGGAAGGAAAGCCTGCACCATGTGCGGTTCGGGCCAGGTCTGATTGAACACTTCAAACAGCGCGCCAAGATTTTCGCCTTCTTCCGAAACGCGGAAAATGGCCTTGCCACCGTTGCCGTGGATCGGCTTGATGACAATGGCCCCGTGCTTTTTCTGGAAGCTGCGCACTTCCTCGACCGACCGGGTGACCAGTGTCGGCGGCATGAACCGGCGGTAATCGAGCACCATGACCTTTTCCGGCGCATTGCGGACACTGCGCGGGTTGTTCACCACCAGCGTCTCGCTCTCGATCCGTTCGAGCAGGTGGGTGGCGGTGATATAGCCCATGTCGAACGGCGGATCCTGCCGCATTAGCACCACGTCGATATCGCGGCCAAGGTCGAGCCTGCGCTTCTCCCCGGCCGTGTAGTGATCGCCCGCCACGCGCTGCACCGTTACCGGGGTTGCGTGGGCGATCAGCCGGTCATTTTCATCCAGACTGAGCGCGCCGACGTCGTAATGGTAAATTTCATGGCCCCGCGCCTGCGCCGAAAGCATCAGGGCAAAGCTGGAATCTCCTGCGATATTAATCGATTGGAGCGGGTCCATCTGGACCGCGACGCGAAGGGTCATGGCTATGCTCTGCCTCAGGGGTTTCTCTCATGCGGGCCTTAAAGCCGATTTATCGCCTGTGCGACCATTTTCGCGCTGCGCCAAAGGGGCGCCACACCGAAATTTCCTTGAGGAGCCTTTGATGCGCAAACTGTTCACTGTCGCCGCCGCCGGTATCGCTGTTCTCGGCTGGTCGGCCCAGGGCATCGCCAATCCCGATCCGCACCCCACACAGGCCCCCAAGGATGGTCAGCACAAGGACGAACATCACGACGGCGACCACAAGGGTGACCACAAGGACGATCATCATGGCGGCGAGCACAAGGAAGAGCACAAGCCTGCCCACTGATTAGCTCCTGACCCTACGCGCCGGGTTGCCACGCATTGGCGATCCGGCGCGGCCAGCGCCACGGCGCAATCAGGATCACGTCGATCCGCATGGTATCACCGTCATGCACATGCCGCGCTGCAATCGCCTGCGCCGCACGTGCCACCCGCCGCAACCGCGCAGCGTCAATCGCGGTATCGAGCGCTGCGGCATCGCGCCGCCATTTGACCTCCACAAAAGCTACCGTGCGGCCACGACGGGCGACCAGATCGACCTCTCCCACCGCAAGCTTCACCCGCTGCGCCACAATGCGCCAGCCCTGAAGCCGCAGCCACCACGCGGCAAACGCTTCGCCACGCCGCCCGCGCCGCTCAGCCTCGACCCGGCCCAGCTTGCGGCTCACCCTTTCAGTTCGCCATTGATTTCAAGCGCGCGTGCATAAAGCGTCTTGCGATCAAGCCCGTGCGCCTTGGCCACTTTGCCAGCGGCCTGCGAGGTGGACATTTCGGCCAGCGCGGCACGCAATTCTGCCTCGATCACATCGTCTTCGGGCGCGACTGGCGGACCGGGCGGACCAATCAGCAGGACGATTTCACCCCTTGGCGGATGAGCGGTGTAATGTTCGGCAAGGTCTTGCGCCGTGCCGCTGCGGCATTCTTCATGCAACTTGGTCAGTTCACGCGCCACGGCAACTTCACGCCCCGGCAGGCACCGCGCGATGGCATCCAGCGACGCGACAAGGCGCGGGCCGGTATCATAAAACACAAGTGTTGCCGGAACTGCTGCCAGTTCGGCCAGAACATCCCCGCGCGCCTTGTCCTTGGCCGGAAGAAAGCCTGCGAACATGAAACGGTCGGTTGGCAGGCCAGCCATCGAAAGCGCGGTCACTAGCGCGCTGGGACCGGGAATAGATGTTACAACAATGCCCCGCGCCCGCGCATCGCGCACCAACCGATACCCCGGATCAGAAATCAGCGGGGTGCCAGCATCCGAAACCAGCACTACGGCTTTTTCCGCCATTTCGGACAGCAATGCTTCGCGCGCGACATCGCTGGCGTGATCGTCATACCGACGCAGAGGTTTGTGCAGTCCCAGCAGATTCAGTAACTTGCCAGTGACCCGCGTATCTTCACAGGCAACCAGCGCACAGCGATCAAGCGTTTCAACCGCGCGACGGGTGATGTCACCAAGATTGCCAATTGGGGTGGCAACTATATAGAGGCCTGCATCAAGTGGGCCGGGTTCCATCAAGGGTGCTTCCATGCCCTTCCCATGGACCGGGTAGCGTTGACCGACAAGAGGGTGTGCCGAGAATGAACATGGGGCATATGGGTGTTCGAGCCGAAAATGGCCCCGTCCGGTCACGCCGGGCAGCAATGCGCGGCATTGTCAGGCTTTCGGTCGCCGGAACGCTGGCCCTGCTGGCAGGCTGCACGGTCATTCCCAAAGGGCCGGTAGGCCCGACGCCGGAACCGACCGACAAAGCACCCGATGCCAATGTCCTGCCGACCGACGCAGGCCGCCACCGCATCGCGCTGCTGGTACCGATGAGCGGGACGAACGCCGCCGTGGGCCAATCCATTGCCAATGCCGCCACCATGGCGCTGCTGGACACCAATGCCGCCAATCTGCGCATCACGACGTATGATACCGCTGCTGGCGCAGGTGTGGCCGCATCAAAAGCGATTGCCGATGGCAACAAGCTGATCCTTGGCCCGCTGCTGTCGGATGACGTGGTACTGGTGTCGAACGTGGCCCGCACGGCCAAAGTGCCGATGATTACATATTCGAACGACAGCGCAGTTGCGTCGCGCGATGTGTTCGTGATGGGACAGGCTCCGGGCCAGTCGATTGCCCGCGTGCTGGGCTTTGCCAAGGCCAAGGGCATCAAATCGGTCGCGGCGATTATCCCGACCGGCGACTATGGCCAGCGCGCGGTGGCGGGGCTGACCGCTGCGGCACGCGGCGAAGGCATCACGGTGGCTTCCGTCGAAAGCTACGACAGGGGCAATACTTCGGTCGCCAGCGCCGTGCGCCGCGCCAAGGACAAAGGAAAATTCGACGCCCTGCTGATTGCCGACGGTAGCCGTATTGCCCTGCAGGCCGGGCCGCTGGCAGGTAAGGGTGTGAAGGTTCTGGGCACTGAATTGTGGAGCGGTGAAGCCGTTCTGGCGCGCACACCAGCCATGCGCGGTGCGTGGTTCGCAACCGTTTCCGACGGGCGGTTCGGCCAGTTTGAAACCTCTTATCGCACCCGCTTTGGCGCTGTGCCATCACGGCTGGCGACGATGGGCTATGACAGCGTGCTGCTGACGTTGAATGTGGCGCGCACATGGAAGGCGGGCACCACTTTCCCCACCGCCAAGCTCTATGATCCGCAAGGCTTTATCGGGCTGGACGGAGTGTTCCGGTTTACCGCATCGGGCATGGCCGAGCGAGCGATGGAAGTGCGTGAAGTGGGCGCTGGCACTTTCACAACCGTCAGCCCTGCGCCGGCAAAGTTCCAGTAAGCGGTAATTTCGCCGGATAAGGCGGTGCTTTGGCTTGCGCGGGGATTCGCCCGTGTTCTATACCCGTTCGCATGTCCGACGATCTTTTCGACAAGGCTCCCGCCACTAGCTCCGCCGAAAGCTATGATGGTTCCGCAATCGAGGTTCTGGAAGGCCTTGAACCGGTCCGTCGCCGCCCCGGCATGTATATTGGCGGAACCGACGAACGCGCACTGCACCACCTTGCCGCCGAAGTTCTCGACAATGCGATGGACGAAGCGGTGGCGGGCCATGCCAACCGCATCGAAGTTTTTCTGGAAGAAGAAGCCGGGTCTGCGGGGCGATTGTCGATATCCGACAACGGTCGCGGGATTCCGGTGGATGAACACCCGAAATATCCGGGCAAATCCGCGCTGGAAGTGATCCTGACCACGCTGCATTCCGGCGGCAAGTTTTCAGGAAAAGCCTATGCCACCAGCGGCGGCCTGCATGGTGTCGGCGTGTCGGTGGTCAACGCACTGTCCACCCTCACCCGCGTCGAAGTGGCGCGCAACAAGGAGCTTTACGCGCAGGAGTTCTCGCGCGGCCTTCCCACGACAAAGCTGGAAAAGATCGGCAACGCGCCCAACCGGCGCGGCACGCAGGTTACTTTCGTGCCCGATGCCGAAATCTTTGGTGCGGATGCAAAGTTCAAGCCTGCACGGCTGTTCCGGCTGGTCCGGTCGAAAGCATACCTGTTCGCTGGCGTTGAAATCCGCTGGAAATGTGCAGCCTCGCTGGTCAGCGATGATGTGCCTGCCGAAGCCGTGTTCCAGTTTCCCGGCGGTCTGGCCGACCATCTGGCCGAACAGGTTTCAGGCCGTGAATGCGTTACCAGCGTGCCGTTCGCGGGTCGTCAGGACTTTCCCCTTGGTCCCAATGGCGAGGAAATGGGCCGCGTGGAATGGGCGATTGCCTGGCCACTGTGGTCCGATGGATCGTATAGCTGGTACTGCAACACCATCCCCACACCCGATGGTGGCACCCATGAACAAGGCCTGCGCGCCGCGCTGACCAAGGGCATCCGCGCCTTCGCCGATCTGATCGGCCAGAAAAAGGCCAAGGACATTGCACCCGAAGACATGATTACCGGCAGCGAAATCATGCTGTCGGTCTTCGTCCGCGATCCGCAGTTTCAAAGCCAGACCAAAGACCGCCTGACCTCACCCGAAGCTGCACGCATGGTCGAAGCAGCGGTGCGCGATCACTTCGACCATTTCCTGACCGACAATATGGAGCGCGGCAAAGCATTGCTGGGCGCGGTGATGGAGCGGATGGACGACCGCCTGCGCCGCAAGGCAGAGCGCGAGGTCAAGCGCAAGACCGCCACCAATGCCCGCAAGCTGCGCCTGCCCGGCAAGCTGACGGACTGTTCCGGCGAAGGCAGCGGCGAAACCGAATTATTCATCGTAGAAGGCGATTCGGCAGGCGGCAGCGCCAAGCAGGCACGCGACCGCAAGACGCAGGCGATCCTGCCGATCCGCGGTAAAATCCTGAACGTGGCCAGCGCCACAGCGGACAAGATCCGCGCCAATCAGGAAATCGCCGACCTTGCGCTGGCCATGGGATGCGGCATGCGCAAGGACTGTAACCCGGACGCGCTGCGTTATGACCGCATCATCATCATGACTGACGCAGACGTCGATGGCGCACACATCGCCACGCTGCTGATGACGTTCTTCTTTCAGGAAATGCCGGACATCGTGCGGCGCGGTCACCTCTATCTGGCGCAGCCGCCGCTCTATCGCCTGACCAGCGGCAGCACGTCGGCCTATGCCCGCGACGATGCCCACCGCGCCGAACTGGAAGCGACCAGGTTCAAGGGCAAGAAGGTGGAAGTTTCCCGCTTCAAGGGCCTTGGCGAAATGAACCCGCAGCAGTTACGCGAAACCACCATGTCGCCCGCCAGCCGCGGCCTGATCCGCATTACCCTGCCGCCAGAATACGAAGGCCGCGCTGCGGTAAAGGAACTGGTCGACCGCCTGATGGGGCGTGATCCAGCCCACCGATTCATGTTCATCCAGAACCGCGCGGGTGAAATCGATCCGGAACTGATTGATGCCTAACCCTCTTCGCGTTCAGCCTTCTTCGATCTGAAATCGAACCGTATCCGTACCCATTCGCCCACTTGCGCTTTACCGTTGATGCGTGGCGGGCGAACGAGGAATTGCCAGGATGCCTGGCGAAGCGCGCGGGCGAGGCCTGAGCCGCGGGGGGATTCGTCGAGTTCCTGACAGTCTTCGACGTGGTATTTGTCTATCGTGCGGCAGGCAATCATCGCCCAATCGCCTGCCGTCCGACGAGCAGGCATATAAGGACCGATTTCCGCATCGGTGGGTTCGCGATACCACTGCGCATTATAGAGACGGACGCCGCCCGGCCCTTCGCCTGCGCCTTCCCCTGCACCGCCAGCCTTGGCACCAGCGTCGCCACCTGCGGGCTGCCGCTTCATCTTCCCGATATCAGTGGCGGCATAATCGCTACGGCTTAATTGGATAAAGCCTTCCGGCCACTGGACTTTGCCGGGCACCGAAACGGGTGGAGGTGCGGTTACCGCTGGCGCAGAAACAGGCTTTGCCTGAGCATTGTCAGACTTCTGCTGCTTTTGCTGTTCAGGAGCCTTATCCTCCCCCTTTTCGCCTTCTTCGGAGACTGTAATCGCCACCAATCGCGAACCTTCGCCGCCGCCAAAGCCGGTAATCGCCCCCATTCGCAGCATGACCAGAAAGACCAGAACCACCGTAACGACAGCCAGCACGAAGGATACCATCCGTTCGCGTGGAGACGCCCGATAGCCGTCAATTGGCGCAGAACTGGGGATCATCCACATCGCTTCGCGCCCTATCGCGGTCTGTGCCGGACAGCAATCATCCCGCGCCATGTCCACTGGCTGAATGACATTTCGATACATGCCTTCATCGTTACTGACGCCTGCGTCATCAAAGCACCCCATTCCTGACGCATTCGTCAGAAAATCAGCCTTAGCTGACACTGAAGTCATAAACGCACAGGCTTGCGCAATCCTTCTTGCGTGGCGCAAATCTGCGCCTTATCGCTTAACCGTACGATTAATCAGACGGGAACCGCCGATGCGCTTTGAAGGCACCAGCAACTATGTCGCAACAGACGATCTGAAGGTCGCGGTCAACGCTGCGGTGCTTCTGCGCCGCCCGCTGCTGGTAAAGGGTGAACCCGGCACCGGCAAGACGGTGTTGGCCCACGAAATTGCCAAAGCGGTGGGCGCGCCGCTTATCGAATGGAACGTGAAATCAACGACCAAGGCGCAGCAGGGCCTTTACGAATACGATGCGGTTGCCCGCCTGCGCGATGGGCAACTGGGCGATGAGCGTGTTCACGACATCGGCAACTACATCAAGAAAGGCAAGCTGTGGGAAGCCTTTACCGCCCCGCAATTGCCGGTTCTGCTGATCGATGAAATCGACAAGGCCGATATCGAGTTTCCCAACGACCTGTTGCAGGAACTCGACCGGATGAGCTTTGACGTTTACGAAACGCAGCAGCGGATCGAGGCGCAAGAGCGCCCGATCGTGGTCATCACGTCGAACAATGAAAAGGAACTGCCCGACGCTTTCCTGCGCCGCTGTTTCTTCCACTACATCAAGTTCCCCGACCGGGAGACGATGCAAGCGATCATCGACGTTCACTTCCCCGGCATCCAGAAGACGCTGGTGGCCAAGGCCATGGAGGTCTTTTATGATATCCGGGAAGTGCCGGGCCTGAAGAAGAAGCCTTCGACCAGCGAACTGCTCGATTGGCTAAAACTACTGCTGAACGAAGATATGCCGCTAGACGTGCTGCAGAACCGTGACCCGACCAAGGCGATTCCGCCGTTGCACGGGGCGCTGTTGAAGAACGAACAGGACATCATGCTGTTTGAAAAGCTGGCCTTCATGGCCCGGCGGCCGGGGAGCTGATCCCCGGCGCCGTCAGCACCAACTCAATCGCGCGGGCCGAGCTTTTCAAGTTCGACCTGCGCGAACATGGCTTTGACCGCAGAGCGTTCGTTGATCTGTTCGATCCAGCGCAGCAGATGCGGCGTGTCAGCCTTGTTCACCAGTTCCGCAAAGCCGAACTGCATGCCATTGGCGATGGCGAAGTTGCAGATGTCGGCCAGTGTGTATTGACCCGGCACCAGCCATTCGTGATCGGCCAGATGGTCATCCAGCTTGCGGACGGAGTAGGCGATCTTGCGCATTTCCTCGTCCAGCATGTCCTGCGGGAAGCCGTCACGGGCGCGGCGCCACTTCACCTGTTGTTCGATTACCGGAATGGCCTTTACCTTTTCCTCGAATTCAGCGTCGGACAGGCTTTTGACCATGTTGCCGACATAGCGGTGCCAGCCGATGGTGGAGACGCACCAGCAGAAATATTCGTCCACCCACTTGGTCCACACCCGCATTTGCGCGCGGCCAAAACTGTCGGCGGGACGCAGCGAAACCTCGGTGGGGTATTCGTCTTCAAGGTATTCGCAGATCACGGTGGATTCGGTGACGACCTTATCGCCATCGACCAACGCGGGAACTTGTCCACGCGGGTTGATGGCCTTGAACCATTCGGTGTGATGTTCGAACTTGGCCGGGTCCAGCCGGTGCTTCTCGACGTCCAGCCCCTTTTCGAATACCGTCAAAAGCGGCTTCATCGAGTTGGCGGCGGGACCGAAGGAGTAGAGCTTGAGCGTCATGGTTTTATCCTCTCCGTTTGGATGCACCATAAACAATTGTATGTAACACTAACAATACCCAATCGACGGCAACCCGTTCGGAGACTGCACTGATGTCGTATAGCGGAGAATGTGCGTGTGGATCTGTCAGGCTGAAAGTATCGGGCGATCCGCTTGGCACGCGCCAATGCTGGTGCCGCCAGTGCCAGAAGATCGCGGCAGGTGGCCCCACGCACAACGCCATATTCAAGGCAGAAGACGTTGAGATTACGGGCGTTCTGGCCGAGAATGGCTGGACAGCCGCCAGTGGCAATACGCTGACTTTCCACTTCTGCCCATCATGCGGCACGCAGGTCTTTGGCCAAAGCTCTGCCCGAATGCACCTTAAGACCGTGCGGTTCGGAATGCTGGGGGCAGATTCAGGGCTGGCTCCGCAGAT
The DNA here is from genome assembly GCF_026672515.1 of Novosphingobium sp. SL115. GTDB lineage: Bacteria > Pseudomonadota > Alphaproteobacteria > Sphingomonadales > Sphingomonadaceae > Novosphingobium. Next base: position 2,016,481 of record NZ_JAPPRG010000002.1, on the reverse strand, counting down.
GATTATCTGGACCGATGATGCGCCAGCGTGGGCACAGTTCGATCCCGCGCTGGAACGCTGGCCGCAACAGCCGCCTGCGCCACCGCCCGCAGATGCCGATTGATCTGGATTCTAGCTAAGCTGGATTCTAGCTGACATTGAAACAATCCTGCCCGGAGCGTTTGAGCGAGGCGCACATTGCGTAGGCTTCAGGTGCGCTGGCGCGCAACCGCCAGTAGCGGCGCGACCCGACAACGGCAGAAACCACGTCTTTGCGGAATCCGGCAAGTTCAGGATGCAGGGATACAAGGCTTTGCCAACGCGCCTCAGCCTCTGCCGCGCTGAGCGCTGCGGCGAGCTGGATCGTTTGCCCCCTGCCCGCAAACTGTGGCGAGGAGGGAGCAGGCGACGGCACAGCGACCGGCGGGATTGCAGCGGCAAGTGCGGCCGGGCGGCCCGACTGCGCGTTCAATGCCAGCGTCATCGCAACCGTTTCCGAACCGGTTGCCTCATTGGTCACTACAACCGTTGTCGTAGCGGCCCGCGTCAATGCGAACAGGGATTTGGCAAAGCCATAGGGCAGCCGAATGCATCCGTGAGAGGCGGGATAGCCCGGGAGGCGTCCAGCATGAATCGCAACCCCTCCCCACGTCAGCCGCTGCATGAAAGGCATCGGCGCATTGCTGTAAAGGTTGGAGCGATGGTAGGTCTTCTTTTGCAGGATCGGGAATACGCCTGCCGGTGTGGAATGGCCGCGCTTACCGGTCGACACCGGAGATGACGCCCAAAGCTTTCCGTTGTGGAAGACATGCATCTTCTGCGATGCCTTGCTAACCACAATCAACACACCCGATTGCAGAACCTGATCCACTGGTGGCGGACCTGCCGGCTTTGGCAGCGGCACCAACAACTGCAGGGCAGGCGATGTCGGAGCAAGCACTTGCGCTTCGGCCCGTTCTGCCCGGCCCAGAAATAGGCCGCCAGGCACAACAGCGATCATGAGCAGAGCAAGAAGAGCGACTGCGCCAAGAGCGCCCGCAACGCGAGTCCCGACAGTGCGTTTCCCGACACCGCGATTCATCGTTAACGCCCCTTAACCATAGGGTGCAATTCTTAGCTTCGCGTCGCGCCTACTCAACCGCAAATTAGCCCATTGCGGTCGCACGGGATTGATTGCGTGCAGGGCTTGCCCTCGAAGTCCGCAGCGCTTAATCATGCGATTAAGGCATAGGAGCGGCATTTTCGTGTTTTTCAACTTCGTCGATGAACTGCGCGCCGCCGGAATTCCGGCCAGCTTCAAAGAGCATCTCGTGCTGCTGGAAGCGCTGGAGAAGGACGTGATCGAACAGACGCCTGAAGCGTTCTATTACCTGTCGCGCGCTACGTTCGTGAAGGATGAAGGCCTGCTCGACCGGTTCGATCAGGTGTTCAACAAAGTCTTCAAAGGGCTGCTGACCGATTATGGCCAGCGACCGGTCGACATTCCCGAAGACTGGTTGAAAGCGGTGGCCGAAAAGTTCCTTTCCGACGAGGAAATGGAGAAGATCAAGGCGCTGGGTTCGTGGGACGAGATCATGGAGACGCTGAAAAAGCGTCTGGAAGAACAGGAAAAGCGCCACCAAGGCGGCAACAAGTGGATCGGCACTGGCGGCACCAGCCCGTTCGGCAATTCTGGCTATAACCCCGAAGGCGTGCGGATCGGCGGAGAAAGCCGCCACAAGCGCGCGGTGAAGGTGTGGGAAAAGCGCGAGTTCCAGAATCTGGACAACACCAAGGAACTGGGCACTCGCAACATCAAGATTGCGCTGCGCCGGCTACGCCGTTTTGCCCGCGAAGGCGCTGCGGACGAGCTTGATCTGGACGGCACGATCGAAGGCACCGCGCGACAGGGTTGGCTCGACATCAAGATGCGCCCGGAAAAGCGTAATGCGGTTAAATTGCTGCTTTTCCTTGACGTCGGCGGATCAATGGACCCGTTCATCAAGCTGGTGGAAGAGTTGTTCAGCGCGGCGACCGCTGAATTCAAGAACATGGAGTTCTACTACTTCCACAACTGCCTGTACGAAGGCGTGTGGAAGGACAACAAGCGCCGCTGGTCTGACCGCACCAAAACGTGGGATATCCTCCACAAATTCGGCCACGATTACAAAGTGGTATTTGTGGGGGATGCCGCTATGAGCCCCTATGAAATCAGCCATCCGGGTGGCAGCGTTGAACATTTCAACGAAGAAGCAGGCGCGGTGTGGATGCACCGCGTGGCGCAAACCTACCCGGCCACGGTATGGCTTAACCCCGTGCCCGAAAAGCAGTGGACCTATTCCCAATCGACCAAGATGATGAAGGATCTGATCGGCGGCAGCATGTATCCGCTAACGCTGGAAGGACTGGACGGAGCGATGCGGGAATTGACCCGCAAGAAGCATTAGGCTGCGGGGACTGCGGGATGGCAACATGGGGGAGCGTTGTGAACAAATGCCCTCACTCCGATAGCAACGAAAAGGCCAACTGGCTGTCAATTCAGCCAGTTGGCTTCATGCCGCTGGCGCACGACCATTCCTGCAACAGAAAGCGGGAGACGATGCGTGATGACCGAACAACCAACCGCGCGGGCCTTGGTCGAACAATGGTATGGTAGCCTGCAAAAAATGGACATCGATCGCTTTGCCGCAACGCTAAGCGACGATTTCATCAACAACGTCGTGGGTCGCACGCCGATATCAGGCCGCAGCACCAGCAAGAAGCAGTTATTCGACGAAATTTTTCCGCGCGTGATGGAAAATCTCGATCCGGCCACGGTCAATCTGGCACGCCGCTGGCGGATCATGGCAGTGGATGGCTGCATCGTGGTCGGCATGATGGAAGGCGGCGCGATGACCCTTGATGGCACGCCTTACGAACAACAATACTGCCAGATCTTTCGTGTTGAGGACGGGCTTATCGCAGAGATCTGGGAGTTCTTTGACACTGTGCAGTGTGAAGCACGACTGTTCCGCAAACCGATGGACGTCGGCGCACAGCCTGTTGCTCCTCTGCGTTTCTAACTCGTCTCAATACAGCATGAACTGCCGCCGCTCCTCGATCCAGGCAGCCTCGTCCGCTCCGGCTATGGCGTCAAGATCAGCCGGGACGGATGCCATATCGTCCACCCATTCGCGCAAGGCCGGGCCGCCGTTGATGACGTCAATTGCCAGCTTGTCGAACACATATTCATAGGGGAAATCACGCCACAGCGGATAATCGGGATAAAGCCGCCGGATAGCCTTGAATGCCAGCGCCTGCAGACGCCATGGGCGGAAGGCGTGGTGATCGTAGAACGCGCCTTCGGCATGGATCATCAAGGCGCTGCACAAGCTTTTGGCGTGCTTGTGGAACGTCGGTTCGAACCAGCATTCGCGAACGGCGCAGCCCTGCATCCATTGCGGGGCGAAAGCCTGCATTTCTGCCAGCACTGCCTTGGCATCCACATCCGGAGCACCGAACAGCACTTCAAGCGGGCGGGTGGTGCCGCGCCCTTCAGAAACCGTCGCGCCTTCGATCATAACCGTCCCGGCATAGGCGCGCGCCATATTGAGGCTGGCCGCATTAGGCGAAGGGTTGATCCAGATGCGGTTTTCCGGCCAGCCGAAGCCTGGCGCGGTTTCCGGTTGCCAGCCATCCATCGTGACTACGCGATAGTCCACATCGAGTTTGAAATGGTGGACAAACCAGCGCCCCATTTCACCCAGGGTCAGGCCATGGCGCATCGGCATTGGCCCTGCACCGACAAAGCTTTCCCAACCCGGCAGCAGCGTGGTACCTTCCACTGGACGACCCGCAGGATTGGGCCGATCCAGAACCCAAACCGCCTTGTCGGTGCAGTGGGCCGCTTCCAGCAGATACAGTAGCGTGGTAACAAAGGTGTAGATGCGACAGCCCAGATCCTGCAGATCGAACAGGAACACATCCGCGCTATCCATCATCCGCGCCGTGGGGCGGCGGACTTCGCCATAAAGACTGAACACCGGGATACCGTATGTCGGGTCCAACTCGTCTGCGGTTTCTACCATGTTGTCCTGCTTGTCGCCCTTCAGCCCGTGCTGAGGGCCAAAAGCGGCGGTCAGGTTCAAGCCTTTCAGGCCAGCCAGTGCATCAAGCGAATGCACCAGGCCTTCGGTAACCGACGCCGGATGAGCGACAAGGGCGACGCGGCGGCCTTCAAGCGGCTTTCGCAGGGCGGGGTCGGCAAGCAGCCGATCAATACCGAACTTCATAGCTGTGTCGGTGCCGCAAGGCGCGCGGTGAAGCAAGTGGCGTAATGAAAGTCTGGCCGATCTTCTCTATGGGCGATGGACCAGTACGATTTTACGCCGCCCTTCTCCTCGATCACCGCCGTCAGCCCATAGGAAAATGGCAGTGGCGGCAATGCGGCCGCAGGCATCGCCACATCGAAAATCAGCACTGACTGCCCACGGCGCGGCGTACACACCGGGTCGCGCGGCATGGGGCGGTCCGCCATGCCATCGCGGTACGCGATAAAGTCATAAGCCGCCCATTGTTGTGATGGAGAGAAGTTGAACTCGGCATAATTTTCGCCGTCATCAGGCATCACGAACAATTCAAAGCATGTCGTCTGCCAAAGGCCGTCAGCCCGCCCCTTGCCCGCAAAGGATGGCACGATCAGCGAATGTGCCTCCTCTACCCGCCAGCGCAATGTCAGCCAGTGGGCATCGATCGCCTGTATCCGTGCTTCCACCTTTGACACCGCCAGCGGCGGATTGGCCGGATGGGGCAACAGCTCATACGTTTCCAATCGCGCAACTCCGTGCTAGGCGCGCCATCCTTACCCAAAAGCGCCCGGAAATCAGGTGGCCGAAATGACCGAATACACTTCTTCTTTGCTGCGCCTGCTGTCCGAGCGGGGCTATGTCCATCAGATGACCGACGCGAGCGCGCTTGATGCGCTGGCGGCAAAGCAGATCATTTCGGGCTATATCGGCTTCGATCCCACCGCGCCATCGCTGCATGTCGGATCGATGGTGCAGATCATGCTGCTGCGCCGCCTGCAGCAGGCCGGGCACAAGCCCATCGTCCTGATGGGCGGCGGTACCGGCAAGATCGGCGACCCCAGCTTCAAGGATGAAGCACGCAAGCTGCTGACCGACGAAGTGATTGCCGCCAACGTCGCCTCAATCAAGACCGTGTTTGAACGCTTTTTGACGTTTGGCGACGGACCAACCGACGCGGTGATGCTCGACAATGCTGAATGGCTCGACCGGTTGGAATACATCCCGTTCCTCCGCGAAGTGGGCCAGCATTTCTCGGTCAACCGCATGCTCAGCTTTGATTCGGTGAAGCAGCGGCTGGATCGTGAACAATCGCTGTCGTTCCTCGAATTCAACTACATGATTCTGCAGGCCTACGACTTCCGCGAACTGTCGCAGCGTTATGGCTGCCAGTTGCAGATGGGTGGGTCTGACCAGTGGGGCAACATCGTCAACGGCATCGAACTGACCCGCCGCATGGACGGCAAGGAAGTGTTCGGCGTGACCACGCCTCTGCTGACCACGGCTGATGGTGCCAAAATGGGCAAGACCATGAACGGCGCGGTCTGGCTGAACGAAGACGCTCTGCCTGCTTGGGATTTCTGGCAATACTGGCGCAATGCCGATGACCGCGACGTGGGCAAGTTCCTGCGCCTGTTCACCGATCTTCCACTGGACGAAATTGCCCGGCTGGAAGCGCTGCAAGGCAGCGAGATCAATTCGGCCAAGATCGTGCTGGCGAACGAAGTGACCCGGCTGGTGCGTGGTGACGAAGCGGCAAAGGCTGCGGAAGCCACTGCGGCGGCCACTTTTGCTGGTGGCGGGCTGGGGCAGGATCTGCCCACTTTCGCCGTGGACGAAGATGGCATCGGCATCGTTGATGCGTTGGTGGGCCTTGGATTTGCCGCAAGCCGTGGCGAAGCCAAACGCCTTGTCGCAGGCGGCGGCGCGCGCGTGGATGGCGAACCCGTTACCGATGAGGCGTTCCGCATCATACTGGACGGCAAGGAAATCCGCGTTTCATCAGGCAAGAAAAAGCACGGCATCGTGCGTCAGGGCTGACGGCAGGGTTTCCCGTTCGCTAACGGCAAACCCTTGCCGCTTCCGGCAAGTGTTTGCCGAAGCTTTACGAATTCTTCGCAATTTCAATCCTATAACCTTGGGCATAGTCACTCATGCGCCAAGGAGGAACGATGCGCGGCGGAGCACAGCTTTCGGTCACCGATCTACGACGCTCCACGCGCCACCCGGTAAACCTTCCGGTGATCGGGGAACATCGCGCTCTTGGCGATGTGATGTTGCAGATTGCAAACATCTCGACCACGGGGTTCATGGCCAACGGCGTGACCGAACTTGGGCGGGGCGAACGTGTCACCGTGCGCCTGCCACATATCGGCAGGATCGAGGCGTTTCTGGTGTGGGCAGATGGCGATCGCGCCGGTTTCCAGTTTGAACGGATCGTTCGGCTGGATGATTTCACGCGAATGGTCAAAGCGCTGCAACCCAATGTGAAAGCGCGGACAAGAGAATAACGCCAAAGTTTTGCTTTCTTGGCAACGACCGGCTGTGCTGGCATTGCCAACAGCGTGACCGTCGCAGCCTCTCCATCGCCCGTCCCTACATCACCACTGGCCATACCTGATTACCGGCGTTTCTGGATCGCCCGGTTCTTCTCGGTGGTGGCCACGTCGGGTATGGTGGTGATGCTTGGCTATCAGCTTTATGATGTCGCCCGCAGCGATTACGGCATGTCGATCGCTCAGGCCGCGTTTCAGCTTGGCCTGCTGGGTCTTGCCCAATTTCTGCCGCTGTTCCTGCTGACGCCGATTGCCGGTGTCGTGGCAGACCGATTTGATCGCCGCAATGTGGCCGGACTGTCCATCTGCCTTGATTGCACGATAGCGCTGGCATTGGCGATTGCCACGCAGACCGGGGCACTCAGCCTGCCGCTGCTGTTCGGGCTGGCCGCATTGCACGGTACTGCGCGGGTATTCATTGGACCGGCGCTATCATCCATTGCGCCCAATATCGTGCCTGCCGAACTGATGCCCAAAGCCATCGCAATCAATTCAATGGCATGGCAAACCGGCGCCGTTGGCGGACCGGCCATCGCCGGCATGCTGTTTGCCGGACACCCTGCTCTGCCCTACTGGACATCGACCGCGCTGCTGATGCTTTCGGCCTTTTGCGTGTTCGGCATTCGCCGCCTTCCGCCGCCGCCAGGAAACCGAGATAGCCATCCAGTGCGCCAGATCCGCGAAGGGTTGTCGTTCGTCTGGAATGACCGTTTCCTGCTGGGCTGCGTCACGCTGGACCTGTTCGCAGTGCTGATGGGCGGCGCAACCGCGCTGCTTCCGGTATTTGCGCGCGATATCCTGACAGTGAATGGCCATGCAGTTGGCGCCGACGGGCTGGGGCTGATGCGCGCCATGCCCGGCGTCGGCGCAGCGCTAGTCGCATTCGTCCTGGCGCGCAGGCCAATTGCCAACAATGTCGGCCTGAAAATGCTGATTGGTGTTGCCATCTATGGCGCGTTCACCATCGGCTTCGGGCTTTCGACCAACTATTACCTTTCGCTGCTGATGCTGGCAGGCGTGGGCGCGGGCGACATGGTTTCAGTGTTCATCCGCAGCACGCTGGTCCAACTCCACACGCCTGATGATGTGCGCGGGCGCGTTTCTTCAATTTCCGGGCTTGCCATTTCGGCGTCTAACGAACTGGGCGAAATGCAGTCTGGCGTGGCGGCAGCGCTGTTGGGCGCGATTGGCGCGGTGGCATTTGGCGGAATCGGCGCGATTGCCGTTACCGCCATCTGGTTCTTCGCTTTCCCCGAACTCAAGAATGCACGAACCTTTGCAGCCCGTTACCGGACAGCGTAAGCTGCAATCCCTTCACCAAAAGGAGCAAGCGACATGAAAGCGGATTCCATCCTCGCCACTATCGGCAACACCCCGCACGTTCGCCTGTCCCGCCTGTTTCCCGACCACGAGGTATGGGTGAAGTGCGAGCGCGCCAATCCGGGCGGCTCAATCAAGGACAGAATCGGACTCGCCATGATCGAGGCCGCCGAAGCTGATGGCAGCCTGCAACCGGGCGGCACGATTGTTGAGCCGACATCGGGCAACACCGGTATCGGCCTGGCCATGGCTGCTGCGGTCAAAGGCTACAAACTGGTTCTGGTCATGCCCGAATCGATGTCGCTTGAACGGCGGCGGTTGATGCTGGCCTATGGCGCCACGTTTGACCTGACGCCGCGTGAAAAGGGCATGAAGGGCGCAATCGAACGGGCCAAGGAACTGGTCGAACAAACCCCCGGCGCATGGATGCCGCAGCAGTTCGACAATCCGGCCAATGTCGCGGTGCATGTCCGCACCACTGCGCAGGAAATCCTCAAGGATTTCGGCAGCGAACCCGTCGATGTGCTGATTACCGGCGTCGGCACCGGAGGTCACCTTACCGGCTGCGCTGAAGAGCTGAAAAAGCACTGGCCTGCGATGAAAGCCTTTGCCGTAGAACCGGTTCTTTCGCCGGTGATCTCTGGCGGCCAGCCTGCGCCGCACCCCATCCAGGGCATTGGTGCAGGCTTCATCCCCGGCAACCTGCACACCCAATCAATTGACGGTGCCATTCAGGTGGATGCAGCAGACGCCAAGGAAATGGCCCGCTTGTGCGCCACCAAGGAAGGCATGCTGGTTGGCATTTCGTCGGGTGCCACGCTGGCTGCCATTGCCCAGAAACTGCCCAGCCTGCCTGCAGGAAGCCGCGTTCTGGGCTTCAACTACGATACGGGCGAACGCTATCTGTCGGTGCCGGACTTCCTGCCGGAGTAAGCGCGATGGCGATGGAACAGATCGATTACGCCGATGGCAACGTGCCACTGGCCGGGTTTATGGCCCGGCCAGAAGGCGCTCCCCGTGCCGCAGTGCTGGTTCTACCCACCATCGCCAACTGCAATGCCGCGATGATCGGGCGGGCAAAGATGCTGGCTGACGCCGGCTTCGTGGCGATGATCGCCGATTTCTATGGCGAACAGGTCCGCGATTTTGACCATGCGCGCGTGCTGGCTGGCCCGTTACGCGCCTCACCCGAAGGCTATCGCCAGCGATTGCGCGCGGGGCTTTGCGCGCTGACCGACCACGCGGCCGCGCAAGGATTGCCGGTTATCGTGGTGGGATACTGCATGGGCGGGCAGGCCGCACTCGAACTGGCGCGTGATGGTGCAGACATAATGCTGGCCGCCAGTTTCCATGGCCTGCTCGACACTGCCCTGCCCGCCACACCCGGCGCGGTAAAGGCGCGCCTGCTGGTGTGCCATGGCGATGCTGATCCCATGGTGCCACGCGCGCAGGTCTTGGCGTTCTGGGAAGAAATGGATGCTGCAGGGGCCAACTGGCACTTCCACAGCTACAGCGGCGTCCGCCACGGTTTTACCGATCCCGGCAGTGACGCGCGCGGCATGGCCGCCATCAGCTATGACGCCAGCGCAGACCGACAAAGCTGGTCCGCGCTAATGGAAATGATCGACGAAGTTCTAGGGTCAGGACCTATTAATCGCGCCATCGAGGTTTGAGACAAAATGGCTCAATGCAAGGAAGGAAGGCGCAGAGATATGTCGATATCTCAAGGCTTCCTGACGCAGCAGTGGGCCATTTTGGTCAAATCCCGCAGGGACGCTGGAATGGCATCCATCTCGAACAGATACTCGCTTGGAAAGGCAACCAGCCTTCCCTGCGCAACTATCCGCCCGATATGTTCGCCATTCCAGCGCCTCGGTGGCGTGATTAATAGGTCCTGACCCTAGACTAAGCCCCAATCGCTGAGCGCAGCGATGTTGCGCTCAGCCAGTGTCAGCAGCAGTCGGTCGCCGTGTGGATCTTCCGGCATTGCCAGAATGGCACCGACGGTGAATTGCAGCGCAATCGGAAGGGCCTTGGCATAGTCTGCGCGAGCAGTCGCCAAGTCCCATTCCGGCGCGACTGTTGACAACCTTGCGACATGGCTTTCAATCATCGCCGCTTCGCAAACCCGCCGGTTTTCGGGCGAAAGTGACCCTGCCAGAAAATAGGCCAAATCGAACATCGGGCTACCGCGCGCGGCAAATTGCCAGTCGATCAACCATGCGCGCGGCCCCTCTGCCGTATCTTCAAACAGCACGTTGTCTACGCGCGGCTCGCCATGCACCAGCGCTTTCCCCTCCGCCGCCGCGACGATCATCTCCTCCATTCGCGGCACGAACGAATCGATTGCGGCAAGCAATGTCACATCGGCCCACCCCGCAAAACGTCTGCGAAATTCCACCGTCGCCAGTGCATAGCCCTGTGCCGAACTTTCAGCCGCGTTGCGGCGGTCCAGCAACCAATCGGCCTGATCCAGCCGGGGATCGTTCCATGTCGCCGCATGAAGCCCAGCCAGTTCGCGCGCCACCGCATGGGCTTCCGCCACCGAACAACCGGCAATCTGGTCGCCCGCACGGGTCCGACCCGACAAGTCTTCAAGCACAAGATTGATGGTTCGCCCATCGCGACCCGCACGGCGCCAATAGGCTTTCGGCGTGGACAAAGGCGGCGTCGCGCCAAAGAAGTCATAGACCGCACATTCGCGCAGATAGACCCCATGGTTGCCTGCCACATCCACGGCCTGCGGCACGCCGGATGTAAACTTGCACACTACCGACCTCACAGCATCGGCCGCATTGGCGTTATATGTGATTTCCGCCCGGATCGTCTGCGACAGATTGCCATGCCCGATCGCGCTGGTCGAAACGAGGCTTACCCGTGGAGCTGGCACTCCGCCGTGCTGGAACATGGCCTGCAACCATTGCGGGGTAATGTCATGTGCCAAAGCGATCAGCGCAGGCTCCGGCAAATCGTCGGGGACCGAAGCATCCCCTTCACGCCCCCACCGGCCTTGGGTGTAACTGGAATTCCAGCAATCGGTGAACTTGCCGTCAACCGCCTTGAACACCTCGATCCCGCACAGCTCGACGCGATCGCCTTTGCGGGTGTGCATGTTCCATACCGACGTCACATAAGTATCGTCCGCATGCAGGACTTCATGTTCGAAATATGGCTCGGCCCGCTCGCTCTGCTGGCGCACCCGCGCAATCTGATCTTTCAACGACAGGGCGGTGACACTGCCCGGATCATGCCGCACAATTGGATCGGCACAAAGTTCGCGGATCAGGTCCGCATTCCGGTTGTTCCAGACCTCAGTCCAGTAAAGCTCTATCAGCTCGCGAGGGCTGCGCTTGGCCAATGCTTTTCTCCCGTTAATCGGGCAATTAAGCACCAGCCTCGCACAGCCCTGTCAAGCCGCACCTCTTGTCAGATCATGCCATCACGCAATGGCAAGCTGCTCTGGCGTCAACGCCATGACGGTTTCCGCACCTGCTTCAACCTGACGGCGCAGCGCCCCTGCTTCAGGGGTAGAGCGCGTGGCCCAATGGCGCGCGCAGGCCAGCTTGGCTTCATAGAATGCCGCATCATCGCCGCCGGCGGCCAAGGCCGCGCTCGCCACTTTGGCCATACGCAGCCACATCAGGCCCAGTGAGACGATGCCCGTCAGTGTCATATATGAATAAGCGCCTGCGCCCAGATTGTTGGGATTGGTCATGGCGTTCTGCATGAACCACATGGTCGCCGCTTTCATCTCGCCCACGCTCTTGCCCAGACGCTCCGCCACAAGCTTCACAGTTTCGTCCGAAGTCTCTTCTGCACATTCGGCATCAACCAGCGCAAAGAAGCGCTGCACCGCTCGGCCGCCGTTCTGCGCCAGCTTGCGCCCAGCAAGATCCATTGCCTGCACACCGTTCGCGCCTTCATAGATCATGGCGATGCGCGCATCGCGCACGAACTGGTCCATGCCGTTTTCGGCGATGTAACCATGGCCGCCCCACACCTGCTGCATGTCGGTGGCTACCTTATAGCCCATGTCGGTGCCATAGCCCTTGATGACCGGGGTCAGCAGGCTGATAAGGTCGTCGGCTTCCTGCCTCTCATCCTCGGTCGCGGCCTTGTGCGACAGGTCAACTTGCAGTGCCCCCCACAGGCACAACGCACGCATCCCTTCCACAAAGGTCTTGGCGTCCATCAGCATGCGGCGCACATCGGGGTGGACAATGATCGGATCGGCACGCTCCTGCGGCTCTGCCGGTCCAGTCAACGCACGGCCCTGACGGCGATCCAGCGCATAGGCTAGGCCGTTCTGGTAGGCGACTTCAGCCTGTGCCAGCCCCTGCATCCCCACGCCAAGGCGCGCCGCGTTCATCATGATGAACATCGCGGCGAGGCCTTTGTTCTCCTCGCCTACGATCCAGCCCTTTGCCCCGTCGTAGTTCATCACGCAGGTCGCATTGCCGTGGATGCCCATCTTTTCCTCGATGGCCCCCACCGAAACCGCATTCCGCTCACCCAGCGAACCGTCATCGTTGACCAAAAACTTGGGCACGATGAACAGCGAAATGCCCTTGCTTGATTCCGGGGCACCCGGCGTCTTGGCCAGTACCAGATGGATAATGTTCTCGGTCAGGTCATGGTCGCCTGCCGAAATGAATATCTTGGTGCCGGTGATCGCATAGGAGCCATCCGCTTGCGGCACCGCCCGCGTGCGGATCATGCCAAGGTCGGTGCCACAGTGCGGCTCGGTGAGGTTCATCGTGCCCAGCCATTCGCCAGTCACCATCTTGGGAAGATACTTGGCCTGCTGTTCGGGCGAACCCTTGGCCCTAATGGCTGAAATCGCACCATTGGCAAGGCCGGGATACATCGCAAAGGCCTGATTGGCCGTGGCAAGGTACTTTTCCATGATGAAGCCCATCACGTGCGGCAGCCCCTGCCCGCCAAATTCTTCCGGGGCAGAAAGCGTGCCCCAGCCACCTTCGACATATTGGCGATAGGCATCCTTGAAACCGGTCGGCGTGGTCACGCTGCCATCGGCATGGCGCGTGCAGCCTTCGCGGTCGCCCGAAAGGTTGAGCGGGGCGATCACTTCCGAAACGAAGCGCCCGGCTTCTGCGATGATAGCGTCGGTCATGTCCTGTGAAGCGCTTTCGAACCCCGGCAGATTGCCATAGGATTCAAGGGCAAGCAGTTCATTGACGACAAAGCGCGTGTCGCGCGTCGGTGCGGTATAGACGGGCATTGATCCTATCCCTTGTTCACGGCGTCCGGGGTGCGGCCCTCGGAACGCTCTTTCTTGATAACGAGTTCGACGAAGCTGGTAAGTTCGTCGATGGTCGCAGTGATGTCGGCCTGCTGGCGGCGCAGGTTCTCGATCCGCTCGCGGCATTTGGCGATCGTTACACGGCGCTGTTCAGCCCGTCCGTCCCCCATGTCGTAAAGGTCGATCATGTCGCGGATTTCAGCGAGACTGAAACCGACGTTCTTTGCGCGCATGATCCACGCCAAACGCGCCCGGTCGCGGCGCGAATACATGCGCGAAAGGCCGATCCGCGTCGGCGCGATCAGCCCTTCGTCCTCATAAAAGCGCAGCGCACGCGCCGTTACGCCAAATTCGTTGGAAAGATCGGAAATCGTGAACTGGTCGCGCTTCAGCGCATCAGGCTGATCGAGATGGCCGGTGTGGCCACCGCGTGGCGATGGATCGCGAGTCGAGATGGCATCATGCTGTGACATGATGCCAAGCTACCTACCCCTTACGTAAGCGTCAATCAGCTATCCGCTGCAATGTGCCATCGCTCTCAATCCTGCGGTAAAAGCACGACGGGGCAAGCGTGTGACAGGCTGGCCCCGCCGGATCGACCCGCAGTTCCAATGCATCCTGATCGCAGTCCACGCGAATCTCGATCACTTTCAGGACGTGCCCCGAACTTTCACCTTTCATCCACAGCTTGCCGCGCGAACGCGAATGAAAGTGGGCGAATCCGGTTTCACGGGTTTTGGCGATGGCTTCGGCATTCATGTGGGCCAGCATCAGCAATTCGCCGGTCAGGTGATTCACCGCAACCGCCGTCAGCAACCCGGCAGAATCGAATTTCGGCATGAATTCCTGCCCCTGTTCGCGCAGGGCGGCATCGGATTGGGTACTCAAGTGGGTATCGACCTTTCCTGTCGCCATCGATCTGGCGACATTTGTTGCACGATAACCACAATCTACGCACAAAATCCACGCTCTCGGCACAATCTGCTTCCTTCCAGACCATGAATGGATGATTAAGCACACGTGGTTTGAGGGAACCGCGATCTGGACAGCCGCAAGGCAGTGCTGAAGCGCCAATGTTCAGGGAACACTTTGAGGGGCCGGACGGCATCTCTCGCAGCAGGCCCACAGGGCCGCGCAGGGAAACCTCCGGAATGATGAGGGACCAGGCGGGACGGTCAGGGGGCCGTCAGTATCGCGGAATACGCGAACGCCCGCAAAAATTCGTCACGAGGACGCCCGGAACTTCTGGTTCCGGGCGTTTCCTTTTTCAGTCATCCCCTGAAACAGCTTCCATTCGAGCGGTCCCTGCAAAATCCAGCGCTTCGTCCAGCACGCGGGCAAAGCACGCAATCCGCACTTCAACCGCCCCCGCCTTGCGCAGCGCGGCAATGCAGGCGTTGGTCGTCGCGCCGCTGGTCAAGACGTCGTCTACCAGCAGAACTTTTGCCCCACGCAAAAGCTGTGCACGGCGCGGATGCGCCACAATCGCACCTGAAAGCGCCCTTGCCCGTGCCTTGCGGTTCAGCCCGCCCAGTGAAGGTGTCGCCTTGTGACGCACCAGACCATCGACCACCAGCCTGTGCGATGTCCGCGCCATGTGTTTCGCCATATACTGGGCCAGCAGGGCCGACTGGTTGAATCCACGCTGCAATAGCCGCCAACGATGCAGCGGCACCGGCATCACCAGCCACGCCCCCTCCATCGCCTGTAGCCGCGGCACGATCATGCGCGCCATCATCGGCGCCAATCCGATCCGCCGCCCATATTTCAACGCCAGCACCAGCGACCGCGAGGTATCGTTGTAAAGTGTAGCGGCGGCTATACCGGTATGACGCGGAGGCTGCGCCATGCAGGGGCGCGCACACCAGCTCGGCCCCGGTGTCATGTCGATCGCCCAAAGGTCGCTGGCACAAGCTGCAACTCGTCCCCGAAGGCACCACCAGCTTGTCCCAGCACGCCAGACACAACCCTCCATGCGCCGCAACCGGCACGCCGCATAGCGGACATCGCGGCGGAAACACAAAATCGATTACCGGCGTCAGAAAGCCAAGTCGGGCCATGACACAGCGTTGTCTGCATGATGCAGGCTCTTGGCAAGACGAGCCAAGCCGGGCAGTGGCGGGAAATGGCCAGCGCACCTCCAATAATTTTCGCACCAAATCGGCGTAATGCCGTCCGTATGCGCATGGCGCATCTCCAGGCCCAGCCAGATTCACCGCGTTATATCGTCGATGATATGGTCGATGATGTGCTGGATCGGCTGTCTTTCCTGCGCCACCAGCCAACTCGTGCCCTGATCGTCGGGGAATGGACCGGAACAGTGGCTGCCAGCCTTGCCGCATCCGGTGCGGCCATTCAGGGACGCGATCCGGTCATCGGACCTCATACCTTGAATGAAGAAGCCCCTATAACCAACAAGGAGAGCTTCGATTTCATCGCAAGTCTTGGCACGTTGGACACAGTGAATGATCTTCCGGGCGCACTGCTCCACTTGCGCCGCGCCCTGGCTGATGGCGGATTGATGATTGCCAGTTTCCTTGGCGCAGGATCACTCCCGGCATTGCGGGCGATCATGCTTGAAGCCGATGCCGACCGCCCCGCCGCGCGCATTCATCCGCAAGTCGATGTGCGCGCAGGCGGCCAATTGCTGCAACGCTGCGGTTTTGCCGATCCAGTTGTCGACAGCCATCACATCGACGTGCGCTTCCGCTCGCTGTCCGGGCTGGTCAATGACCTGCGCGCGCAGGGCCTTGGCAGTTGTCTTGCCCGCTACGGCGCGCCTCTGGGCAAGGCCGCCCTTGCCCGCGCGCAACAAGCCTTTGCCGCTCGCGCCGACGCAGACGGCAAAGTGACGGAACGGTTTGAAATCCTGACGCTCAGCGGGTGGGCGAAAACAATCCGCCCACCCAAGTTCTGAGCTTTTACGCCAGCGCCGCCTGTGCGGCTGCAAGGCGCGCGATCGGAACGCGATAAGGGCTGGCAGACACGTAATCCAAACCAGTCTTTTCGCAGAACGCGATGGAAGCCGGATCGCCGCCATGTTCGCCGCAGATGCCCAACTTCAAATCGCCGCGCGTCTTACGCCCGCGTTCTGCGGCCAGTTCCACCAACTGCCCCACGCCTTCGATATCAAGGCTGACGAACGGATCGCGCGGATAGATGCCCTGATCCACATAAGGGTTCAGGAAGCGCGCCGCATCATCCCTCGAAACGCCCAGAGTTGTCTGGGTCAAGTCATTAGTTCCAAACGAGAAGAACTTTGCTTCTTCGGCAATTTCACCGGCCATCAGCGCAGCGCGCGGCAGTTCGATCATCGTGCCGACCATATAGTCCAGCGTCTGGCCCTTTTCGGCAAAAACCTCTGCTGCCACCCGGTCAACCAACGCCCGCAGGATTTCCAGTTCCTTGCGCGTTGCCACCAGCGGGATCATCACTTCGGGCACCACGGCCTCACCGCTTTTGGCGGCAACGTCGCAGGCTGCTTCAAAAATGGCGCGCGCCTGCATTTCGTAGATTTCGGGGAACGTGATGCCCAGACGGCAGCCGCGATGCCCCAGCATCGGGTTGAATTCGTGCAGTTCGCCCGCGCGACGCTTAAGGTGTTCCACCCCCAACCCGGTTGCTTCGGCAAGTTCGGCAAATTCGCTGTCGGCGTGGGGCAGGAATTCATGCAACGGTGGGTCAAGCAGGCGGATGGTGACGGGCAGGCCCGCCATAACCTCGAAGATCGACTGAAAATCGCTGCGCTGTTCAGGCAGCAACTTGGCCAGCGCTGCCCGGCGGCCTGCCTCATCTTCGGCCAGAATCATCTGACGCACGGCGGAAATGCGGCCTGCTTCAAAGAACATATGTTCCGTGCGGCACAGGCCGATGCCTTCGGCCCCGAACTGCCGCGCAACCTGACAGTCCAGCGGCGTTTCAGCGTTGGTGCGCACCTTCATCCGGCGGTGCTTGTCCGCCCATGTCATCAACGTGCCGAAATCCCCGACCAGTTCCGGTTCAACGGTGGCGACTTTGCCCGCCATCACATCTCCGTTCGATCCGTCGAGCGTGATAACATCGCCTTCACGAATTTCGCGGTTACCGATCTTCGCCGTGCGGCTGGCCATGTCGATCGACAGCGCCGAAGCCCCCGAAACGCACGGACGGCCCATGCCGCGTGCCACCACCGCAGCGTGGCTGGTCATGCCGCCACGCGCAGTCAGGATGCCCTTGGCCGCGTGCATACCGTGAATGTCTTCAGGGCTGGTTTCCACGCGCACCAGGATCACCGCGTCGCCGCGTTCGGCCAGTGCCTGCGCGGTATCGGCATCGAACACCACTGCGCCCGAAGCCGCGCCCGGCGATGCCGGAAGGCCCTTGGTCAGCACATCGCGCACCGCCTTGGGATCCAGCGTCGGGTGCAGCAACTGGTCCAGCGCCATCGGATCGATACGCAAGATGGCCGTCGGCTCGTCGATCAGGCCTTCGCCCACCATATCCACTGCCATCTTCAACGCGGCCTTGGCGGTGCGCTTGCCCGAACGGGTTTGCAGCATCCAAAGCTTGCCCTGTTCGACGGTAAATTCGATGTCCTGCATGTCCTTGTAATGCTTTTCCAGCAGTTCGAACACGTCTGCCAGTTCGCCATAGGCGGCAGGCATGGCCTCTTCCATCGACAGCGGCTTGGCCCCTGCGCGTTCACGGGCCGCGAGTGTCAGGTATTGCGGTGTGCGGATACCTGCCACCACGTCTTCACCCTGCGCGTTGACCAGCCATTCGCCGTAATAGGCCTTTTCGCCCGTCGCAGGATCGCGGGTGAAGGCAACCCCAGTGGCCGAGGTATCGCCCATGTTGCCGAAGACCATGGCCTGCACATTGACGGCGGTGCCCCAGTCGGCCGGAATGTCGTTCAACCGGCGATAGACCTTGGCGCGGTCCGATTCCCAGGAATCGAACACGGCACCGATTGCGCCCCACAGTTGTTCGTGAACGTCCTGCGGGAACGGGCGGCCAAGCTGGTCTTCGACGATAGCCTTGTATTCGTCCACCAACGCTCGCCAATGTTCAGCGCCAAGCTCAACATCATTGAAGAAACCGTTGTCTTCCTTTACGATTTCCAGCGCATCCTCAAACCGGTGATGGTCAAGCCCCAGAACCACGTCGGAATACATCTGGATGAAGCGGCGGTAGCTGTCCCAAGCAAAGCGCGGATCGCCCGATCCACTGGCCAGCCCTTCGACCGTCTGGTCGTTCAGGCCAAGGTTCAGCACCGTGTCCATCATGCCCGGCATGGAAACGCGCGCGCCCGAACGGACCGACACGAGCAGCGGGTTTGCCGCATCGCCAAAGGTGCGTCCCGTGGCCGCTTCGACATGCGAAATGCCCGCCGCGACGCCAGCGCGCAGGGCATCGTTAAACGTCTTTCCACTGGCGTTGTAGGATGTGCAAACCTCGGTCGTGATCGTAAATCCCGGCGGCACGGGCAGCCCGATACCCGCCATTTCGGCAAGGTTCGCACCCTTGCCGCCGACAATGGTTTTATCCTTTGCGCGCGCATCCGAAGAGACTGCGCCGCCACCGAAATGGAATACGTATGCGCTCATGCCTGAAACTAGGCTCCCTGCGTCCATGGTTATTGCCGGGACCGGCCCCGGAGTCGGGCCGGTCTTTAGCCTTCTATGCGTGAAAAGTCCGCAACTTTGTGCACCGCAGCACGGAAGCGGTCAAGCAAAGCCAAGCGACTTGCACGTTTGTTAGCGTCCGCATCATTGACCGTCACGGATTCGAAGAACGCATCAATCGGCCCGCGTAAGCTGGCCAGCGCCGCCATGGCAGCAGTGAAATCTTCCGCCGCCACAGCACCATCAGCCTGCGGTTCAGCCGTGTTCAGCGCATCGACCAGCGCCTGCTCAGCCGGTTCGCGTGCATAATCTGCATCGACTTGCGCATAATCCTCTTTCTTGAGGATGTTAGCGGCCCGCTTGTAGCCCGCCAGCAGATTTGTGCCGTCTTCGGTGCCAACAAAGGCTTGCAGTGCATGAACGCGAGCAAGCAGGCGGACGAGATCGTCCTCCCCGCCGAGGGCGAACACCGCGTCGATGAGATCATGCCGAACGCCTGCTTCGCGCTGCTGGACCTTGAGACGGTCAATGAAAAACTCATAGAGCTTAATCATGCCTTGGCCGTATTTTTGGCCAAGTTTCTGCCCTTCAACTTCCGCCCTAGTGTTCTCAAGAACCGTTTCGACGAGTGCAGGTGTGACTGCGCCCACCCTTTTTACCAACTCATGCAAAAAGTTCCGTACACCCGTAAAACCTAATCTGACTTGCCTGTCAGAATAATATCCTGTGGCCTCGATCATTAAGAAAGCCAACTTTGCAGATAGACCGTTTCTAACGATTAGGTTGATACCTGCTAGAGCTTGCCGTCGAAGTGCGAATGGATCTTTTGATCCAGTTGGCTCCATCCCCTCCACAAAGAACCCGACTAACGTATCCAGTTTATCCGCCAGCGCCACGGCCACCGTCACCGGGGCGGTGGGCACATCATCGCCCTGCCCGACCGGCTTGTAGTGATCGCGGATGGCATTGGCCACCGCATCAGGCAGACCTTCGGCGCGGGCGTAATAACCGCCCATAAGACCTTGAAGTTCGGGGAACTCTCCGACCATTTCGGTGACGAGATCGGCTTTGCAGAGGCGCGCAGCGAGTTCGGCTTGATCTGCCAGTTCCGCTTGCGTCCCGGCGAAGGCGAGGTTCTCATTAGGTTGTGCGCTGCCGACTGAGGCCCCCGCTCTCGCGGGGGAGCCGGTGTTGGTTTGCGGCGTCACGATGCCTTCTTCGACCAGCCAGCGCGCCAGCTTGGCGACGCGTTCAACCTTGTCGGCCACCGTGCCCAGCTTTTCGTGGAAGGTGATGCGGCCCAGCTTTTCGGCATGGACCGACAGGGGCTTCTTCTTGTCCTGTTCCCAGAAGAAGCGGGCGTCGGACAGACGCGCGGCCAGAACCTTGCGGTTACCATCGACAATCGCCGCGCCGCCGTCCTTTGCCTCGATATTGGCGGTGCAGACAAACGCGTTGGCAAGCTGTCCGGCCGCATCGCGGCAGATAAAATATTTTTGGTTGATACGGGCAGTTAGCTGGATAACTTCAGGTGGAACCTCAAGGAAGGTTTCGTCGAAGCGCCCCAGTAGCGGCACCGGCCATTCGGTAAGACCGGCGTTTTCGATCACCAAACCTTCGTCTTCGACCAGAACGAGGCCTGCCGCTTCCGCCGCCGCCTTTGCCTTGGCGCGGACAATGCCTTCACGTTCCACATGATCGACGATCACGTGGCAGGCGCGCAGCTTTTCGGCATAGTCATGCGCATTGCCGATGGTGATTTCACCGGGGCAATGGAAGCGGTGGCCGCGCGTGGCATAGCCTGAGCGCACACCGCCAATTTCGCATTCCACCAGATCATCGCCAAAGATGGCGATGATGCCTGACAGCGGACGCACCCAGCGCAGCGATTCCGACAAAAGCGAGGCTGCCCCCCAGCGCTGGCTCTTGGGCCAAGGAAACGCGCGAATGATGGCCGGGATGGCCTGCGCCAGCACGTCGCGCGTGGCGCGGCCAGGCTTTTCGTTCACCGCAAACCACACGCCATCGCGCTCGGTAAGGCGGTCTTTGGTCAAACCGGTCTTGCGCAGGAAGCCTTCCAGCGCCTGTTCAGGCGCGCTGGTGCGCGGCCCCTTCACTTCTTCGCTGACCGCTTCGGTCGCCAATGGCAGATCACGCGCGATCAGCGCGAGACGGCGCGGGGTGGACCATACGGTCACTTCGCCCGCTTTCAGGCCCGCCGCTTCCAGTTCCTTGGCGAAGAGCTTTGCCAGATCAGCCCGCGCACCGGCCTGCATCCGCGCCGGAATTTCCTCAGAGCGCAGTTCGAGGAGGAAATCGGTCACTTGCTCCACTCCGGATATTGGGCGGCCCACTGGTCTTCGAACTTGGCCATGTATTTTTCGCAAGACCCGCGCGCCAAGTCGCGCACGCGGCCCATATAGCTGGCACGCTCCTGCACCGAGATCACGCCGCGCGCCTGCAACAAGTTGAACAGGTGGCTCGCTTCGATCGCCTGCTCATAGGCGGCAATGGGTACGCCTTCATCCAGGCTGCGCTTGCATTCTTCTTCAGCGCGGCGGAACCCTTCGAACAGGCTTTCGGTATCGGCCACTTCGAAGTTCCACTTCGACATCTGCTTCTCGTTTTCAAGAAACACATCGCCGTAGGTTACGCCGTGGTTGTTGAAGGCAAGGTCGTAAACATTGTCGACGCCCTGAATATACATGGCAAGGCGTTCAAGGCCGTAGGTCAGTTCGCCCGCGACCGGCTTGCAATCAAACCCGCCCATCTGCTGGAAATAGGTGAACTGGGTGACTTCCATCCCATCGCACCACACTTCCCAGCCAAGGCCCCATGCGCCCAGCGTGGGCGATTCCCAGTCATCTTCGACGAAGCGGATGTCATGGACCAGCGGATCGATGCCGATTTCGGCCAGCGATTGCAGGTAAAGCTCCTGCAGGTTTTCCGGGCTGGGCTTCAGGATCACCTGATACTGGTAGTAATGCTGCAACCGGTTGGGGTTTTCGCCATAGCGCCCGTCGGTGGGGCGGCGGCAAGGCTGCACGAATGCGGCTTTCCACGGCTCTGGCCCCAACGCGCGCAGGGTAGTGGCGGGATGAAACGTGCCCGCCCCCATGCGCATGTCATAGGGCTGAAGGATCAGGCAGCCCTGTTCGCTCCAGAAAGCATGAAGGCGCAGGATCATTTCCTGCAGGCAAAGGGGCTTTAGTGCAGTATCGGCCATGGTCGCGCGGCTTTGGCCGATGAACGCGCCCAAATCAACCTTTCCGGCAGTAAGCAGCCGTCATATTGCGATGCATGAAGGCTTCGTTCATGTGCAGGTCGTAAGGAGCGCTTATGACTTGCCAAAAGACATTCTCGCCGGGCCTTCGCACACTGGCCCTTGCCGCCGCCGCTTTCGTCCTGCCGCTCCAGCCGGTAATGGCACAGACAGCACCGGCAACTGCGCCCCCGCCTGCACCTGCACTGGCCAAGCAGTTGAAACCTGCTTTGTGGAAAGTGGCGGACGAAGACACCACGATCTATCTGTTCGGCACGATTCACGCACTGCCCAAGGGCCTGCAGTGGCTGGATGGGCCAGTGGGCGCAGCGCTTGATTCCTCCGGCGAACTGGTCACCGAAATTCCCGACGCGCCACAAGCTGAACAACAGCAGGTGGTGATGAAGCTGGGCCTGTTGCAGGGTGAAACGCTGCGTTCGATGATGACCGAGGCGGACCGCATCGCCTATGAAGCCCTGCTGGCCAAGCTGAAGATTCCGCCGCTGCATTCGATCCGATGGAGCCATGGCTGGCAGGCGTCGCGCTGGGATCGATGCCTTACATGCTGGCAGGATACGGCAAGGATGACGGTGCCGAAGCCGTGCTGCGCAAGGCCGCGCTGGCCAAGGGCAAGAAGCAGGGCGCGCTGGAAACGGTAGAATTCCAGCTTGGCCTGTTCGACAGCCTGCAGCGCGACATACAGTTGAAGTTCCTCAACCAGGCGGTGCGCGATTTTGACAAGGCCGGTCCGATCATCAGCACGATGACCAGCGAATGGGGCAAGGGCAACACCGAAGGGCTTGCCAAATTGCTGAACGAATCGATGGACGACCCCGACCTTGCCGAACCGCTGCTGTTTCAACGCAACCGCATCTGGGCAAGCTGGATCAGAAAGCGGCTTGAACAGCCGGGCACGGTATTCGTTGCGGTGGGTGCCGGGCATCTGGCAGGCCAGAAAAGCGTGCAGGACATGCTGACACGGCAGGGCGTTACTGCGGTCCGCGTGCAGTGAAACTGCTGCTGCGCCTCCTTTTTGCGGCAAGTCTGGGGTTACTGGCCACCTGCGTGGCCAAGCAGGACGAGCCGAAAGTGGAGGCGCGCGTTGCGCTGTGGCAGGTGATGGACAAAAGCGGCCATGTGCGCGGCTGGCTTTTCGGCACGGTCCACGCCCTGCCTCGCGATACGCAGTGGCTGCGCCCCGAAATCACCGATGCGCTGGCGCAGGCAGACCGTCTGGTGCTGGAAATTGCCGAACCGCTTGACCAGACCGTGGCTGGAGAAGCGCTGGCGTCGCTTGCCGGAACCGCCGGCCTGCCGCCCCCATCGCAGCGCGTCTTGCCTGCCTATCGCGATGAGCTGGCCGCCGTTTACAAAAATCTGGGCCTTTCAGACGCGGACTTTACCGATACCGAAAGCTGGGCCGTGGCGCTGCAATTGGCGGCGATTGCCGGACAGAAGGCCGGGGCCGATCCGGAAAGCGGGGCCGAACCACGGCTGCGACGATTGGCAGCAGGCAAGCCGGTGACCGGGTTCGAGACGATCCACAGCCAGTTTGGCATTTTCGATGCCCTGCCCGTCCGCCAACAGCAGGTACTGCTACAGGAAGTCGCGATCGAAGCGGCAACCGAGATGGACGAAGAGGCCGATATGGTCGCGCTCTGGCTCAAAGGGAACGACCTTGGCATCGCGCGTGAGGCCAGCCGAGGCTTTCTGGCCGATTCCGGACTGCATCAGGCGCTGCTGACCGATCGCAACCGTAACTGGGCAGATCAGCTTGATGCCATGCTGAAAGCAGGGGCAACACCGTTCGTCGCCGTGGGCGCCGCCCACCTTGCCGGGTCGGACAGCCTGCAACGCCTGATGATGGCGCGCGGCTGGGAAATCAAGCGAGTGCCCTGAGGGCAATTGCCGGTCCTGCTTGCTTTTTCCCGCGAAACCGCTAAGGGCCTCCGCTTCCCTGTCATGGTCATCCCTGGAGGCGTGGCAGAGGAATTGTGAAACAACGCTATTTCGGAAGGTACTGACATGAGCGAGACGCTTAACCTGTCGGCCGAGACGCGCGATCGGGCAGGCAAGGGAGCCTCCCGTGTGCTGCGTCGCGAAGGCCGCACTCCCGCTGTAATCTATGGCGGCAAGGAAGAACCGGTTGCAATCCACCTGGAAGAAAAGGCGCTCGCAAAGGCGCTGGGCACCGGCCATTTCTTCAACTCGATCGTCGAGCTCACTGTGGGCGGCCAGACCGTTCGCACCCTGCCCAAGGATGTCGCCTTCCACCCGGTGACCGACCGCCCGCTGCACGCTGACTTCCTGCGCCTGTCCAAGGACGCGGTTGTTCACGTGAACGTGCCGGTGGCCTTCATCAACGAAGAAAAGGCGCCCGGCCTGAAGAAGGGTGGCATTCTGAACGTGGTTCGCCACGAACTGGAAATGATCTGCGCACCGGATTCGATCCCTGATGACATCATCGTCGATGTATCGGGCTTCGAAGTGGGCGATTCGATCCACATCAGCGCCGTCACCCTGCCTGCTGGCGTAAAGCCCGCGATCACTGACCGCGATTTCACCATCGCGACGATCGTGGCTCCCTCCTCGCTGAAGAGCGAAGAAGGCGATACCGCCAAGGAAGGCTGATAGCCCGACTTGCGGCCCTGCTTCGGCAGGCCCCGAAAAGCAGCCCCTTCCGCCCAGCGCGGGAGGGGTTCTTTTTTTGCCCCACCACATTTTTTTACCCCGCCACATCTGGCAAGGCGAACAGCGCAACTGCAAGGAACACAAGGCAATGCAAATATGGGTCGGCCTCGGAAATCCCGGTCCGCAATATGCCCTGCACCGCCACAATGTCGGCTTCATGGTGCTGGATACCCTTGTCGAAGTTCACAATTTCGGCCCCGTGCAAAAGAAGTTTCAGGGTTGGGCGCAGGAAGGCCGCATCGGCGCCAGCAAAGTCCTGCTGCTGAAACCCGCCACTTTCATGAACGAAAGCGGACGCGCGGTGGGCGAAGCCATGCGGTTCTACAAATTGGGCATGGACGCGCTGACCGTGTTCCACGACGAACTGGATCTCGCCCCGTTCAAGGTGAAGGTAAAGCAGGGCGGTGGCACCGCCGGGCACAATGGCCTGCGCTCCATCGACAAGCATCTGGGCGCCGATTTTCGCCGCGTGCGCCTTGGCATCGGCCATCCCGGCCACAAGGACCGCGTAACTGGCCATGTGCTGGGCAACTTTGCCAAGGCCGAACAGGACGATCTGGTCGATATGCTGGGCGCCATAGCTTCGGAAGCAGACTGGCTCGCCAAAGGTGACGATGTGCGCTTCATGAATGATATTGCGCTGCGCCAGCAGAGCTAGCCCCCAGCAACAATCCGGAAATGCAAATCTGTCGAACTCTCTTACAAGTGCTCACGCCCCTTACTATCGTTAACCACCGAAACCCGCAGATTTCCGCAATTGGCACCGCTCTTGCTATGCCTGTTGGCAACCACGATGTTTACCAATGGGGGTTCCTATGAAGATCCGCAATCTTGCAATTGCCGCCACTGCCGTCCTCGGTGCTGCAGCCGCCACTCCGGCCAATGCAACCTGGTGGACGACGCACACCCACTACTGCAATTGCGGCCACAGCGGCGGCTCCAAGTCGTGCGGCGGAACCAGCACCGGTGGCACCACCACTTCGGGCGGAACCACGACTTCGGGCGGAACCACAACCTCCGGCGGCACCACGACTTCAGGTGGCACGACCACTTCGGGCGGAACCACCACGTCTGGTGGCACAACCACTTCGGGCGGCACCACCACCTCGTCGGGCGGCACCGCCGTTCCTGAACCCGGCATGCTGGGCATGATGGCGCTGGGTCTGCTGGGCGTTGGCTATGCCCGCTCGCGCAAGGTCAAGCCGCGCGCCTGATCTCTTTCAGCCTAAAGCAGGGTGCCTGTCCAATCAGGCACCCGCACTGGCTGAAAATCTTGCAAGGCTGCGCCGGAACTGCACATTGTCAGGCGCGGCCTCGCTGGCCTGTTTCAACAGGCTTAACGCAGTGGCCCGGTCCCTTCCCGCTGCGGCCCGCACATATCCGGCCATATAGGTCGTATCGGGATCTTCCGGGCGCAATGCCCGCGCCCGGTCTGCTGCGGCAATTGCCTCGTCAGCGCGGCCTGCATGGCTCAATGCCATGGCCAGACGCTTCAGCACTTCGGCATCCTCGCCCATTTGCGCCAACTGGCCATAGGCCGCCACTGCGCCGGTCCAGTCTTCTGCTGAAAGCGCGGCCTGCCCCTTGCGTGTCAAATCCTGAACAGCGCTCGCCTTTGCCGAAGCCAGCCGTGCTCTCAGCACATCTGCATCCGCAGCGCCGATCGATCGTGCAGCTTTCTCTGCCAGTTCCAGTTCGCGCGGCCCGGCCATCACGCTGTCGGACAGTGGCTTTACCGTGGCATAGGCCGCCGCCGCATCGCCCGTGGCCAACTGCGCCTGTGCCAGCATCAGCCGCGAATAGGGATTATTGGGCGAACGGGTCAGCGCCCGCTGAAACATTGCACGCGCCTGTTCTGGACGGCCCAACCGGAGCATCGCCTCGGCATAAGTCAGCCCGTTGGCCGATAGCGGGTCCAGCGTGGATTCCTTCTTACCCAGCACATCGCGGACCTTTTCCCAATCGCCCTTCATCGCCGCAAACTGAACTTTCAAATCCACCACGCGCGGATCATCAGGCGCGATCGCGGCAGCTTTTTCGGCCATGACAACCGCATCGTCCAGCTTGCCATCCATGTCATAGGCGGTTGCCCGCGCAATCCACGGATCAGGCACACGGGGAAAGCGCTTTGCCGCCTTTTCCAGAACGCCGTGAGCATCGGCCATACGCCCACGCCGGGCGGCGATGTCCGCTGACAGCATCAGTCCGTCAAAACCATCGGGCTGCAGTTTCATCAATGCGGCGACTTGTGCCGCCGCGCCATCCAGATCCTGCGCATCAATCAGGAACCGTGCATAATCACGCAGTAACAGCGGATCAGCCCCTGCTGCCACGCCCTTGCGCAGGGCATCCAACGCGCCTTCCGGGTCTTTCAGCATGGTCTTTGCTGCTGCCCTGATCCGCCATGCCGTGGGCGATGAAGCGTTGCCCAGCAAGGCCAGCGACTCATCCGCGCGCCCGCGCAATACCGATGCTTCAGCGCGGATCAGGGCCAGCTCTGGCCCCTTGCCCCCTGCCCGCTCCAACCGATTGGCGGTTGCCTCGGCGCCGTCACCATCGCCAAGCCGCAACTGCACATCGGCCAGCATCCGCAAAAGTTCGGCGCTATCGCCCTTTTCGGCCAGCGCTGCGGCAAGGTCGACCTTGGCTGCCCCCAGTTCCATCGCGGCAATTTCCTGCTTTGCGCGAGAAATCTTGTCGGTGGCATCTTCACCACAGGCACTGGCCAGCAGCAGGACGGGCAGAATCAGCATGCGTTTCTTCATGGCGCTGCAATCGCAGAATCTGCTGAAATTTCGGTGAAGGTTTCCAAACCCGCCTGCGCCCGCTATGGGCGCGCGCAAGCCTTAGGAGTATGAAATGGGTTTTCGTTGCGGGATCGTCGGTCTTCCCAATGTCGGCAAGTCGACTTTGTTCAATGCCCTGACCGAAACGCAGGCAGCGCAGGCGGCAAACTATCCGTTCTGCACCATCGAACCCAACGTCGGTAATGTCGGCGTGCCCGATCCGCGGCTGGATGAACTGGCCCGCATTGCCGGCAGCCAGAAGATCATCCCCACCCAGCTTGGCTTTGTCGACATTGCAGGGCTTGTGCGTGGCGCGTCGAAGGGCGAAGGTTTGGGCAATCAGTTCCTTGGCAACATCCGTGAAGTAGACGCCATCGTCCACGTCCTGCGTTGCTTCGAAGACGATGATATTCAGCACGTCGACAACAAGGTCGATCCCATCTCGGACGCCGAAACGGTCGAAACCGAACTGATGCTGTCCGACCTTGAAAGCCTGGAAAAGCGCGTTCCTGCGGCTGAAAAGAAGGCCAAGGCGGGCGACAAGGAATCGAAGATCATCGCGTCGGTGCTGGGACAGGCACTCGAACTGCTGCGCGAAGGCAAACCTGCGCGGCTGACCCAGCCCAAGGATGAAGAAGAGCTTCGTGTCTTCCGTCAGGCCCAGTTGCTGACTGCGAAGCCGGTGCTTTATGTCTGCAACGTGGAAGAAGCCAGCGCCGCCAATGGCAATGCCTTTTCCGCCCGCGTGTTTGAAAAGGCCAAGGCAGAAGGCGCCAACGCGGTCATCGTTTCAGCCGCCATCGAATCTGAACTGGTTGGCATGGATGCCGAAGAACGCACTGTTTTTCTTGAGGAAATGGGCCTTCACGAAACTGGCCTCGCCCGCGTGATCCGCGCCGGATATGAACTGCTCCACCTTATCACCTTCTTCACCGTTGGCCCCAAGGAAGCCCGCGCGTGGACCGTGCATCTGGGCGCCAAGGCCCCGGAAGCCGCCGGTGAAATCCATTCCGACATGCAGCGCGGCTTCATCCGTGCCGAAACCATCGCCTATGACGATTACATAACGCTTGGCGGTGAATCTCCCGCGCGCGATGCAGGCAAGCTGCGGCAGGAAGGCAAGGAATATGTGGTGAAGGACGGCGACGTTCTCCACTTCAAATTCAACGTATAAACAGCACTTTACTGGCTATCCTTCGAAAGCGGCGATGATCGGGCACGGCCCGGCATCGCCCTTTGCGCATTCGCGCGCCAGTTTGCGCAGCGATTGCCGCGCCGCTTCCAGCCGAGCGACTTCCTGATCCAGCATGTCCAACCGCGCCCGTGTCATTTCGCGGGCGCGCGGGCGGTCGTGGCTGGCGTCCAGTGCCAGCAATTCCGCGATTTCAGCCAGCGTAAACCCTGCCCCTTGCGCGCTGCGGACAAAACGCAGGCGGCGCAGATCGGGTTCGCCGTAATGGCGCTGTCCGCTGCGCCCGCTCCGGCTAGGCCGGGGGTCATCCAGCAGACCTTTGCGCTGGTAAAACCTGACCGTTTCAACGCCTACGTCAGCACCCTTGGCCAGTTCGGAAATTGTCATCGCCATCGTGCTTGACTCCGTACCATGATACGCAAGTTATAAGCTAAGGCATGACAAACGCCCATACCCCTGAACGCTCCGGCAATCACACCGCCATCGTCTATCGCATGGTTATGCCTAAACACCTTTGTCCCTATGGCATAAAGCTGAAGCATCTGCTTGAAAGCAAAGGGTATAATGTCGAAGATCGCTGGCTGACGACGCGGGAGCAAACCGATGCGTTCAAAGCCGAGCATGAGGTGAAGACCACTCCCCAGGTGTTCATCGACGGGCAGCGGGTCGGCGGGCACGATGATACGCGGCGATTTCTTGGCCTGAAGGTCGCGGATCCGAACGCTACCAGCTATGTCCCTGTTCTGGCGGTATTTGCCATTGCTGCAGCACTGGCTTTGGCGGTGAGCTTCGCGGCGTTCGGGTCTGCTTTCACGCCGCGCGCGGTGGAATGGTTCGTCGCATTTGCCATGGCGCTTTTGGCCATGCTGAAACTTCAGGACGTTGATCGCTTCGCCACGATGTTTCTGGGGTATGATCTGCTGGCGCGGCGGTGGGTGCCCTACGCCACGATCTATCCTTTTGCCGAGGCGCTGGCGGGGATTTTGATGGCGGCGCGGGCGCTGGAATGGATATCGATTCCACTTGCACTATTCATCGGAAGCATTGGAGGTATATCGGTTTTCTATGCCGTCTACATCCAAAAGCGCGAACTGAAGTGCGCTTGCCTGGGCGGATCGGGACGAGTGCCGCTGGGCTTTGTTTCGTTGATCGAGAATGTGGTGATGGTGGCGATGGCGCTGTGGATGCTGTTCAAGCCGATGGGGGTTTAATCGGTCGATTGACTTTTCTTGCCGGGCTGGCAACCTGCGCACATGCAATACTTCGAAGATATCCAGCCCGGCGCCGTTCAACGCTTCGGAAGCTATGCCGTAAACCGCGAAGAAGTGATTGATTTTGCGTCGAAGTATGACCCTCAACCATTCCATCTGGATGATGAGGCAGCGGCGCAGACCCATTTCGGGCGGCTTTCTGCCAGCGGGTGGCATACCTGTGCCATGACCATGGCGATGCTGGTTGAGAACCTGAAGGAGCGCCAGCAGGCCGGGCTGGGATCGCCGGGATTGGACGAGATCCGCTGGCTGAAGCCGGTCTATCCCGGTGACACGCTGAGTGTAGAAACGGAATTCGTTGACAAGAAGCGCAGTTCATCGCGCCCGGAGATGGGAAGTTTTCGTTCTAACGTAAGGGTTTACAATCAGGACGGAGTTGTCGTCATGACGATGAAATCCATCGGCCTGATCCGCGTGAGAGAGCCGGAATCCACCTGATTTTGCAAGCTGACCTGAACGACACCTAACAGCACCCGAACATCCGCGAACGTCCGCAAGGCACGGAAAACGTGCGCTAAATGGTCTTGCATTGCGCATGGCCGGCGGACTCATACACAGGGCGTTCGAACGCATCGGTGATGACCACTTTGCCGTCGAATTCCTCTGCCCCGCCAGCGGCAGTGATCGGACCAGATGCGGTCAGCGTCAACGCAAAGGCTTTGCCGGTGTAGCGCGACCAGCTTCCCTTCGGCATCTTTGCGCTGCCGGTATCAGGCGCGAGAATTATCACTTCGCCGTTCAGCTTGACGATGCCGCGTCCATCCTGCGCCAACAGCACCGCGCCCAGTCCGCCGCCTTTGGCCACGAAGGCGCAGCCGGTGCCGTGGAGTTTGTGCTGCTTGATATCGGGATAGTGGATGGTTTGCGGATCGAGCGGTTTGACCGGAGGCTTGCCATCCTGCGCGGCATTGACCGCCGCAATCGCCTCAGCATCGGTCGGTTCCTTTTCGGAACAGGCGGCAAGGCCAAGAGCAGCCAAGGCCGAAGGAAGCATATGCCAAAAAGAAATTTTCATGTTGTTATAAATCCTCCATATTCGAGCAATCATCCGCACTGATTTAAAAGTCGAATTGAAAACCTCCGAAAATATGGAATACTGAAGATTGGCGAATAATATTTCGATCCTCAGTTTGGGAGATTGGGCATGACTGAAGCATTGGCCAATGTGCGGGCATCAATCGACAATTCCGGCACGAAGCCTCAACTGGTCGTTGATGGATCAGTTATGGTATATGCAAGCGACTACAGCATAAAAGCTGAAAAAGCCATTCCCGAAAGCTTCAACCCGTCCATCGCGCTAATCCGCGTTTTCGTTGAAGAGCGTCCTTCCCCGATGAAAGGCGTCATGCGTCCATTCAGTCTTCGGACACCGATGAAAAATGAATGGCAATCTGTTCAAGTCGATTTTGTTTATAATCCTGAAGAAGGTAGTGAAGGTCGCATTCAGAACGTAAGTGCTCCAATTTCGGAATAGGAGCCCGAACATTTGAATCGCGCAATGGGGTAACTATTTCCTCCCAAACAGTTTTTCGATATCGCCATGGGCCAGCTTCACCCACGTGGGGCGGCCATGGTTGCACTGGCCGGAGCGGGGCGTCACTTCCATTTCGCGCAACAGCGCGTTCATTTCTGCCACTGACAGCACACGCCCGGCGCGGACCGAGCCGTGGCAGGCCATGGTGGCGAGCACGAGGTCGAGCTTTTCACCGAGCAGAAGCGCATCGCCGTGATGGGCAAGATCATCAGCCACATCGGCCACCAGCCTAGCCGGATCACCTTTTGCCAAAGCGGCAGGGACCGATCGGACGAGCATGGCGTTGGGGCCGAACCGTTCCAGCGCCAGACCAAATTCGCCAAGCTTTGCAGAGGCTTCTTCCAAACGATCGCAGGCAACTTCTTCCAGTTCCACCACTTCAGGAATGAGCAGGGCCTGCGCGGGCGCCGCCCCCTGCCCTGCCCCTGCGGCGCGCAGGCGTTCGAGCACAAGGCGTTCGTGCGCGGCGTGCTGATCGATGATGACGAGGCCGTCCTCGGCCTCTGCCACGATATAGGTGTTGGATATTTGGCCGCGCGCGACGCCAAGGGGATGTGCCGCTCCGTCGACAACCGGTTCTGCGGCGATTTCAGCGCGGGCCGATGGCGGCGCCATCAACGCCTGTTCATAGCCGCGCCATGCCTGTCCGGCATCGGAAACGCGGGCTTCGGGCCGCCATGGTTGCTGGAACATGCTGCCTTGATAGGTGCTTGGCGGTAGTGGTGGAGCGATGGGTTCTGCCTGCCATGCCGCCATGGCACTGGCCTGCGGGGCCTGAGCCGAGCGCTGATCGCCGGTGGACAGGGCGTGGCGAAGGCCAGAAACGACCATGCCGCGCACCAGCGCCGGATCGCGGAAGCGGACTTCGGATTTGGCCGGATGGACGTTGACGTCGACTTCTGATGCCGGAACCTGAAGGAACAGGGCGAGGACGGCGTGACGATCGCGCGCCAGCATATCGGCGTAAGCCCCGCGCACCGCGCCGATCAGCAGTCGGTCCTTTACCGGACGGCCATTGACGAACAGATACTGATGATCGGCCACGCCCCGATTGAAGGTGGGCAGCCCTGCAACCCCGGTAAGCTGATAATCGCCGCGCACCAGATCGACCGTGACAGAATTGCCCGCCAGTTCACGCGCGACAAGTTGTGCCACTCGCGATTCAAGCGTGTCGCCCGCCTGCACATGCAGCGCGCGGCGACCATCGTGTTCCAGCGTGAAACCCACATCGGGGCGCGCCATGGCAAGGCGGCGCACCACATCGGATGCAGCGGCCCATTCCGAACGCGGGCTGCGCAGGAATTTGCGGCGGGCGGGGATCTTTTCGAACAGGTGTTCCACCCGGACGCGGGTGCCGGCCGGCAAGGCAGCGGGGCCTTCGGACACGAGCGCGCCGTTATCGACCACGCGCTTCCAGCCTTCGGCGGCCCCCCGCGCCCGCGACTCGATGGTGACACGGGCAACCGATGCGATGGAGGGCAGCGCTTCGCCACGAAAGCCGAGCGTTTCGACCAATTCGATGGCGCCAGCTTCGCCAACAAGGCTTTCGGGCAGTTTGGATGTGGCGTGGCGTTCCAGCGCCAGTTCGATTTCCTGCGGGGCCATGCCGCAGCCATCGTCGGACACTTCGATCATGGCCAGACCGCCTTCAGAAAGGCGGATGTGGATGTGCGCGGACCCTGCATCCACTGCGTTTTCGACCAGTTCCTTCAAGGCGCTGGCAGGGCGTTCAACCACTTCGCCAGCAGCGATGCGGTTGATGAGCGTTTCAGGAAGACGGCGGATGATGGGCATGGTCTGAACAGGCGTAGCGCCGAACCCGCCTTATTTCGAGACAAGCGGTGAAGTTATCCATCCAAACCGGCACAACCCTATGGGTTTTATGAAGCACCCCTGCTAATGAGCCGCCTTCCCTGGGCGCACATTCTGGAGGGTATGGCGCGTGCCCGCGTGCCAAACCGCAGATTATCACGGATTTCCTGATGGCTTCGATCTTTTCCCGATTCTTCAAGTTCGGTTCCCAGAACATTGCTATCGATCTCGGCACGGCCAACACGCTGGTCTATGTGCAGGATCGCGGCATCGTTCTGAATGAACCTTCCGTCGTGGCCATTGAAACGATCAACGGCATCAAGCGGGTCAAGGCCGTGGGCGACGATGCCAAGATGATGATGGGCAAGACGCCCGACAGCATCGAAGCGATCCGTCCTTTGCGTGACGGCGTGATTGCCGACATCGAAGTGGCCGAGGAGATGATCAAGCACTTCATCCGCAAGGTGACCGGATCGAAGAGCCTGCTGCGCTATCCCGAAATCGTGATCTGCGTGCCTTCAGGTTCGACCAGCGTGGAACGCCGCGCCATCCGCGATGCGGCCAGCAATGCCGGGGCCAGCCAAGTTTACCTGATCCTTGAACCGATGGCTGCGGCCATTGGCGCCGATATGCCGGTGACCGAACCTGTCGGTTCGATGGTGGTCGACATTGGCGGTGGCACGACCGAAGTGGCCGTGCTCAGCCTGCGCGGTCTTGCCTATACCACCAGCGTCCGCGTGGGTGGCGACAAGATGGACGAAGCCATAGTTTCCTATGTTCGCCGCCATCACAACCTGCTGATCGGTGAAGCCACAGCAGAACGCATCAAGAAAGATTACGGCGTGGCCACCGTGCCAGCCGATGGCATCGGCGAAACCATCCACATCAAGGGTCGCGATCTGGTAAACGGCGTGCCCAAGGAAATCACGATCACGCAGGCCAATGTGGCCGAAGCGCTGGCCGAACCGATTGGCGCGATTGTTGAAGGCGTGCGTATCGCGCTGGAAAACACCGCGCCCGAACTGGCCGCCGATATCGTGGACCAGGGCATCGTGCTGACCGGTGGCGGGGCGCTGATCGGCGGTCTGGACGAACATCTGCGCGAGGAAACCGGCCTGCCGGTAAGCGTGGCGGAAGATCCGCTTTCGTGCGTGGCGCTGGGCACAGGCCGCGCGATGGAAGATCCGATCTATCGCGGCGTGCTGATGACGGCCTGATCGCAACAGGACGAACGTAAGGGTTGCTTTCCGGTCCCGATTTTTCCCCGATGGGGCGGGACCGGCTTGAAAGGGTGGACGCATGGCGCGGTCGCAGGACCGGCGCCCCGGCTATTCGCGCAGGGCGCAATACGGGATTTTCACCGGCTACGTGATCGCCATTCTGGGCGTCGTGGCGGGGATTGCCGTGCTTGCGATTTCGCTGCTGAATCCCGGTGCGTTTTCATTTGCGCGCAGTTCTGCCGCCGAAGTGGCGCGCCCCCTGGGCAAGGCCGGGGCTGAAAGCCGATCTGCCGGTGCCGGCGTGTTCGAGGCGGTGGGCGCATACTTTCGCGCAGGCGAACAGAACGCCGCGCTGCGCCGCGAGGTGGAAGCGGCGCGCGCCAATGCGGTGACAATGCAGGCGCTGGCGGACGAAAACCGGCGGTTGAAGGGCTTGCTGGGAATTGTCGATCCGTCGCGCAGCCCGGTGGCGACAGCTCATCTGATCGGATCGACCGCGTCGAGCACACGGCGCTTTGCCATCATCGATGCAGGCCAGCGCAGCGGCGTGCAGGCCGGTCAGCCGGTACGCGCCGCATCGGGCCTTATAGGGCGCGTGATTGAAGCCGGACCAGATACAGCGCGCGTTCTGCTGGTAACCGACCCTGACAACGTGGTGCCGGTGCGCCGTGCGCGCGACGGGCTGGCCGCCTTCGTGCAGGGCGCATCGAACGGACGCATCGACATCCGCCTTATCAACATGGGCGTAAACCCGGTGAAGAAGGGCGACGTTTTCGTTACTTCGGGTTCTGGCGGCCTTTATCCACCGGGGATTCCCGTGGCCGTGGCGACCGACCCGCATCGGGATGGCGCCAGCGGGCATCTGGCGGCAAACCCTGCGGATACCGAATTTGTGGTGGTGGAGCCAACTTATAGCGCGCAAGCCCGCACCCAGATTGAAGCCATTGAAAAGGACGGCGCGGAAAACCCCGCCGAAGCGCCGTGATCTGGCGCGGCCTTGGCGCCGCAAAGGACGAAATCACCCGCAAGCGCATCAACCGCGCACCATGGCCGGTGCTGGCAACCGGATTGCCGTGGCTGTCGATCATGCTGGCGTCGATGGTCAGCTTTTCGCCGGTAATCGCATCGGCCCCGGTCATGCCACCGTTCAGTTATTTGATGTTGCTGGCGTGGCGCATGTTGCGGCCGGGCATGTTGCCGGTGTGGGCCGGACTGCCACTGGGGTTTTTTGACGACCTCTATTCCGGTCAACCTTTTGGATCGGGCATTCTGCTATGGTCAGCCACGATGCTGGCGATGGAAGTGATCGACGAACGCTTTCTTTGGCGCGGGTTCCTGCAGGACTGGCTGGCCGCAAGCGTGCTGACGCCTGCCTATCTGCTGCTGTGCGCGATGTTTGCATGGGGCGCGACGGGATATCCCCTGCCGCTGGTGATCGTGCCGCAAGTGCTGCTGTCGATCATCATCTATCCGGTGATGACCCGCATTGTAGCCCTGTTTGACCGGGTGCGGCTGCTGCCGCTGAAGAGGCTTTGATGAAGTCCAAGCTGCCGATCACTTCGGCAATCCTGACCAACCGGTTTGAACGGCGGACATTTGTGCTGGGCGCGCTGCAGGGCGGCGTCGGCCTGATGCTGGCGACGCGGCTTGGCTATCTGGCGGTAGCGCAGAACGAGAAGTATCAGGCTGCGTCCGAAAGCAACCGCGTGAACCTGACACTGATACCGCCCCGGCGCGGATGGGTGCTGGACCGTTTCGGCAATGCGCTGGCCGCCAACCGAGCCGACTTTCGCGTTGACCTGATCCCCGACCGGGTGAGCGACCCCGAACGGACAATGAAGACGCTGGCCGATCTGCTGGCCCTGCCAGCCGACCGGGTGCGCGACATTTCGGACAAGCTGGACAAGGCGCGCGGGTTTCAGCCGGTGGAAGTCGCATCAAGTTTGCAGTGGGAACAGTTTGCCGCCGTTTCGGTGCGCCTGCCCGAACTGCCCGGCGTTATCCCCCAGCGCGGCTATTCGCGGTTCTATCCCACGGGCGCGGCGGTGGGGCACCTTGTCGGCTATGTCGGTGCAGCATCGGCTGAAGATTACGAGAAAGAGCGCAATGCGCTGCTCATCACGCCGGGTTTCAAGATCGGCAAGGACGGGCTGGAAAAGCACTTCGAGACGCGGCTGCGCGGGGTGCCCGGCGCGCGGCGGGTGGAAGCGACCGCTTCCGGGCGGATCGTGCGCGACCTTGGCACGCGCGAAGACGTGCCGGGCAAGCCGATACAGTTGACGATCAACGCAGGCCTTCAGGACTATGCCGCGCGGCGCATCGGGCTGGAATCCGGCTCGGTCGTGGTGATGGACTGCGAAACCGGCGACGTGCTGGCCATGGCGTCGATGCCCAGTTTTGACCCCAACAGCTTTTCCGACGGTATCGGCCGCATCGAATGGAAGATGCTGTCGGAAGACGACCATGTGCCCTTGCGCAACAAGGTGCTGCGCGGGCTGTATCCGCCGGGATCGACGGTCAAGCCGATGGTGGCGATGGCATTTCTGGAAGCGGGGCTTGACCCCAGCGCCAGCGTCAATTGCGGCGGCGGCCTGCGCGTGGGCAACCGCGTGTTCCACTGCTGGAACCGGCGCGGGCATGGCAGCGTCGACATGGCCAAAGGCATCTACCAGTCGTGCGACGTCTACTTCTATCACTTCGCACAGCAGATTGGCATGGACAAGATTGCCGCCATGGCGCGGCGGCTGGGACTGGGGCAGGAATTCCCGATGCCCTATCCGGGGCAATCTTATGGAACAGTGCCAGATCCGGCGTGGAAGCTGCGGAAATACAACAAGGAATGGGCAGTTTACGACACCGTGAACGCCACCATCGGACAGGGTTACATGCTGGTTAATCCGCTGCAGCAGGCGGTCATGGCATCGCGCATCGCATCAGGCCGAGAGGTGATGCCACGCCTGTTGCTGGACCGGAATGCACCGCCGGTAAAGCCGATGGGGTTCCGGCAGGATCATCTGGATTACATCCACGCCGCGATGAGCGAAGTGGTGAACGGGCGGGGCACTGCAGGCCGGGCAAAGCTGCCGGTCGATGTGCTGATGGCGGGCAAGACAGGGACCGCGCAAGTCGTCGGCCTGAACATCGCGAATGGCAAAAGTGGGCAATGGAAATACCGTGACCACGGGCATTTCATCGCCTTTGCGCCGTTCGACAAGCCGAAATATGCCTGTGCGGTGGTGATCGAACATGGCGGTGGGTCAAGCGCGGCCTATCCGATTGCACGCGACGTGATGACCTATATCTTCGCCCCGGACAAAGCGATGGCAGTGCTGGGCGAATTTGAAAAGCAGTGGGGCGGCAATGTGCAGCAGCGCATGGCGGCAAAGTATAACGTCTATGCCGCCAAATATGGCGCATCGGCCCCCAAGCCCGTGCCGGATGACGCAGAACTGACCGAACAGGTCGAAGAAGGCCGCAAGCCCGACACGGCACCTGCCACGGCACAGACTGATGCGGCAGCTCCCGGTGCTGAACCGGAAGCCCCGGCACCAGCGCCCGTCGCCAGCCCTTCGCCTGTGCCCCCTGCCCCGCCCGTGCCTGCCGCAGCGCCCGCGACAGGAGGCCAATAGTGCCCCGCGCCTATGTGCCCGCGACGATTGCCCGCCAGCCGTGGAGCGTGCTGCTGCCGTTGATGGGACTGGTCGGATTTGGCGCAGCAGTGCTGGATTCGGCTGCTGGCGGGCGGTTCGACGTGTGGTCGATGTCGCATCTGGTGCGCTTTGGCGTGTTCCTGATTATGGCCATGGTCATCGCACGGCTGCCGCAAGACCTGTTCAAACGGATGGCGCTGCCGGTTTATGGCGTGCTGTGCGCTTTGCTAGTGCTGGTCGAACTGATCGGCGGCATTGGCGGGGGCAGCCAGCGCTGGCTGAATCTGGGCTTCATGACGCTGCAACCGTCGGAACTGATGAAGCCGGGTATCGTGCTGGTGCTGGCATGGTTCTATTCGGTGCTGCCGGTGGGCGAAACGCAGGGCTGGCGCGCACTGGTGCCCGCAGGCGGCCTGTTAGCGATCCCGGCAGGACTGGTGATGCTGCAGCCGGACCTTGGCACTGGCCTTGCCATCAGCTTTGGCGCAGTGGTGGTGATGTTCATGGCCGGGCTGCCGCTGCGCTGGTTTCTGGGCGCGGGTGCGGCGGGGCTGGTGATCGCCCCCCTCGCCTTCTTCACGCTGCTGCATGATTATCAGCGCAAGCGGGTGCTGGTGTTCCTCGATCCTGAAAACGATCCGCTGGGGTCCGGGTATCACATTACCCAGTCGAAAATTGCCATCGGTTCGGGCGGACTGTTCGGCAAAGGGTTCGGCAATGGATCGCAGAGCCATCTCAACTACTTGCCCGAATCGCACACCGACTTTGTGTTTGCCACCATGGCTGAAGAATGGGGCATGCTGGGCGGGCTGTTCGTGCTGATGGTGTTCGGCCTGATCTTTCGCTGGGGCCTGAAAGTGGCAAGCGCCGCGCCTGACCGGTTTTCGCGCCTGCTTGCATCAGGCATGACCATGACGATCTTTTTCTACATGTGTATCAACCTGATGATGGTGATGGGCCTTGCCCCGGTGGTGGGTATTCCGCTGCCGTGGATGAGCCATGGCGGATCATCGATGATGACCAACATGATCTGCATCGGCACGATCATGGCAGTAGAACGCTGGAGCCGAGGTGCACCGCGCAGCCTGTCTTGACGACGATGCGCCCCATGCCCTGCCCCGTGTCGTGAAAATGCAAAATTGGGGCTTGGCAGGGCCGATAAAATCGTTATTGGGGCGGCTCCCCAACGGGAATGCCTGATGGCATGGACGCATAGCTCAGTTGGTAGAGCAGCTGACTCTTAATCAGCGGGTCCTTGGTTCGAGCCCAAGTGCGTCCACCATCGCTTCCCCAGCCGCCCACCAAGCGGCAAGCCTGACGGCTTTGGACGCATAGCTCAGTTGGTAGAGCAGCTGACTCTTAATCAGCGGGTCCTTGGTTCGAGCCCAAGTGCGTCCACCAGTCTTTTCAAGCATCATCATCGTTCCAGACACGGTGTTTTCGTGCCTGATGGAAAGGTCAATTGAGGCGCTGTCGGGTCTGGCCCAAACTGTTTGCACGAAACGAAATTTGTGCAGGAGTTGGGTGATGGAGCGGGTTACACTGTGGGGCTGGATTGATTTTGCAGGCAAGGATGCCGCCGCCATCGTGCGCGGGGCCGAGCAGTTCATTGTGCCGACCTATGACGAGCCGGGCTGCATCCATTATGTCTGGACGGGCGACCCGCTGAAGCCTGAGCGGATGTGGGTGTTTGAAGAATGGGAAAGCGTAGGCGCGCTGGCCGATCATCTGTCCGGGCCGCTCTATACCGCGATGTCAGGGTATCTGGCCGATAGCGGCATGACCGGAGCCGAAGTGGACAAGTATCGCGTGGTGGCAAAGCAGCCGGTCTATGACGGCAGCGGGTTGCCCAAGGCAGAATTTACCTGATCGCAAATATGAAAACGCCGGGGTTTTGAGGCCCCGGCGCGCAAGTTGTTATGCTTTTGTTATTTTAGAACTTGAAGCCGGCAGCAACGCCATAGCGGCGCGGTTCCAGCGTGAAGATGTTGGTGAAATTACCCGAAGACTGGTCGGTCACATAAAGGCCGGTAATCGGGTTGGAGTTGCCGACGTTCTGGATGAAGCCGCGCAGGAACCATTTGTTGTCAGGCCCATCAAGCTGCACCTGGGCGTTAATCTGGGTGTAGCTGGGGATACGGTTGACGTTGCCATTGAAGATGCTGCCCGTGGACGTACCGGTGACGATGAAGTCAGCACGCGGGGTAAAGGTAAGGTTGCCCACCGGAATGGCATATTGGGCACCGGCGGCCACCTTGTAATCCGGCGCGCCAGGCAACTTGTTACCCTTGATGTTGACCGGAATGCCCGACGTGAAGACCTGCACCCCGCCAAACGGCACGCCGCCGCCGGTTGCCGCTGCAACGCCTTCAAGCGCAGCGCAGATGCTGTAGGCCCCGGTCGAGGCGATGCCGCTGCCAGCACCGAACGAGGTGGTGTTCTGCAGTCCTGCCCCTGCCGCAACGCCCGGAATGGCCCCAGCATTGATCTGGGCGTTGACGGTGTTGACGAAGGCATTGACCCCGGCAACGCTGCCGGAAGTGGAGGCCACAGCGCAGTTGGCCGCGTTGGTGATATCCTTGATAATCACCGCATCTGCCCGTCCACCGCCGAAGTCGCGCGGGTTCGACAGCATCTTGTCCTGCGAAACCTTGGTGTTGAGGTAGCTGGCCGA
Source organism: Novosphingobium sp. SL115 (assembly GCF_026672515.1). GTDB lineage: Bacteria > Pseudomonadota > Alphaproteobacteria > Sphingomonadales > Sphingomonadaceae > Novosphingobium. The sequence continues at coordinate 1,975,626 of NZ_JAPPRG010000002.1, read as the reverse complement.
GACATTGACCGTCAGACCCGGTGCGGGACGCATGATCGCTTCGGCTTCGAGGCCCCAGATATTGGCGCTGACGTTATCGTTGACCGAGGTACGGGCGACGATGCGCGAAAGCTGGAGATCCTTGTACTTGTAGTAGAAGCCCGTGAGATTGAGCGTCAGGCCGCCAAACTGGTTCTTCGAGCCGATTTCAAAGGAGTCGACGAATTCGGGCTTGAAGGTTTCAGGCACGACGAAAATCGGAGACAGCGGCGGGTTGATACCGCCCGATTTATAGCCGCGCGAATAGGACAGATAGACCAGATTGTCTGGAGAAACCTGGAAATCGAGAACTGCACGACCGGTTATTTCATTGAACCGGGCACTGCGGTTCTGAAAAGGCTGGTTGCCCGCAAGGCTGGGGTCGGCGTCATAGGCTGCAAAACCGGGTGCCGCGTAGGCATCGGTCGCAGTGTGCGGCGTCAGCCAGTTGAACAGGGTGGTGCGGGCACGGATCTGCTTGTCATCATGGTTGAAGCGCAGGCCAAGGGTCAGCTTCACCTTGTCGTTGAACTTGTAGTAGGCTTCGCCGAAGGCGCCATAGCTCTTGACGCGCAGATCATCGGAGTTGTTGCGGAAGAACGGCGTGGCGAGATATCCCGGCGCCGCACCAGCGCCAAGAGCGGTGAAGGAACCGACGATGCCGGAAAAATAATCGAGGCCGAACGAGTTAACATAGTAGCTGTTTTCGGTCAGCTTGTAGCTGCTGTAGATGCCGCCCAACAGGAAGTTGAACTTGCCATCCCAGTCAGAGCTGAGGATGGCTTCCGCCGACCAGCTGCTGTTGTCCTGATTGGAACGGTCATAGTCGAGCGGAGTCATGCCGCAGACCTTGTTCCCACCATAAACACCGCGACCGGATTCATCGGGCAGCGATGTGCACAGCACGCCAGCCGGACCGTTGGGTATGAGCGCGGCGGCGACAGGAGCGAGATAAGACTGCAACCCGGCGCCCAAGCCGCCACCGGCAGCAAAGGCCAAAGTGTTGAGCGTGGACTGAATGGCCGACCGGCTCTGCACCGAGTTGTTGTAATCCTGGCTCGAATCGACCGAGACGTCCTGATAGTTGCCGGTCAGCTTGAGGTTCAGACCACCGCCCAGTTCCTGATTCCACGAACCGACGACAATCAGTTCTTCGGCAAAATAGGTCGGCTTGGTATCAGTGTTGACCACGCGCGGATCTGCCGGGTTCACGACACCCGAATAGGTATCGGTGCCGTAGAGGCTGCCCAGCGCAAATGCAGTGGGAAGCCCGCGAATTGCAAAGAATTCGCGCGAGGTAAGGACCGAAGCCAGCGTCGAATTGCCGTTGGTTGTGCCATAAGGCAGCGTGGCGTTGAGACAGCCCAGAATGCCGGTCGGGTCATTTTGACAGACCTGCTTCTGAATGCGCATGCGATTGTCTTTTTCACGGAAGTACTGGACCATGAGGTCAACCGTGGTGCCAGTGCCGGGTTCGAACCGCAGCGACCCGCGCACGCCATACATATTGCGGTCGTCGATGCGCGAATTGTCGAAAAGGTTTTTGGTGTAACCATCACGGTTGAGATAGAAACCGGCGACGCGCAGGCCGAGCGCTTCACCGATAGGCACGTTGAGCATGCCACGCACCTTGACCGCGTTGTAGTTGCCGTATTCGACATCACCCGACGCGCCAATGCCGCTGAGATCGGGCTTGGCTGTGATAAGGTTGACCACGCCTGACGTCGCGTTGCGGCCAAACAGCGTGCCCTGCGGGCCGCGCAGAACCTGCACCTGCGCAAGATCGTAGAATTCGCCTTCGAACAGCCGGGTCTGAAGGAGCGGAGAATCGTTGAGGTGGATGGCGGTAGCCTGATCGCAGGTAACGCCGACGCACAGATCGCCGATACCGCGGATGGTAAAGCTGGACGAGGTGAAGTTCGTCTTGGTGAAGGTGATGTTCGGCAGTGACAGTTGAAGATCAAGCGTATTCTTGATCTGCTGCTTATCCAACGCCTCCGGACTGAATGCGCTGACCGCGATGGGAACATCCTGAAGTCGTTCCGCCTGTCGCTGGGCGGTGACAATGATTTCTTCAATCCCGTTATTATTGGCCGACTGTGCGAATGCAGGCATGGCGATGGCAGTTGCACATACGCCAGCCAGCAGGGAAAGCTTGCCCCTCATAGCTCAGACCTCTCTCTCCAGCGGTGCCCATCATTATTCGCGGGCTACCTGAAGGACAGGACATAGTGCCGCCGATTCTTTGTCAACCGGATAATTAAAAATAGGGGTTTCCGTAGGGTCAACTTGTTGCAGTCGTGACCATATCGGTGGAAAAGGCATGAAAATGCATATCATTGAGGTGTCGCATGAATATGGATGCACACATTATGATGTTGTTTTGATCGAATCACGCCTAGACTGTTCGGCAGTGCAGCGAATCACGCATTCCTGAACCCACGGTTTCCTGCGGCAGAGCGCGGCAATATATGTTGTGCCGAGTGCCGGAAAACAGGGAACATGCTTGACCGGCAGGTGGCGGAATGGTGTGGCGTGTGCCGACAGATTTTCAAAAGGATGCAGTTTCCATGGCAAAGTTCCTGATCGTCGAAGCCCGCTTCTACGACCACCTCAACGACATGCTGGTGGCAGGCGCAAAGGCCGCACTGAAGGATGCCGGGCACAAGGTCGACGTTATCACGGTGCCGGGTGCACTGGAAATTCCCGGTGCGATTGCTCTGGCCGACCAATCGGACGACTATGACGGCTATGTCGCGATTGGCGTGGTGATCCGGGGCGAGACTTATCACTTCGAAATCGTGGCGGGCGAAAGCGCGCGCGGGATCATGGCGCTGACCATGGATGGCGTTGCCATCGGCAATGGCATTCTGACCGTGGAGAACGAAGAGCAGGCCATCGTGCGCGCCGACCCCAAGCAGAAGGACAAGGGTGGCGAAGCAGCCAAGGCGGCTCTGGCGCTGCTGGCCCTGCGCGAACGCTGGGCGTAATTTAGGCATGAAAGGCGCGCAGCGGAACCGCCGCACGCCTTTAGGTCAGCCTGCGTCGAAGTAGTCTTTCAGGCCCCACGGGTCGTAGGGGCCGATCACCAGTTGTTCAAACCCGCCAATGCCCACTTCGCCCGTGCTGGCGGTGATGCGCGAGACGATCTGGACGTGCAGATTGTCCATGGTGGGGGCCATCGGATCAAGATCGGCAAGGACAAGATCCTCGCGCTCTACCGCCAGCGGGCCGTGATAGGCACCGTGCCCCCATTTCGGGCTGGTATAGCCAAGCCCGCGCATCTGGAAACGCACCAGCGGTTCAAACGCCAGCGTCAGCGGGCCTTCGGGGGCATTTATGGTCAACGTGCCACCGTCGGGCCAACGCGTGCCCGGCTGCATTGATGACGCCATGGTGGCAGCAGGTGTTTCGAAAAAACCATCATGCCCTGCACCATCGGGCGCGATGACCGCGCGGGTATTCCAGGGCGCGCCATGACGGTCGGCATTAATGTGGAAGAACAGGCTGCGCGTGGGCAGGTTCACCGGCGTCCACTGCCAGAAAAACGACGAGACAACGCCATGGCCGTGCGGCTGCGCATCTGACGCGCCAACCGGGCGCACGCCCCAGCTTCGGTCACGGGTGCCACAAGTGCCGGGGGCAAGGTCGGTGCGCTGGCCATCCACTTCGATCCAGCCGGTATAGTGGCCATTCTGGGTCAGCCGGGTGTAATCCATGAATGTGCGGGGGCCGATGCGATAGGTGAAGCGTGGCTCTTCAATGGGGAAAGCCCGGCCGGTGAAGGTCAGTTCTGCGGCCAGCCCTTCCCCGCGCACCGTGACTTTCAGGATATTCAGCGGCTCGATCACTTCTATAGTGATCGGGCCGACAGTAAGGTCAAACCGCTCCATATTGAGTTCGCGCGAGGCGTGGAGATTGTATTGCACGCCATCGCGGATGCAGGAGAAGTGGGCGTCTGCGACGTTCAGGTGCGGATAGATGCCCAGCGCCACCGCAAAGAAACCGGAACCATCGGGGGCATAGCCGTTGAAGAAATAGCGATCGTAGAAATTGCGGTCAGTACCGGCATAGGCCACTGGCTCCGGCGTCTGGTGCAGTGGGAAATCATCACCTTTGGTCAGCATCACACATGCTCCATCCGGCGCTTCAACGCGCCAAGGCTGTCATGATCGAGCGCGAGTTCGCAGGCCCCGCGCGCCATCGAAAGGAAGTTGGCGTCACCACGATCGGTGCGAACCACGAAGGCGGAACTGAAGACGGCGGTGGAAACGCCATGCAGCGTGCCGATGCGGTAATCATCCATGATATCATCCCGCGCCATCGACACCCCGCGCCGGGTCATTTCGGCGCAATAAAGATCGAGCAACGCAGCCTCGTTTGGGCGGCGCAGGGCAGAGCCGATGCCGCAGCCGAGGAAATAGCCGATGTCGGTCAACCCGCAGCCGGTCGCGGCAGTCTGCCAATCGACAAGGGCGATGGGTTCTGCCCCGCCCCGGATGCCGAACAGCATATTATCGAGCCGGAAATCGCCGTGAAGGAAGCTGCGGCTGCGGTGCTGGCGTTCAAACCAGAGATCGGCGCAGGCGTCCAGTTCATCGCAGATGGCCATGAGTTCGGGCGCGAGATCACTGGCATAGCGTTCCCGAAAAATCTTCTGCGCCTGAGGATAGAGCGAGCGCAACATGGCATGGGCCTGCGGATCGATCTTGAGCCAATCCGCATCCAGCACGGGATGATTCATTGTGGGCGCATGGAGCGCTGCGGCCTGCCGCATAGCCTGTTCGGCTTCAGCCAGTGTGCAACCGGCAAGCTGGTTACCGGCCTGACACGGTCCCAAATCCTCAAACAACAGGACGAAATCACAACCGTTGTCGTCGAGCAGCGCGGCATATGTGCGGGGCACGCGCATGTCGATCAGCCCGGCGACTTCGCGGTAAAACCACACTTCGCGTTTGTAGAGCGAGAACGATGCAGCGGTCTGACGGCTGGTCGCGTCGTGCGAGGGGAACTTTGCCGCAACGCTGACAGGCGCGCCCGGTGCCGGGCCATCATAGGTGAGCGTAAAGCGCGCGGTATCGCCCACCTGGCCCGTGCCAATGGATTGCCATGCCATATCGACAACGCGCGCATCGCCCAGCACACCTGCCTGGGCAAGCTGCTGTTCCAGCCAGGCCATTTCGACGTCACCGGGCTGCGTCGGAAAATCTGCCATATATTCTCTCCCTCCCAAAAGCTGGCAGAGAGCATCGTTCATGGGAAGAGGATTTTAATTGACCGATTAGGTTGCTGTGTCAGCGGGTGCTTAGACACTGGCGCCAGGTGGTCTGACGCTGTTGTCGAATGGATAATGGGCGCGCGTGTGATGGATTTTGAGGGATTTCAGCAAAAACCTTGGTGTTTCAGGGAATGGGGATGAGTTTTTCGGACCGCCACGCCCATGAACTGCGTCCAAACTGGAATTATCGCTTTAGATGAATATCTGAGCAGTCACGATTTAATCGCATGATTTCATAACCCTAGGAAAAGCGCGCATTGAAATTACGTGAAATCCCTTAGTGTATGACCGAATAGCCGCAGAAACCATGCTCGACAAAGTCTGCATTACGGAACGTCTGACGGGGATTTGAACCGTTCTGCGTAACGAGGGGCGCACTGCAATAACTGGATGCAAAGCCGGTTAGCGCAGTGCTGGTGTCAGATTTGGCAACAGGGGTTGCTGTCGGATGGACAGAGATCAATTGAAAGTGCGCGCGCGCCGACTGATCGCGGCAGCAAATGAGCTGCTGACCATCGCCCACGAACTGGAACAGGGCGAAGGCGATGGCACGGCTGAACGTCTGGCCGAAAGCATGACGAACACCGTGGCCGCCAAGGACAGCCCGGTATGGGCGGAACTGGCGCGCAACGCCTATCGCGAACGTCGCCGCCGCGCCGATGTGTTCAAGGACCAGACCCTGTTTGGCGAACCAGCATGGGACATCATGCTGGACCTGTTCATTGCCGCCAAGGAACGCAAGCGCCTGCCGGTGACGAGCGCCTGCATTGGCGCTGCCGTGCCCGCGACCACGGCGCTGCGCTGGCTGACCGTGCTGGAGGAAAAAGGCCTGATCGTGCGCGAAAACGACACCGCCGATGCGCGCCGTGTGTTCGTGCGGCTATCTGCCGAAGGGTATGAAAAGATGGTCGGCTATTTCGCGGAAGTGGCTGGCGACATGCGTTCAGACGAGGTGGTCGAATCCCCTGCCCTGCGTATGGCGCGATAATGCGCGCAGCAGGCTGATGCAAAAAAGGGCGGCCCGGTGGGAGCCGCCCTTTTTACTGTCAGGACAAAGCCGTTTGTTCAGGCGCCAAGGCGACCGAACGCAGCCTTGCCGGCATAACGCGCCGAAAGGCCAAGCTCTTCTTCGATACGGATGAGCTGGTTGTACTTGGCCAACCGGTCCGAACGGGCGAGCGAGCCGGTCTTGATCTGGCCGCAGTTGGTGGCAACCGCGAGATCGGCAATGGTCGCGTCTTCGGTTTCACCTGAACGGTGCGACATGACGGCGGTGTAGCCGTTGCGCTGCGCGATGGACACAGCTTCGAGCGTTTCGGTGAGCGTGCCGATCTGGTTGACCTTGACCAGCAGCGAGTTGGCGAGGCCCTTGCCGATGCCCATTTCAAGGCGGCGGGGATTGGTCACGAACAGGTCATCGCCGACAAGCTGCACCCGCTTGCCAACCTTAGCGGTTAGCGCGGCCCAGCCTTCGAAATCATCTTCGCTCATGCCGTCTTCGATCGAGATGATCGGATAGGCATCACACAGCGCGGCAAGGTAGTCTGCCATGGCGTCGGGCGAGAGCGAGAGGCCTTCGCCGCTGATTTCGTACTTGCCGTTCTTGAAGAATTCCGTGGCAGCGCAATCGAGCGCGACCATGATGTCTTCGCCCGGCTTGAACCCGGCCTTTTCGACCGAAGCCATCACGAAATCGAGTGCATCACGGGTGCTGGCAAGGTTGGGGGCAAAGCCGCCTTCATCGCCCACAGCCGTGGCGAGGCCCTTTTCATGCAGACCCTTTTTCAGGGTGTGAAAGATTTCAGCGCCCCAACGCACCGCTTCGGCCAGCGACGGCGCGCCGACCGGCATAATCATGAATTCCTGAAAATCGATCGGGTTGTCGGCATGTTCGCCGCCGTTGATGATATTCATCATCGGCACCGGCAGGACATGCGCGGAAACACCGCCAACATAGCTGTAAAGCGGCATGCCACGCGCATCGGCCGCAGCCTTGGCCACGGCAAGGCTGGTGCCCAGAATGGCATTGGCGCCAAGGCGCGCTTTGTTTTCCGTGCCGTCCAGTTCGATCATGGCAAGATCGATGTCGCGCTGGTCTTCGGCATCCATGCCAAGAACCACTTCGGCAATGTCGGAATTGACAGCGGTAACCGCCTTGGTCACGCCCTTGCCCAGATAGCGGGCCTTGTCGCCATCGCGCAGTTCGACCGCTTCGTGCGCGCCGGTGGATGCGCCTGACGGCACCGCAGCGCGGCCAAAGCTGCCGTCTTCCAGCAGAACATCGACTTCGACTGTAGGGTTGCCACGGCTGTCGAGGATTTCACGCGCATGGATATCGATGATCGCGGTCATTAGCTGCTCCCTGCAGGGTTCGAAGGGCCGGATTCGGCGCAACGGTATGGCCAAGGTTTGCGGCGGCTCCTATCGGCTGGAACCCTGTCAGGCAAGCGGCGTTGGCAAGGTAGAAACGTATCCAGGTTCGATCCACCTTGACCAAGGCCCTTGCAATCTTGCCTCAGGGTCTAGCAAGATGGCGCAAACCGCCCATATCGATGCGGCGCAGCCGCGCGACATGCCAAAGGGAACACAACAATGGCCGACACCACCCTGCCCCCCGCCGACGCCGCCACCAAGCGCGCTTCGAAGAAGGTTGAAGATGCCGCAGCAGCGGTTGTGGCTGCGACCGAGGCCAGCGCTGAGGCGGCCAAAGGCCGCTTTTCCAAAGCGATCGACGATGCCAAGGCCAGCGCCGAAACGCTGAAGGGGGAAGCGCTGGAAAAGAGCGCGGCCTACAAGGCCAAAGTTGCCGACGCGACCGCCGACTGGGTGGAAGAGGCCAAGACTTATGCCGGACAGGCCAAGGAAAAGGGCGCGCAGCTTGCCGTCGAAGGCAAGACCAAGGCGAGCGATGCGCTGAGCACGCTGGGCAAGACCATTTCCGACAATGCCGGCACCATCGATGAAAAGCTGGGCGTGCAATATGGCGATTATGCCCGCAGCGCCGCCCGTTCGATTCAGGAAACGGCCGCAAAGCTGGAAGCCAAGGATCTGGGCGAGCTGGGCGAAGATGTGAAGGGCTTTGTCAAGAACAGCCCCGGCATCGCCATCGGCATTGCAGCCGTGGCAGGTTATGCGCTGGCCAAGATGCTGTCTGGAAGCGGATCGGAAGAATGACGGCTGCCGGTTGAACCAGCGCGCAGACGCCAGATGAACGTAACCGAGCAAACAACCGCTGCCCCGGCGGAAAACACGAACGAGCATGACCTGAATCCTGACGGCCCACCCGATAGCTCTTTGGGCGATGCGGTACGTGCCCTGATCGAGGATGGGCAAACGCTCGTTGAGGCAGAAATCGCCTATCGCAAGGCGCAGGCCGGTTATGGGCTTGGACAAGGCAAGACCATTGCCCTGCTGCTGGTTCTGGCGCTGGGCTTCGGCTTTTTCACACTGCTGGCGCTGGTCGTCGGCCTGTTGCTGGCGCTTACTCCGCTGATTGGCGTGTGGGGTGCGCTGTCAGCGGTCGGGGGCGGATTGCTGGTGCTGATGATCGTGTGCCTTCTCATGGCGCGCAGTCGCATCAAAAACGTCGTCGCGGCGGTGAACGAAAGGGGTGCCCAACCATGAGCGACCCGCATTCCATCGCCGAAGCGCGTGCATTGCGCGACGAAGCGCTGGCGGTGTTCCGCGCCGATCTGGACCTTGTGAAAGCCGAAACATCGCCTGCACGTTTCAAGGAACGTGCGGTCGGTGAAGCCGTTGAGATGATCGAAAGCGCGCGCGACATCGCGAGCGAAAACAAGGCCGTTATCGGCGTAACGCTGGCCACCCTTCTCGCATGGTTCTTTCGGGGACCGTTGCAGGATCTGGCCCGGCGTCTGGCCGATACGGTGCGATCAGGAGATTGACATGGAAGACGTGAACCCCGCATTCGGCACCGAAACCAACGAAACCCCGACCCTCCGCGAAAAGGTGGATGCCGCCCGCGCCCGACTGGCCGAGCGCACCGGAAACGCCCGACCTGTGGAAACGGTAAAGGGGCTGATTGTCGAGCATCCCGTGGCATCGATGGCCGCAGGCCTGTTGCTGGGCGCGCTGATTGCCAAGGCCATCCCGTCAACTCGCAAGCGCGTGGCGTCAGCACAGTTGGGTCGTAGCGCCACCGGACTTGCCGCTGTGGCAGGCAAATTCATCGCCGATTATGCCGCACGCGCGGCAAGCGCAGGACGCGATGGCCTGCATCGGGCAGAGGAAGTAGGCGGAGCCGTTGGCGGACGCATTGCAGAAGGCAGCGGCGAGGCCAAACGCAAGGCGGTCGACCTTGCCGAAGTGGCGCGTTCTGCCGCGTTGGAGGCCAGCGAACTGGCAATCCGCAAGGTGAACGAGATCGCTTCGCGCATGAAGCACTGATCGACACCACCAAATCAGCGAAATACGCCATTGGCCGACTTGCGCTGCCCTGCACTTTTTGTCAGGGCAGCGCTGAATCCTCCCCAATGGAAAGTCGCCAATGCAAAAGCTGCACCTTGTGATGGGCGGTCGGGTGAAAGACCCGCAGGGCCTTGAGTTTGTCGATCTGAAAGCCGTGGATATGGTCGGCGTGTTTCCTGACTATGCCAGCGCCGAAGACGCATGGCGCAGCGCGGCACAGCGCACGGTGGACGACGCTGAAATGCGTTACGTCATCGTGCATCTGCATCGCGTGATGGAACCGGAACTGCCGAAAGACTGATCTTTTGAACGGTCTGGACAGACAAGAAAGGCCCCGGATCGCTCCGGGGCCTTTTCTTTTGCGCCGCTTGTGAACGGAACCGATAAACGGGTTCAGATGAACTCGATCTTCTGGACAAGATAGAACTTGTCGCCCGACGGCACCGTCACTTCGATTTCTTCGTCCACCTTGCGGCCGATCAGCGCCTTGCCCAGCGGCGAGTTGTAACTAATCATGCCCTTCTTGGCGTCGGCTTCATACGGGCCGACAATCTGGTAACGCACCGGCTTTTCATCGTCATCCAGCAAGGTGACGGTTGCGCCGAAAATGATCTTGTCGCCCGAAAGCGTGGTCGGATCGATGATCTGTGCGCGGCTGACGCGATCTTCAAGATCGCCAATGGTCGCTTCAACCTGCCCCTGGCGTTCCTTCGCCGCATGATATTCGGCGTTTTCGGAAAGGTCACCATGGGCGCGTGCTTCCTCGATCGCGTCAACGATCAGGGGCCGCTCTTCGCGCAGCGCTTTCAGCTCGGCGGTCAGCTTTTCGTAGCCTTCCGCAAGCATCGGCAGCTTTTCCACACTCGCCATCCGTCAGTCTCTTTCCTGTCCTGCTCCCCCGGCCGCCGTTACGGCATCCAAGGGAAAACTTAGCCCCCGCCGACCGACGCCGAATGCGCCAGGCCGGACCGTCTGTTCCACGATGCCGGGGGACTTGTAGAGGTTCAGCTATAATAGTCCTGCAACGAACGCACTTCAAGTTCGGCAGAGCGCAGGGCTTCGATGGCTTCCACAGCCGCGACAGATGCTGCTGCCGTTGTGAAGTACGGCACCTTCGCGCCCAGCGCCGAAGCGCGGATCGATTGCGAGTCCTTGTGGCTCTGCCAGCCTTCGGTGGTGTTGAAAATCAACGCGATATCGCCGTCGATGATCCGGTCCACAATATGCGGACGCCCTTCGGCCACCTTGTTGACCCGTTCGACAATGACACCCGCATCGGTGAGATAGCGCGCCGTGCCGCCGGTTGCGACGATCTTGAAGCCCAGCCCGGCCAGCTTGCGCACGGCGGGAAGCACAATGGCCTTGTCCGTATCCTTGACCGAAACAAACAGCGTACCCGCCTGCGGCAGCACGGTGCCTGCACCCAACTGCGACTTGGCAAAGGCAACCGCAAAGGTGCTGTCGATGCCCATGACTTCACCGGTGGACTTCATTTCGGGCGACAGCACCGGATCGATGCCGGGGAACCGCGCGAACGGGAACACCGCTTCCTTGACCGCCATGTAGTCGATGTCGCGCTTGATCGCCGGCAGGTTGGCGATCTTTTCGCCCGCCATGATGCGGGCGGCAAACTTGGCAATCGGCTGACCGATGGCCTTGGCGACGAACGGCACCGTGCGGCTGGCGCGCGGGTTCACTTCGATCAGGTAGACTTCGTTGTCCTTGATCGCGAACTGGATGTTCATCAGGCCACGGACGTTCAACCCGCGTGCCAGAAGCACTGCCTGACGTTCCATTTCGGCAATGATTTCAGCCGACAGGCTATAAGGCGGCAGCGTGCAGGCGCTGTCGCCCGAATGGATCCCGGCTTCTTCGATGTGCTGAAGCACGCCCGCCACAACCACGTCATCACCATCGGCCAGCGCATCGACGTCGCATTCGATGGCATCGCGCAGATACTGGTCGATCAGCACCGGGCTGTCGCCCGACACCTGAACGGCGGTGGCGATGTAGTCGTCAAGCTGCGCCTGGCTGTCGACGATTTCCATGGCGCGACCACCCAGCACATAGCTGGGACGGATCAGCACGGGGTAACCGATGCGGCTGGCCACGGCGACGGCTTCGTCACGGCTGCGCGCGATGCCGTTCATCGGCTGCTTGAGGCCGAGTTTACCCACCAGCGCGGCAAAGCGTTCACGGTCTTCGGCAAGGTCTATGGAATCGGGCGACGTGCCAAGGATGGGGATGCCCGCATCCTGCAGCGCCTGCGCCAGCTTGAGCGGGGTCTGCCCGCCGAACTGCACGATCACGCCCACCAGTTCGCCGTTCGAGCGCTCGATATCGAGGATTTCGAGCACGTCTTCGGCGGTCAGCGGTTCGAAATAGAGGCGATCCGAGGTGTCATAGTCGGTCGACACGGTTTCGGGATTGCAGTTGACCATGATCGTTTCGAACCCGGCATCTTCGAGCGCGAAACAGGCGTGGCAGCAGCAATAGTCGAATTCGATGCCCTGCCCGATGCGGTTCGGGCCGCCGCCGAGAATGACGATCTTCTTGCGGTTCGAAGGCGCGGCTTCGTTTTCCGGTTCAGCGAACAGGCCGCCTTCATAGGTGGAATACATGTAAGGCGTCACCGCCTCGAATTCCGCTGCGCAGCTGTCGATCCGCTTGAACACCGGGCGCACGCCCAGCTTGTGACGCAGCTTGCGCACTTCGTCTTCGCTGGTGGCCCCGGCCATGGCGCGCAGCGCATCGTGCAGCAGGCCGGAACGCTTGGCCTGGGTTTCACCCATACCGCCCGCAACGCCGACCGAACGCACCGCCAGCGTGGCAAGGCGCTTGTCCGAAAAGCCCATGGCTTTCAGGCGGCGCAGGCCAGCCGCATCGTTGGGCAGACCATCGCTCTGGATCTTGCCTTCTTCTTCTATGATTTCAAAGATGTGGCGCAGGAACCATGGTTCGTACTTGGTGACGGCGTGAACGTCGTCCACCGAAAGACCTTCGCGGAAGGCCTGTGCGATCACCAGCAGGCGTTCGGGCGTGGCGCGCGAAAGCGCAGCGGTGATCTGGTCACGGCTGGCGCCTTCCAGTTCGACCACGCGGTTAAAGCCATCAAGCCCGGTTTCCAGCCCGCGCAGGGCCTTCTGCATCGATTCCTTGATATTGCGGCCAATCGCCATGACTTCGCCGACCGACTTCATCGCCGTGCCCAGCAGCGGTTCTGCGCCCTTGAACTTTTCAAAGGCGAAGCGCGGGATCTTGGTGACGACGTAATCGATGGTCGGTTCAAACGCGGCAGGCGTTGCACCGGTGATGTCGTTGGTGATTTCGTCCAGCGTGTAACCCACCGCCAGCTTGGCCGCGACTTTGGCAATCGGGAAGCCAGTGGCCTTTGATGCCAGCGCGGACGAGCGCGACACGCGCGGGTTCATTTCGATGACGATCAGGCGGCCATCGGCGGGATTGACCGCGAACTGCACGTTCGAACCACCGGTTTCCACGCCGATTTCACGGAGCACCGCGATCGATGCATTGCGCATGATCTGGTATTCCTTGTCGGTCAGCGTCAGCGCGGGCGCAACGGTGATGGAATCGCCGGTGTGGACGCCCATCGGATCGACGTTTTCGATGGAACAGATGATGATGCAGTTGTCGTTCTTGTCCCGAACGACCTCCATCTCGTATTCTTTCCAGCCGAGGAGCGATTCCTCGATCAGGACTTCGGTCGTCGGGCTGGCTTCAAGCCCGCCGCGCACGATCTTGACGAATTCTTCCTTGTTATAGGCAATGCCGCCGCCGGTGCCGCCCATGGTGAAGCTGGGGCGGATGATCGACGGAAGGCCGGTGCGCTCAAGAATCTCAAGCGCTTCGTCGATGGTGTGGGCCACACCCGACCGTGCCGATTCCAGCCCGATCTTGTCCATTGCCTCGCGGAAACGCTGACGGTCTTCGGCCTTGTCGATGGCATCGGCATCGGCACCGATCATCTGCACACCGAACTTTTCCAGCGTGCCATCGTTGAACAGCGCCAGCGCGGTGTTCAGCGCGGTCTGCCCGCCCATCGTCGGCAGCAGCGCATCGGGGCGCTCCTTCTCGATGATCTTGGCGACGACTTCGGGCGTGATCGGCTCGATATAGGTCGCATCGGCCATGTCCGGATCGGTCATGATCGTCGCGGGGTTCGAGTTGACCAGAATGATGCGATAGCCCTCTTCCTTGAGCGCCTTCACCGCCTGCGTGCCCGAATAATCGAACTCGCAAGCCTGGCCGATGATGATCGGCCCGGCGCCGATAATCAGGATCGAGGAGATGTCAGTGCGTTTGGGCATTATCGCTCTCGTGTTTCAGCCCCCGTCGCGTGTGGGTCGCGCCGGGGGAAGGAATACTCAGGGTCAATCGCTCAGCCGAGCGATGCTACAAATTTCTCGAACAGGTAGAAACTGTCCTGCGGTCCCGGCGAAGCCTCAGGGTGATATTGCACACCAAAGGCCTTCTTGCCCTTCACCGCAATCCCGCAGTTGGAACCGTCAAACAGCGAAACATGCGTTTCGATCACATTGTCGCCCAGCGCGCCGGGCGTGTTGTCCACTGCAAAGCCGTGGTTCATCGAGGTGATCTCGACCACGCCATCTTCCTTGCGCTGAACCGGGTGGTTCGCGCCGCGATGGCCCTGATGCATCTTGGTGGTGCGGGCACCGGCGGCGAGCGCGAGCATCTGGTGACCGAGGCAGATGCCGAAGATCGGTTTGTCCATTTCCAACAGCTTCTGGATCACCGGCACGGCATAAGCGCCGGTGGCGGCAGGATCGCCGGGGCCGTTCGACAGGAACACGCCATCGGGGTTGAGGCCGAGGATGGTTTCCAGCGAGGTTTCCGCCGGAACCACGGTGACGCTCGCCCCAGCCTTCACCAGATTGCGGAAGATGTTGTCCTTCGCGCCGAAATCCATGGCGACGACATGCGGGCGCGCATCGTGGGGGCTGCGGCCAAAGCCCTGCCCCAGATGCCAGACCGAACCTTCCCATGCTTCCTGCCCATCGCGGGTGACGACGCGGGCAAGGTCCATGCCTTCAAGGCCGGGCCAGGTGCGGGCGCGCTCGATCAGCGCGGGAATATCAAAGTTGCCCTTGGGATCGTGCGCGATGACGGCGTTGGGCGCGCCGGTCATGCGGATGCGGCGGGTCAGCGCGCGGGTGTCCAAACCGGCAATGCCGATCTTGCCGTGCTTTTCCATCCATTGCTGGAATGTGCCAGCAGAGCGGAAGTTGGCAGGGGCGGTCACATCTTCGCGCACCACGCAGCCGACAGCGCCGGGCACGCCATGGCTTTCCATGTCTTCGGCATTGGTGCCGACATTGCCGATGTGCGGGAAGGTAAAGGTGACGATCTGCGCCGCATAGGACGGATCGGTCATCACTTCCTGATAGCCGGTCATGGCAGTGTTGAAGCAGACTTCGCCCACGGCAGAACCGGTGGCACCAAAGCCGCGGCCCCACGCAACCGATCCGTCCGCAGTAACGAGGACTCCCGTAGCGCCGTCTGGTTGAGGCGCGTGCGAAAGTGCGGGGTCGGCCATGATATGGGGCGCTCCGTTGGAAAAGTTTCTGATGATGTCGCTAAGGGGCGGCAGCTAGACCTGCATGGCCGCAGCGTCAACCTAGCGATTTCGGAAAGTTTGGCCTACAGGCGGTCTTTCCCGCTTTTTCCGGCGGACAACCATCACAGGAAATACGTTTACATGATCCGCGATACGATCAAGGCCGCCCAGATTTCCGCCATGAAAGCTGGCGACAAGCCGCGTCTGGCCGCCGTTCGGCTTATCCTTGCCAAGCTGAAGGACAAGGACATCGAACTGCGCACGGCAACCACCGTGCCCGACGATGATGTGCTGGTCACCGACGTTCTGCAGAAAATGGCCAAGCAGCGCCGCGAATCGATCACCCTGTATGAACAGGGCGGACGGCAGGAGCTGGCCGACATCGAAAAGGCCGAAATGGCCGTGATCGAGGAATTCCTGCCCCAGCAGATGAGCGAAGACGACACCCGCGCCGCCATCGCCACGATCATCGCCGAAAGCGGAGCCGCAGGCATGAAGGACATGGGCAAGGTCGTGGCCGCGCTGAAAGCCAAGCATGGCACCCAGCTTGATATGAGCAAGGCCAGCGGTCTGGTTAAGGCGGCGCTGGCGGGGTGATTCAGCCATGAGCCTCACCCCGCAATGGCTGGACGAACTGCGTGCCCGCGTCTCCCTTTCAGGGTTGATCGGGCGTTCGGTGCGTGTGACCAAGGCGGGGCGGGAATTCAAGGCGTGCTGCCCGTTCCATAACGAGAAGACGCCCAGCTTCACGATCAACGACGAAAAGGGCTTTTATCACTGCTTCGGTTGCGGCGCCCATGGTGACGTGATCCGGTGGATGACCGATCATCAGGGCCTGCCGTTCATGGACGCGGTGAAGGAGCTGGCGGTGCAGGCCGGGATGGAAGTGCCCGCCCCTGATCCGCGTGCGGCGCGCGTGGCCGAACAGCAGAAGTCGCTGCACGACGTCATGGCGGCGGCGCAGGAATTTTTCGTGCGCAGTCTTGGCGAAGATCGTGGGGCCGAGGCGCGGCGCTATCTGGCATCGCGCGGGTTTCCTGACCGCATCGTGCGCGAATTCGGCTTTGGCTTTGCACCGGATAGCCGCACCGCGTTGAAGGAAGCGTTGTCAGCCTTCCCTGATGCCATGCTGATCGAGGCGGGCCTGCGGATCGTGGTGGAAGGCAAGGAGCCTTATGACCGCTTTCGCGGGCGGCTGATGCTGCCGATCCTTGATCCGCGCGGGCGGGTGATTGCCTTTGGCGGGCGTATCCTCAGCGCGGAAAAGACAGATGCCCCAAAATATCTGAACTCGCCCGACACGCCGCTGTTTGACAAGGGGCGCACGGTTTACAACCTGCACCGCGCCTCGCCCGCATCGCGCCAGGCGGGCCGGGTGGTGGTGGTTGAAGGCTATATGGACGTGGTGGCGCTGGCCGCTGCGGGTATTGGCGAAGGGGTGGCGCCGCTGGGCACGGCGCTGACCGAACACCAGATTGAACGGCTTTGGCGACTGGTGGAAACACCGACGCTGTGTTTCGATGGCGATGCGGCCGGGCAACGTGCGGCCATGCGCGCCATCACCCGCGCCCTGCCCTTGCTGCGCCCCGGCCACAGCTTGCGCATCGCCACCCTGCCCACCGGCATGGACCCCGACGATGTCATCAAGGCCCAGGGCGCAAAGGCGATGGAAGACCTTCTGGCAGGCGCGCGCAGTCTGGTCGACGTGTTGTGGGATGCTGAACGCGCTGCTGCGCCGCTCGATACACCAGAAGACAAGGCCGGGCTGAAAGCGCGGTTGCTGCAGCATTGCGAGACGATCCAGCATCCCGATATCAAGTCACTTTATCGCCGCGAACTGACCGAACGGTTTGGCGAACTGGCCTTTGCCCGCAAGGAGCGCGCGCCGTTTCAGCCCCGGCAGGGTGGTGGCGCGTCGCGCGGCAAAGGTCAGCCGTGGAAACCAGCCCCGCCGCCGCTGGGCGCGCAGGACAGGGCGAAGATGCTGAAAGTCGGCACCGGACAAAGCCAGTCCTTGCTGGCAGCCGTTCTGTCAGGCTTAATTCGGCATCCGCACGAAATTGCCCGCCACGCTGATGCGCTGGCACGCCTGCAGCCTGAAGATCCGGCAATGTGCGCGCTGATCGATGCCTTGCTGGTCGAATCGGCACAAGGCGCACTGCTTGAAACCACAGACCTTGCCCCCATATTGGCAGAACGGGAATTACGGCTCCCGTCGGCGGAAGATTGCGCCGGAATGCGATTCGGCTTTTTGACCGGTCATGGTGAACAGGCTTCGGACGAACTGGCCGAAGCAGTGGCCCTTCTGGTTGAACTGCCGGCCGTCGAAGTGGCGCTGGCAACAGCCACGCAACGCCATGAAGCGGAGTTTTCCGACGAAACTTTTGCTGAACAGCAACGATTGTTGCAGCGAAGGCTGGCATTGCTTGCCCGTTTGGGGCAGATGGGCCGTGCTCGTGCTTCGTTATAATTATAGCAAGCTCTTTGCGGAGCGCGACTCGAACTGGTGGTACCGGGGTTAAATGGCTTCGAACGATAAGACCGATAGCGGCGACGCTCCGCTGATTGACCTCAACGATGCATCGGTGAAAAAGCTGATCGCCCGCGCCAAGCGGCGCGGCATCATCACCTATGACGAGTTGAACGAGGCGCTGCCTCAGGACCAGATGTCTTCGGAACAGATCGAAGACATCATGGCCGCCATCTCGGAAATGGGCGTCAACATCGTCGAAAGTGACGAAGACGCCGTTGATCCTGAGGAAAAGGCGCAGGACGACGAGCTGGACGAGGCCGAAACGGTCGAAGATCGTCCCGACATCATCAAGCGCAAGGAAACGGTCGAACGGACCGACGACCCTGTGCGCATGTACCTGCGCGAAATGGGCGCGGTCGAACTGCTCAGCCGCGAGGGCGAAATCGCCATCGCCAAGCGCATCGAAGCCGGGCGCGACACGATGATTATGGGGCTGTGCGAAAGCCCGATCACCTTCCACGCCATCATCCAGTGGTCCGACGCGCTGAATGCGGGTGAAATGCAGCTGCGCGAGATTCTCGATCTCGACGCGATGCTTTCAAAGGAGCCACAGCCGGAAAACCTTTCCGAAGACGGTGAAGAAGCGGGCGAGCCGGAAATCAGCGAAGCCACCGCCGGGCCGACCTTCAAGGAAGAAGAAGACGTCGAAGAGGAAGAAACTCCTGACGACGAGGACGACGAGCTGCGCGAACGCCGCGCCCGTCCGGCCGAGGAAGAGGAAGAGGATAACACCCTCAGCCTTGCCCAGATGGAAGCCCAGCTCAAGCCTGCCGCGCTTGAACGCTTTGCCGAAATCACCGCACTGTTCCGCGCTTTCGAAAAGATTCAGGCTGACCGGCTGAATTCGCTGGGCGCAGGCAACGATTTTCCTGCCGCCAAGGAAACGCAGTATCAAAAGCTGCGCGAAGACCTGACCGCGCAAGTGGAATCGGTGCAGTTCCACGCATCGAAGATCGAATATCTGGTCGACAACCTCTACGCCTTCAACCGCCGGTTGACGACGCTGGGTGGCCAGATGCTGCGTCTGGCCGAACGCCACAAGGTGCCGCGCAAGGACTTCCTCGACATGTATGTCGGGCGCGAAATGGACGATGGCTGGTTGCAGGGCCTTGCCACCCGTGACAAAAAGTGGGCAGCCTTTGCTGCCAACGAACTGGTGCCGGTTGAACGCATTCGCGCCGAAATTTCGGACATCGCTTCGGCCACCGGCATGTCGCTGGGCGAATTCCGCCGTATTGTGAACATGGTCCAGAAGGGTGAACGCGAAGCGCGCATCGCCAAGAAGGAAATGGTCGAGGCGAACCTGCGTCTGGTGATCTCGATCGCCAAGAAATACACCAATCGCGGCCTGCAATTCCTTGATCTTATTCAGGAAGGCAACATTGGCCTGATGAAGGCGGTCGACAAGTTCGAATACCGCCGCGGTTACAAGTTCTCGACTTATGCCACCTGGTGGATCAGGCAGGCGATCACGCGATCCATCGCAGATCAGGCCCGCACCATCCGTATTCCGGTGCATATGATCGAAACGATCAACAAGCTGGTCCGCACCAGCCGTCAATTCCTGCACGAGCAAGGCCGCGAGCCGACGCCAGAGGAAATGGCCGAACGGCTTTCAATGCCGCTCGAAAAGGTGCGCAAGGTGATGAAGATCGCCAAGGAACCGATCTCCCTCGAAACGCCGATTGGCGACGAGGAAGATTCGCATCTGGGCGACTTCATCGAAGACAAGAACGCGATCATTCCGGTGGACGCGGCGATTCAGGCCAACCTCAAGGAAACGGTCACCCGCGTCCTTGCCAGCCTCACCCCGCGCGAAGAACGTGTGCTGCGCATGCGTTTCGGCATCGGCATGAACACCGATCACACGCTGGAAGAAGTCGGCCAGCAGTTCTCGGTCACGCGCGAACGTATCCGCCAGATCGAAGCGAAGGCGCTGCGCAAGCTCAAGCACCCATCGCGGTCGCGCAAGATGCGCTCATTCCTCGATCAGTAAGCGTCGAGGCAAGGCAAACAGGAAAAGGGCGGCGGGACTTCGGTTTCGCCGCCCTTTTCCTGTTTCAGTCCACCCGGTAAACCGACAGGCGCACCGTATTGCCCACTTTGCCGCCGCGCGCGATGAACAGCGCGCGGTTTACCCAGCCATAAGTCGCGTGGCCGGTTTCCAGCCGGATTGCGGTGCGCATGTAATATTCCGCCGGATCGACCTGTTCGCCGCCCGCAATGCGCGCGTGTACTTCGGCAGAGGCATGGCGCACGCCCTGACTGATAACCTCGATCACCGCGCCGTCCGTCGTTTCGATGGCATAGCGGGCATCCAGATCGGCAATGCCGCCTGTCAGCACCGTCTGCCAATCGGCCCCGATGGGCAGGATGCGGCCAGACAGCAGCGTGCCACTGGCGCTGCCACCGACAATCGGGATGATACGCCGCGTGCCCGTGGGACATTCCCCCATTTCGTGCGGTCTGGAAAGTTCGACCACAAGGTCAGTGGCGTGAGTGAGCGCAATGGTCATGCCGTCACCTTCGCCACTTTCGCGCCCTGTGCAATCGTGCGCGGCGCAGCGTTCAGGCGATCCTTGGCGAACCCTGCCGCCTGCTGATAGGCCAGCATGAAAGCGCGCCGGTCTTCCGCCGGGATCACATCATCGATGTTATCGAACTGTCCCCCACAGCGGTCATCCACCATGTTGAGCAGACCGAACGGCCCTGCCCCGCGATTGCGCATGGCTACCTGCCCCACCGGACCGCAAAACTCTTCGTCAAACGCCTTGAGCGCGGCAGGCGTAACGCCGCGCTCCAGCATGAGCCGCCCGATGATTCGTGCATCCATGATCGCCTGTGATGCGCCATTCGATCCTGTGGGATACATCGGATGCGCCGCATCGCCCATCAATGCCACCGCACCGTCGATCCACGTTGGCAGCGGATCGCGGTCGATCATCGGGTTTTCATAAGCCACGTCTGACTTGGCGAGCAGTTCAGGCAGGTTCAGCCAGTCATAGACGAAGCCGTCGAATTCATGCGCGAACTCGGCCATTTCCACCGGCCGGAACCAGCCGGATTTGGTCCAGTCATGGTCGGTGTCATACGTCTGTTCGGCAATCCAGTTGATGTCGCACAGGCCATCGGCATCGGGATGAGATATGGGGTAAAGCACCACGCGATGGCGGCTGGTGCCAAGGCCCACGAACGAAGACCCGGTGCGGATCGGCACGCCCTTGGCCGTGCCGCGCCACATGATCGTGCCGCCCCAATGGATCGGCGGCTGGGCGGGATGCATCTGCGCGCGGATCGACGAATGAATGCCATCAGCGCCAAACAGCAGCGTGCCCGCCACCTCATCCGTGCCGCCAGTCGCTTTCTCCACCAGCACGGTGACAGTGCCGTCGGCTTCGTTGCGATACCCGGTAACCTTGTGGCCCAGTCGCACCGCATCCGGTCCCAGTCGCTCAATCACCGTGCGATAGAGCATCAGGTGAAATTCGCCGCGATGGACTGCATACTGGTGCCAGTTATAGCCTGCCAGCTTGCCACGCGGTTCGGAGTATATCTCGCGCCCATTCAGGCCGACCAGCGCCCATTCGCGCGCCGGAATGCCCACCGCATCCATCTCGGCCTCGCCGATGCCAAGATCTTCCAGTTCACGCACCGCATTGGGCTGCAGATTGATGCCCACGCCTAGCGGCTTCAGATCGCGCACGCTTTCAAACACGGTGCAGGAAACGCCGATCTGGTGCAGCGTCAGCGCCAGCACCAGCCCTCCGATGCCGCCTCCGGCAATCAGCACATGTTCCTGCGGCATCGTATCTGTCTTTCCGTCCGTGATCGTATTTTGCGCAGGCGCGCTTACCTGCGCCCGCCCCGGCTGGCAATTGTCGGCACCCCGGAATCGGCCTGATGAAAGCCCACATCTGTTATGATTGGCCCAAAGGGGCAGATTTCCGCGCGCGATTTGCGGTGGCTTCATTGGTCCCAAGAGCCTATGGGGCCGCGAACGAATCCCGTAAAATGGCAGTCGAAACGGACATCATGCGCATTGCAATCGCTTCCGATCACGCCGCCGTCGACCTTAAGGCGACCCTGCGCGAATACCTGATCGGCCTCGGTCACGAGGTTGCCGACCTTGGCCCTGAAACCGCTGACCGGGTGGATTACCCGGACTATGGCTACGCCCTCGCCTCGGTCGTGGCCGAAGGCATTGCCGAATATGGCGTGGCGCTGTGCGGATCGGGCATCGGCATTTCGGTGGCGGTCAATCGCAACCCTGCCTGCCGCTGCGCGCTGGTGTCCGAACCACTGTCCGCTGCCCTTGCGCGCGAACATAACGACGCCAACGTGATTGCCATGGGCGCACGCCTGACGGGCGAGGATATGGCCAAGGCCTGCCTCGACGCATTTCTTTCCACTGAATTCGGCGGTGGTCGCCATGCTGGCCGCGTCGAAAAGCTTTCCAATCCCGCATTCTGAAGGAGCCATTTGAGATGACCACTGCCACCGCAGCGCCGGAAATCCGCAAGGCCGGCTTCTTCACCGAACATCTGGAAAGCGCCGACGCAGAAGTCTTCGCCGCGATCCGGGGTGAATTGAAGCGCCAGCAGACCAAGATCGAACTGATCGCGTCTGAAAACATCACCAGCCTTGCCGTGCTGGAAGCGACCGGTTCGGTCTTCACCAACAAGTATGCTGAAGGCTATCCGGGCAAGCGCTATTACGGTGGCTGCGAATATGCCGACGTGGTAGAAACGCTGGCGATTGAACGCGCCAAGCAACTGTTCGGCTGCCAGTTCGCCAATGTGCAGCCCAATTCGGGCAGCCAGATGAACCAGGCCGTGTTCCTTGCCCTGCTACAGCCGGGCGACAGCTTCATGGGCCTCGACCTCAATTCGGGTGGCCACCTGACCCACGGCTCGCCTGTGAACATGAGCGGGAAGTGGTTCAAGCCCATCCCCTATGGCGTGCGCGAAGACGATCACCTGATCGACATGGAAGAGGTTGCCCGCCTTGCCCGCGAAAACAAGCCCAAGCTGATTATCGCTGGCGGCACCGCCTATTCGCGCGTGTGGGACTTTGAAGCCTTCCGCAAGATCGCGGACGAAGTGGGCGCATGGCTGCTGGTCGATATGTCGCACTTCTCCGGCCTTGTCGCCGGTGGCGCGCACCCTTCGCCCTTCCCCCATGCCCACGTCGTCACCACCACGACGCACAAGTCGCTGCGCGGCCCGCGTTCAGGCGTGATCCTGACCAACGACGAAGACATCGCCAAGAAGGTCAACATGGCGGTGTTCCCCGGTATGCAGGGCGGCCCGCTGGTCCACGTCATCGCGGCCAAGGCGGTTGCCTTTGGCGAAGCGCTGCGTCCTGAATTCAAGGCCTATGCGGCGCAAGTCGTCGCAAACGCCCGCGCGCTGGCCGAAGCGGTCAAGGCTGCTGGCCTGTCGGTCGTTTCGGGCGGCACCGACAACCACCTGATGCTGGTGGACCTGTCGGCCAAGGACGTGACTGGCAAGGCTGCTGAAAAGGGCCTCGACCGCGCATGGCTCACCTGCAACAAGAACGGCGTTCCGTTCGACAAGCGCTCGCCCTTCGTCACGTCGGGCATTCGCCTTGGCACGCCCGCAGGCACCACGCGCGGTTTCCGTGAAGAAGAGTTCCGCATTATTGGTGCGCTGATTGGTGAAGTGGTCGATGGCCTTGCTCGCAATGGCGATGAAGGCGATGGTCAGATCGAACAGCGCGTGCGCGACCGTGTGGCCGACCTTTGCGCGCAGTTCCCGATCTATCCGGAGCTGTAAGCCTATGAACGACCGTGATGATATCGCCGCCCGTGCCAAGCAGGAAATCACCGGCATGGCAAAGCAGGGCATGGCCCACCCGTCGACCAAGCCGGTGCTGACCGGCATGGCCGTCGGTGCGGTGGCAGGCGCGGTGCTTCCGGTCGTCTCCATCCCGCTGGGCCTTGCCGTGGGCGCAGGCTTTGCCTTGTGGCAGCGGATCAAACGATAAGCTGATGCGTTGCCCGTTCTGCGCCCATGACAACAGCCAGGTAAAAGACAGCCGGCCGAGCGAGGATAACACCTCGATCCGCCGGCGGCGCCAATGCGAAGGCTGCGGCGCACGCTTCACCACGTTCGAACGTGTGCAACTGCGCGAAGTTCTGGTGGTGAAAAGCGGAGAACGGCGCGAACCGTTTGATCGTAGCAAAATCGAACAATCCGTCTCGCTCGCCTGTCGCAAACGGCCGGTGGCACAGGAGCGGCTAGATCAGCTTGTATCCGGCATCCAGCGCCAGATCGAAACCATGGGCGATGCCGAAGTGCCATCCAAAGCGATTGGCGAAATGGTTATGGAAGGCCTGCGCCAGTTGGACAGCGTGGCCTATATCCGCTTCGCCAGCGTCTATCGCGACTTTGCAGAAGCGCGCGACTTTGAAGAATTCGCCAGCAGCGTGCAGGAAGTCAGCGGCATCGAGGCGGGCAAGAAGTGAGCGACGATAACGGCGCAGCCCTGCGCCAGCCGGTAATCGTGCTGGTGCGTCCACAACTGGGTGAGAATATCGGCAAGGCCGCGCGCGCCATGCTGAACTTCGGCCTTACCGAAATGCGGCTCGTCTCCCCGCGCGATGGCTGGCCCAATCCTTCTGCTGGTCCCGCTGCCGCAGGCGCGGACGTAGTGCTGGAAAACGCGCAGGTGTTTGAAACGCTGGCCGATGCCGTGTCCGATTGCGCGCACGTCTATGCCACCACGGTGCGCAAGCGCGGTGTGACCAAGCCTGTGCTGACGCCCGAACAGGCTGCCAAGGATATCGTGACTGCCAACGGGCGCAGCGCGATCATTTTCGGGCCTGAACGGTCGGGGCTGGAAACCGATGACGTGGCGCTGGCCCGCGCCATCGTGACCGTGCCGATCAACCCGGAATTCGGCTCGCTCAATCTGGCGCAGGCAGTAATTCTGTGCGCCTATGAATGGTCCAAACATGCCGATCTGGTGCAACCAACGGTAGAAGACATCCTCCCCCCTGCCCCGCAGGAGGATTTTGAGGGCATGTTCGAACAATTGAGCGCGCTGCTGGAACCGCGCGGTTATTTCGAGCCGGAAAGCCGCGCCACAGCCACACGCCGCACTTTGCGCACCATGCTGACCAAACCGGGCTGGAACCATCTGGAAATCCGCACCCTGCGCGGCGTGCTCAGCGCGTTGAGACGCAAGCCGGGGTCAAAACCGGGCGACGAATCGCGCGGCTAATCGCGCATCACGCGCTGCTGCATGATCGCCTGATCGCGCATTGCCGCAGACGCATCGAACATCCGGTCCCAGAAATCTGCGACCAGACTGACCGGAATGCCCAGCTCAAACGCTTTGCGCCGAATCGCTGTAAGCGACTGGCGACGCATATCGTCATCATGCGCGCTCGCCTCGCCATGGTGTCGTGCAAACGCAAACCGCTGGGAAAGAAGGATCAATATCTGTTGATCGATATCGTCCACACCGCCAGAAGCGCTGTCCTGCGGATCAAAAAGGTCTGTACTGGGCGGGCTGATGTGCATCGTTTTCGATTGCAGCCCAGATTGCCTGCGCTGTCTATGGCAGGTGCCCTTGACAATGCACGAAATCTCTGTTCTTGGCCGCGCTTCGCAATTGGCTCCGCACTCCCGGTGAAGCGGCGGCCGCATCAGGTATCAGGCCTGATGGTGCGGTTCCGGGACCAGAAGCACCAGCGCATTTGCTGGCGCAATGCAAATTGAAGGAATGCAGCGCATGTCGAAGCGCAAAGCATCAAAGTACAAAATTGACCGTCGCCTTGGCGAAAACATCTGGGGTCGTCCCAAGTCGTCGGTAAACCGTCGTTCGTATGGTCCCGGCCAGCACGGCCAGCGCCGCAAAAGCAAGGTTTCGGACTTCGGTCTGCAGCTCCGCGCCAAGCAGAAGCTCAAGGGCTACTACGGCGACGTGACCGAAAAGCAGTTCAAGCGCACCTACCAGGAAGCGTCGAAGATGAAGGGCGATACCGGTCAGAACCTGATCGGCCTGCTCGAACAGCGTCTGGACATGGTCGTGTATCGCGCCAAGTTCGCGCCGACCATCTTCTCGGCCCGTCAGGTCGTTTCGCACGGTCACATCTACGTCAACGGCGTGAAGTGCAACATCGCGTCGCGTCGCGTTCGCCCCGGCGACGTGGTCAGCCTTGGCAAGAAGGCCAAGGAAATGGCTCTCATCGCTGAAGCGCAGACCCTGCCTGAGCGTGAAGTTCCCGATTATGTTGCCGCTGATGGCGACAAGGTCACCTTCACCCGCGTTCCGACGCTGGACGAAGTGCCCTATCCGGTGAAGATGGAACCGAATCTGGTCGTCGAATTCTATTCGCGCTGATCCTGTCGGATTCGTTACGGATACGCAGAAAAGGCGGGGCGCAAGCTCCGCCTTTTTCGTATCTGTTTCCGTGCGGTAAAGTTTTGTTTTGGATGCGAATTTTGCGATGAAATTTGCGTCATGTCAGGGAACCGTCGCACAGCGCAGCGATTGAGAGGGCATGCCTCTCTATCGCTTCCTCACCCCGCACCGCACCGGCAAATGGTATCCCGATCTGATAACGGCACAGCGTCAGGCCGTCGCCATCGGCGCCGGGTTCTTTGATGAACGCAGCGGCAAATTCTATCCCTATCGGGAAACGCGGCTCGAAATTGACCAATCGGATTTCGAAAACGATCCGCAGGGCATCGCTGCCTAACGCGCGAAATAATCCCGTCGGAAATCAGCCGCAAAGGCCGCAAAACGCCCCTCGGCAATCGCCGCGCGCATTCCAGCCATAAGCTCCTGATAGAACCACAGGTTATGCTCGGTCAGCAGCATTGCCCCCAGCATTTCGCCCGACTTCTGCAAGTGGTTGAGATAAGCGCGGCTGTATTTCTGACAGGTCGGGCATGGGCAGCGTTCATCCAGCGGCCCCATATCCTCGGCATGGCGGGCATTGCGCATGTTCAGCGGGCCATTCCACGTAAACGCCTGACCATTGCGGCCCGATCGCGTCGGCAGCACGCAATCGAACATGTCCACCCCGCGCTCCACCGCGCCCACCAGATCGTCAGGCTTGCCCACACCCATCAAATAGCGCGGGCGGTCAGCGGGCAATTGCGACGGCGCAAAGTCCAGCGTGGCGAACATCGCCTCCTGCCCTTCGCCCACGGCCAGACCGCCAATGGCATAGCCGTCAAAACCCACATCGATCAGCGCATCGGCGCTCGCCTTGCGCAAACCTTCGTCCAGCGCGCCCTGCTGAATGCCGAACAGCGCCGAACGCGCCGCATGGTCTTTGCCTGAATCGAACGCATCGCGGCTGCGCTTGGCCCAGCGCATCGACATTTCCATCGATTTGGCAATGGCGTCGCGTGGTTGGTCAGCACGAGGGCATTCGTCAAAGCACATCACGATGTCCGACCCCAGCAACCGCTGGATCTCCATCGATCGTTCAGGGCTTAACATATGCCGCGAACCATCCAGATGGCTGGCAAAGGTCACGCCTTCTTCGGTAATCTTGCGCAGGTCCGAAAGGCTCATCACCTGATAGCCGCCGCTATCGGTCAGGATCGGGCGGTCCCAGCCCATGAACTTGTGCAGGCCACCCAGCCGCGCCACCCGTTCGGCACCGGGGCGCAGCATCAGGTGGTAGGTGTTGCCCAGGATGATGTCGGCGCCCGCTGCCCGCACATCCTCCACCTTCATCGCCTTGACCGTGGCCGCCGTGCCCACCG
The DNA here is from genome assembly GCF_026672515.1 of Novosphingobium sp. SL115. Taxonomy (GTDB): domain Bacteria; phylum Pseudomonadota; class Alphaproteobacteria; order Sphingomonadales; family Sphingomonadaceae; genus Novosphingobium. The sequence continues at coordinate 1,948,024 of NZ_JAPPRG010000002.1, read as the reverse complement.
GCATGAACGCGGGTGTGCGAATGTCTCCGCGCATCATGCGGATCGTACCGGTGCGGGCTTTGCCGTCAGTTGCATGGATATCGAAGGCGAAACGGGTCATTGCGCGGAAAAACTCGATAAAAGGGAGTTGCGGCCCTTAGGCGCAATCGCCAAACGGCGCAAATGATCGAACCTGCAAACCTCGACCTGTGGTTTTATCCCGCGCTCACGCTGCTTGCCGTGTTTACCGGCTTTATCGATGCGGTGGCGGGCGGTGGTGGCCTTGTGATGATGCCGGTCCTGCTGACCACTGGCCTTCCCCCGCATGTGGTGCTGGGCACCAACAAGGTGCAGTCGATGTGCGGCACCGCCATGGCCACATGGCGCTATCACAAGGCGGGCCTGTTCAGCTTCCGCACCAGCGCGCCCACCGCTGCCGTCGTGTTCATCGGCGCGCTGGCAGGTTCGCTTGCCATCCAGCATCTCAGCGCCGATGTGCTGAAACTGGTGGTGCCGGTGCTGTTGATCGCGGTCGCGCTTTACACCGTGTTCTCCCCGAACATGAGCGATCAGGACCGCCATGGACACCTTGGCGAAAAGGGCTATATGCCGGTCGGCGCGGGCGTGGGCTTTTATGACGGGTTCTTCGGTCCCGGCGCAGGCCAGTTCTTCGCAACCACGCTGGTTGGCCTGCGCGGCCTTGGCCTTACGCGCGCCACAGGCCTGACCAAATACCTCAACGTCGTCAGCAATCTTGCCAGCGTGATCGTGTTCACCGTAGGCGGGCAGGCGATGTGGATTCTGGGCCTGTGCATGGGCGCAGGCGCCATGACTGGCGCATGGATCGGTTCGCACTTCGCCACGCGCTTTGGCGCCAAGATGATCCGCCCGCTGCTGGTGGTTGTCAGCATTGGCTTGACGCTACGCCTCGTCTGGGGCTGGTTTGCCGCTTAAACGCTCCATACCAGCGGAAGCGCGGTGCAGGCCCCGACGTTACCGCCTTTCATCGCCACCGGTTTTCCGAGGTCAAGCGAGACGGTCGGCATGCGCGTCAGCCATTCGCGCAGGAACACGATCACTTCCATCCGCGCCAATCCCGCCCCGACACAGCGATGCACGCCAACGCCCATCGTGGTGTGCCGGATCGGGGTAAGGTCACGGTCGAAGCGCACCTCTTCCGGCGCATCAAAGCTGGCCGGATCAAGATTGTGCAGCACGCTGGGCAGGTAAACCAGATCGCCCTTGCGGATGGTCACCCCATCCACCTCGACATCGGCCACCGCATTGCGGCTGACCGCTACGGTGGGATAACGGCGCATCAGTTCGTCGGCCGCTGCCGGAATCAGATCGGGCTGGTCGCGCAGCAATTGCTGGTCAGCCGGGTACCGCGCCAGATGCAGCGCCACCATGCCAATCATCGCCGCCACCGTGTCCAGCCCGCCAAACAGCAGGTTGCGGCACATCCGCCGCGCTTCATCCACGCTCCACGGCCTGCCCATGACCGGTTCGGCCAGAATGCGGCTGAACAGATCGTCGCCGGGGTTGGCCATGCGCTTTTCGATAAACGGCCACAGATAATCATCCGCGGCCTGCTTCAGCTGCTCCACCGTCATGGAACCATCAGGCCGGGTCAGTTGCACACCCAGTTGGCGCAAGCGCGGGCGATCTTCCAGCGGCACGTCGATCAAGGTCAAAAAGATGTTCAGCGGCAGGATTTCGGCAAAATCCGCCACGAAATCGCAGCGCCCCTGCGGCCGTAAGCCATCGATCAGCTCGCGCGCCACCTCGGCCACTTTCGGTTCAAGGGCCACCACGAAGCGCGATGCCAGCCCTTTCATCACCGACATGCGAAAGGCCTTATGCTCCGCCCCATCTTGCTGCAGCGGAATGAACTGCATCACTTCGCCCAGCCCCGGCGTCACCGCCAGACATTCGCTGGAAAGGCGCTCCGCATCGGCCCACAGGCCGCGCACCACATCGCCGCGCGCGGCAATCCAGTGCCCGCCATTGGCCGTGGTCCACACCAGACCCGGCCCACCCAGCAGCGTCTTCCATGCAGCAAAGAAATCGTGCTCGACACCGGGCGGATTGAACAGATCGAAATCCACAACCCGATCTGCCGGAACATGTGCCGGAACCATACGCCATCCTCTCGCCAATCTTTGCGCGAAGGCTAACGGTCTGGCACCGAACGCAAACTCCCACTTATGGCAGGAGCAGGCTGGAATCACCGTAGGAATAGAAGCGATAGCCCTGCGCGATGGCATGGGCATAGACCTGCTGCATCCGCTCCAGCCCCATCAGCGCACTGACCAGCATGAACAGCGTGGACTTGGGCAGGTGGAAATTGGTCATCAGCCCATCGATGGCGCGGAATTTGTAGCCGGGCGTGATGAAGATCGCGGTGTCACCATCGAACGGGCGGATCAACCTATCCTCGCCAGCCGCGCTTTCCAGCAGGCGCAGCGATGTGGTGCCCACTGCGATCACCCGATTCCCGCCGGCACGGACGGCGTTGAGGCGGTCCGCCGTTGCGGCATCGATCCGGCCCCATTCGGCGTGCATCTGATGGTCGGCAGTGTCGTCCGCCTTGACCGGCAGGAACGTGCCCGCGCCCACATGCAGCGTCAGCGTTTCGGTCTTCACCCCTGCCTGCGCCAGCGCGGCGATCAGGTTAGGCGTAAAGTGCAGCGCAGCGGTCGGCGCGGCAACGGCCCCGTCCTTTGCCGCGAACATGGTCTGGTAATCCTCGCGGTCCTGCGCGTCGGTCGGGCGCTTCCCCGCGATATAGGGTGGCAGCGGCATGCGCCCTGCCCGCTCCAACAGGACTTCCACCGGCTCGTCCCCCGGAAAGAACAGGGTCCAGCTTCCGTCCGCATGGCGCTGTTCGGCCATGGCTGAAACGCCTGCGCCAAATTCAATCACGTCATCGGTTCGCAATCGCTTGGCATTGCGAATGAAGGCCTGCCAGCGGCGCAGGTCGATCCGCTTGTGCAGCGTCGCGCCAATCCGCGCTTCACCCCGCTGGCCTTCCAGTTGCGCCGGGATCACCCGCGTATCGTTGAATACCAGCACATCGCCCGCGTTCAGCAGCGATGGCAGATCGCGCACGATCAGGTCACCCAGCGGCCCTTCACGGCCCACATTTAGCAGTCGCGCCGAATCGCGCGGCCGGGCAGGCCGCAGGGCGATATTTTCGGGCGGCAATTCAAAGTCGAACAGATCTACGCGCATTCGCGCGCCCTAGCGGGAAATCTCGTTCAGTTCGACCGCGAATTGCTCAACATGTCAGCCGAAATCTGTGGCGCGGCAGCTGGCGCTGGCGGCGGCGGCACCGGCTTGTCGTCCGATGCAATCGACGCCTGCACGATCTTGGTCGGATTCGCAGGCGGTTCGCCGCGCGTGATGGCGTCGACAAAATCCATGCCCGCGATCACACGGCCAAAGTTGGTGTATTTGTGGTCCAGCGCGAAACGCGGATAGAACACGATGAAGAACTGGCTGTTGGCCGTGTTCGGTTCATTCGTGCGCGCCATCGAAACCGTGCCGCGCAAATGCGGGATCGCGTTGAATTCTGCTGTCAGATCCGGCAGTTGCGAACCGCCCTGCCCGGTACCCGTGGGATCGCCGGTCTGCGCCATGAAGCCTTCGATCACGCGGTGAAAGATCACCCCGTTGTAGAAGCCCTGCCGGGCCAGCGTCTTGATCCGTTCAACATGCGCGGGCGCCCACTGCGGCATCAACCGGATCGCAACGCGCCCGCCGTTCGAAAGATCGAGCAGCAGAATATTTTCGCGGTCATGCGTCTGGTCGGCATCGACCACATAAGGCAGCGCGGCCTGCTGCGGAGTCAGGCTTTCCTTCTTGTCCTGCGCAAGCGCGGGCGATGCGATCAGGGCGGTGCCAAGCGCAAGAGCGGTGACGAAACGCGATACCATGGGACAGTGGAACTCCGAATAGATCATGCGCCGATAGGCGCGTCGCGCTGTCGCTGCAATGAACGATTGCCGATATGTGTCTGCTCAATAGTCGCCGAGACGACCAATCTTGTCGACGCGCGCTGCAACCTCATCGCGGATCGTCGGGGTCACAAAGTCGGTAATATCGCCGCCGAACAGCGCGATTTCCTTGACCAGCTTCGATGCGATCGGCTGCAGGCTGACGTCGGCCATCAGGAATACCGTCTCGATTTCGGCATCAAGCTGCTGGTTCATGCCTGCCATCTGGTATTCATATTCAAAGTCAGCCACCGCGCGCAGCCCCCGCACGATCACGCTGGCCCCCTGCCGCCGCGCAAACTTCATCAGCAGCGCGTTGAATCCCACGACCTCGACATTGTCGATGCCCTGTTCGGCCACTTCGCGCGCCACCATGTCCATCCGCTCTTCGGGCGTAAACATGGGGTTCTTCGAAGGATTGGTGGTCACCCCGATAATCAGCTTGTCGACCAGCTTTGCGCCGCGCCGGATGATATCGAGATGGCCCAGCGTGATCGGGTCAAAAGTGCCCGGATAAACGCCGATACGTTCCGCCATCAATGGTTCCTCTCCACGATGAAGCGCGCCAGTTCGCGCAGGAGATCCGCTTCGGGACCATAGCTGGCAAGATGTTGCACGGCCTGCTCCACCAGCATCCGTGCCTGTTCGCGCGCACGATCGGCGCCCAGCAGCGACAGGAAGGTTTCCTTGCCCTGCCGCTCATCCTTGCGCAACGCCTTGCCTGCCGCCGCCTCGTCACCTTCGGCGTCCAGCAGGTCATCGGCAATCTGGAACGCAAGGCCGATATCGCGGGCATAGCCGCGCAGATGGGTGCGGCCTTCGGGCGGAGCCTTGCCCAGAATTGCGCCCATTTCCACCGCCGCACCCAGCAATGCGCCGGTCTTCAACTGCTGCAACCGGGTTACGGTTTGCAGATCGAAGCTGGATGTTTCGGCCACGATGTCCATCATCTGGCCACCGCACATGCCGTTCATCCCGCTGGCCGTGGCCAACGCGCGGATCAGTTCGATTCGCGTAAAAGGATCGCCGCTGGTCACCGGGTCGGACAGCAGTTCAAACGCGAAATCGTGCAGCGCATCGCCTGCCAGAACGGCGGCGGCATCGTCGAACGCCAAATGCACCGTCGGCTTGCCGTGACGCAGCCCATCATCATCCATGCACGGCAGATCGTCATGGATCAGCGAATAGACGTGGATCGCTTCGATCGCCGTGCCCACCCGCACGGCGGAATCGCGCGAAACGCCAAAAAGGCCAGCCGTTGCGCAAACCAGCAGGGGGCGCACACGCTTGCCTCCACCTATCGCGGCATAGCGCATCGCTTCCACCAGCCGGTCACGCGCATCGCCCGGTAGCGGCAACAGCAGATCGAAACTGCGGTCGATATCCTCTGCGATGGCTTTGAGCGCGTCCTTCAGCAATCCGGGTTCAACCGACATGTCCCGCTCCGTTCAACCCGCGGTTTCGTCGAATGACCGCAAAGCCTGCGGCTTGCCGTCACGGTCGGCCACAATCGCCTCGATTCGGGCCTGCGCTGCATCAAGCCGTGCCTGACAGTGCTGCCGCAAAGCATCGCCGCGCGCATACAGTTGGATCGATTCATCCAGCGGCGCTTCCCCGCTTTCGAGACGCCTGACGACGTTCTCCAGTTCCTTCAGGGCCTCTTCAAACGTGAAGCCCGCGATATCCGGCATGGTTCCCATTGAGGCAGCATTGACGGTGCGCGGGGGCCGGGTCAAGCTTCGATGAACAAGTGACAGAGAGGGACGAAAGGGCATGCAGATCGTAATCGCCTATGTCGCGACGGCCGTGGTGTTCGGCGCGCTTGATGCGCTCTGGCTCGGCTGGGCAGGAAAGGCGCTTTACCGCCCTGCGCTGGGCAATCTCCTTGCGGCAAACTTTCGGCCAGCGCCGGCATTGGTGTTCTACGCCTGCTACATCGCTGGTATCGTATGGTTTGCCATCCGCCCCGGCCTGTCACAATCCGATCCGTCGCAAGCCTTGGCAACCGCCGCGCTCAACGGCGCGCTACTGGGGGCCTTGTGCTACATGACCTATGATCTCACCAGTCAGGCGGTGATGGCGCGCTGGCCCGTGCATATCACCGTTATCGACATTGCCTGGGGCACGTTTGCCACCGCGCTTGCCGCAACTCTTGCCACTTGGGTCGCGCAAAGATTCGCAGGCTGAAATGCCTCATCGGGACTAGCCCTTTTGCGCGTGCATCGCTAAGGCGCGGCGCATGTCTCAGATCACCGCCGATATCGTCGCCGCCCATGGGCTGTCCGAGGAAGAATACCAGCGCGTCCTCAACGCGCTTGGGCGTGAACCGAACCTTGTCGAACTCGGCATCTTTTCGGTCATGTGGTCAGAGCATTGCTCCTACAAATCCAGCCGCCTTCACCTGAAGAAACTGCCAACTTCGGCCCCGTGGGTCATCTGCGGCCCCGGTGAAAACGCGGGCGTCATCGACATTGGCGATGGGCAGGCCGCCATCTTCAAGATGGAAAGCCACAACCACCCCAGCTACATCGAACCCTATCAGGGTGCGGCAACCGGCGTTGGCGGCATTCTGCGCGACGTGTTCACCATGGGCGCACGCCCGGTAGCGAACATGAACGCGCTGCGCTTTGGCCGTCCCGATCACCCCAAGATGAAGCATCTGGTGCAGGGTGTGGTTGCGGGCATTGGCGGTTATGGCAACTGCGTCGGCGTGCCGACCGTGGGGGGGGAAACCAACTTCCACCCCGCCTATGACGGCAACATCCTTGTCAACGCGATGACCGTTGGCGTGGCTGATACCGACAAGATCTTCTACTCTGCGGCAACCGGCCTTGGTAACCCCATCGTCTATGTCGGGTCGAAGACCGGGCGTGACGGCATCCATGGCGCCACCATGGCCAGCGCCGATTTTGGCGAGGATTCCGAAGCCAAGCGCCCCACGGTGCAGGTCGGCGACCCCTTCACCGAAAAGCTGCTGATCGAAGCCTGCCTCGAACTGATGGCGACTGACGCCATCGTGGCGATTCAGGACATGGGCGCAGCGGGCCTTACCTCGTCCTCGGTCGAAATGGCCACCAACGGCAAGGCCGGCATCATCCTCAACATGGACAATGTGCCCTGCCGTGAAGAGGGCATGACCCCTTATGAAATGATGCTGTCGGAAAGCCAGGAGCGTATGCTCATGGTGCTGAAGCCCGGCAAGGAAGCCATGGCCGAAGCCATCTTCAAGAAGTGGGAACTCGACTTTGCCGTAATCGGTGAAGTGACCGACACCGGCCACATGGTCCTGACCTTCGAAGGCGAAGTGGTGTGCGATATTCCGCTTGGGCCTTTGGCCGAAGACGCGCCGCTCTATGATCGCCCCTCGCTCAACCTTGCCGATTACAAGGCATGGGCCAATGTCGCGCCGGTGGGCAACGTGGCAGAAAGCGCCGATCTCGGCGCAGATCTGGTCAAGCTGATCGGCTGCCCCGATCTTGCCAACCGCCGCTGGATTTTCGAACAATACGATTCGCAGGTCGGCGCGGACACCTTGCAAAAGTCGGGCGGTGACGCCGCCGTCGTGCGCATCCACGGCAGCAAGAAAGCGCTGGCGATGAGCACGGATTGCAGCCCGCGCTATTGCTATGCCGACCCTTACGAAGGCGGCAAGCAGGCCGTCGCCGAAACGTGGCGCAACATCTGCGCGGTCGGTGCGCGTCCGCTCGCCATCACCAACTGCCTCAACTTCGCCAACCCGCAGCGCCCCGAAATCATGGCGCAGATCGTTCAGGCGCTGAACGGCATGGGCGATGCCTGCCGCGCGCTGGATTATCCCATCGTGTCGGGCAACGTCTCGCTCTACAACGAATCGAAGGCGACCGGCGGCGGCTCAGCCATTCTGCCCACGCCCGCCATCGGCGGTGTCGGCCTGATGCTCGACCATGATGTGATGACCACGGTGGCATTCAAGACCGATGGCGACGCCATCTGGCTCGTCGGTGGCGAAGGCACCCACCTTGGCCAGTCGCTTTACCTGCGCGAAATCCATGGCCGCGAAGCGGGCGATGCCCCTGCGGTCGATCTGGCACTGGAACGCAAGAACGGCGAACAGGTGCGCGAATGGATCGCAGGCGGCAAGCTCACCGCCGTTCACGACATTTCGGACGGCGGCCTGCTCGTCGCGCTCGCCGAAATGGCGCTGGCCGGAAACAAGGGCTGCGCGCTGGACGTGACGCTCGATACGGCAGCAGCCTTCGGTGAAGACCAATCGCGCTACATCGTCACCACCGCTGCGGGCGAAGTGCTGGAAGGCGCAACCCGCATCGGCACGGTCGGCGGATCGCAGGTTGCAGGCATCGAAGTGGCGGCCCTGCGCGAAGCCAACGAAGCCTTCTTCCGCGACTGGATGGAAGGCTAACCATAAGGCCCTGAGGCCATGCAACCTTGGAAACTGCGCCCCCGCGAAGACGGGGGCATCAATCCGGGTAGCGCTTGATCGAATAAGGCCCCCGCCTTCGCGGGGGCACAAAACGTAAATCCAGCAGCGCCTAAATCACGCCGCCAGTTTGGCGTTTTTGCCCAACAGGTCATAGGGATCGACCCCGATATCCTGCCAGATGGCATGGGCCTTACGGTAATGCCCCGGAGGCGTGATATTCAGCTTGCGTCGCACTTCATCAATGGGCAGCGGCAGCAGTTCGGTAATCGCTTGTTCGCACAGGCGCGGGCAGGCCTTGCCCAGTTTCTGCCCCTCACGCACGGCCTTCAACACAGGTGCGGTTCCGCGCGTCTGCTTGCGGATGTTCAGCCCGGCCATATACCCGATGAACAGATGCGCAGGACTGGGCTGCTGGCTATACGTGAACGCCAACACGCAAGCCTCGCCCAGCGCATCGCGGCCATAACCGGTCAGGACATGCAACAGGTCATGCACATCGCGCATCCGGTTAAGATACCAGGTGAACTGGTCATCGAACTTTTCGTGCTTGCTGGCAAACTTCTCGAACTCGTCCACCAACCCTTGCGCGCTCAACCCTTCACGCTCCATGAAATCGCAATAGGCGTGTGCCAGCGATCCTTCGGGCATCCGCCGCAGCGCTTCATGGTCATCGAGAATCGCCGGAAGCCATGGCTCGCGCGCACGCAAAGCCTGCCCCCGTTCGGTCCGCAGAAACCGCTCCGCTGACGAACGCAGGTTGCGCCACGGCAGCGATTCAAAAATGTGGAACACCTCTTCGGTGTTTTCCTTGTCTTTCAGCAGGTTCTGAAAATGCCGCCACGCCTTTGCCGGGCGCAGGCGCAATTCTGGCCGTCGCTCGTCATAAATGGGAAGGTCGGCCTGCAACGCGCCGGTCATGGCATTCACAGCAATTCTCCCAGCAATACCGTTCCGCCCACACCTACTAACATTTATGTAAATTGTTCGTCAATCCACCGTGCGGAACACTTTTATCCGCTACCCTGCCCGTGTTAGGTACCGTAAAAAAGGGGAGATGCGGCATGGCGGCGAAAAAATGGCCAGTGGCGCTGGCACTGGTTGCGGGAACGCTGGCGCTGATGGCGGGGCTAATCACAGGCGGGTACGCCCTTGAGGGCTGGCAACTTGCCGCGCGCTGGACCGCGCGCATCGGCTTTCCGATCTTTCTGACCGCCTACCTCGGCTCATCGCTTGTTCGCCTCGCACCTGCGCCATGGAGCCGCGCGCTGATCCGTGACCGGCGCTGGTGGGGGCTTGGCTTTGCCACCAGCCACACCATCCACCTTTTCGCGCTCATCATGGCGGTGCGCCTCAGCCCCGAACCGCGCACTGTGGCATCGCTTGTACCAGGCGGGATCGCCTATCTGTTCATCTTCGCGATGGCAGCCACATCCAATCAGGCCGCGATGCGCGCCTTGGGCCACAACTGGAAACGCCTGCACACCACCGGCATCCATGTAATCTGGCTGATCTTCACGCTGGCCTATGCCAAGCGCATTCCCGATATGGAAACCCGCATAATCGGCATCACCATGACCGCTCTGGCCCTCGCCGCCTTGTCCATCCGCGTGCTGGCCCGTCGCCAACGCCCGTCTGCCTTGGCGGCCTAAGCTCCCGGCTGATCAGCCCAGCACCCAGTCCTGACGCGCAATGCCCAGCAGCGACAGGATCGAAGTCAGGTCACCCCGGTCGATCCAGCCATCTGCCGCTGCCCGTGCCTTTGGCTTGGCGTAATAGGCAATGCCGAACGTCGCGGCTTCAATCATCGGAATGTCGTTCGCGCCATCGCCGGTGGCAAGGCTCAGCGTCCCCTCGCCCAGACGCGCCATTTCCTCCAGCAACACCTGCTTCTTGACCGAACTGTCAACGATTCCGCCAACAAGCCCGCCGGTCAGCACACCGTCATGCAGGCCCAGCCGGTTGCCCACCACACGTTCAAAGCCCAGCAATTCGGCCACCGGATCGGCAAAGGAATGGAACCCACCGGTCACCAGCACAGTATGGCATCCGCGCGCCTTCAGCGTGGAAACCAGCGTGCGCGCACCTTCCATGGGGCGGATACGTTCATCCAGACACTGCCGGATCGCTGCTTCGGGCAGGTCTTTCAGCAGCCCCACCCGTTCGCGCAGCGCGGATCGAAATCCAGTTCGCCCTGCATCGCGCGTTCGGTAATCCCGGCAATGCGGTCCTTCAGCCCGGCAAAGTCGGCCAGTTCGTCAATGCATTCCTGCCCGATCATGGTCGAATCCATATCCGAGACGAACAGGCCGGGCACGTCAATCAGGCCATCGGACAGCAGCAGGTCGCTTTCAGGGAAACACTGGTCAAGGATTTGGCGAATGCCCGCCGGATTGCCTTCGACAACCTCCAGCTCCAGCACATCCTCGCAGGTTTCCAGCATCCCCGCACCCGCCACTTCCCAGTCGCGCGCCTCGATCATTTCCATGGCGAGCGAGAGATTGTCACCAAGCGTCTCCGGCTCTGCTATCAGGCGGGCGATGAGCACAGATTATTCCCCTACGATTCCAAAACGGGCGGCGAAGCCAAGACTGGCGCTAATTGCAGGGCCAACGGCCAGCGGCAAGAGCGATCTGGCAGTAAAGCTTGCATTGCACGCGCATGCGCGCGGGCAAGAGGCGGTCGTCATCAATGCCGACAGCGCGCAGGTCTATGCCGATCTGCGCGTGGTCAGCGCCCGCCCGTCTGATGAAGAGATGCAGGGCGTGCCCCACGTCCTGTTCGGCGCATGGGACGGCGCGCACCCCTGCTCCGCCGCCGATTGGGCCAGCGCCGCCAAGGCCGAAATCGCCGCCGCCCACGCCCGCAATGCGCTGTCGATCCTTGTCGGCGGCACCGGCCTATATATACGCACCTTGCTGGACGGCATTTCCCCGGTGCCCCAGATCGATCCGCAAGTGCGCGATGCCGTGCGCGCCATGCCGCTGGATCAGGCCTACGCCGCGCTGGCAGCCGAGGACCCCGACCGCGCCGCCCGGCTCGCCCCGGCAGATTCGCAACGCATCACCCGCGCGCTCGAAGTCGTGCGCTCCACTGGCCACCCGCTCACTCATTGGCAGCAGCAGCTCAGCGGCGGCATTGGCCATACCGTCGATCTCGCCCCCGTCATCCTCCTGCCCGAACGCCAGTGGCTCTATCGCCGCTGCAACTTGCGCTTTGACCTGATGTGGCAAGGCGGCGCGCTTGAGGAAGTCAAAGCCCTGCTCGCCCGCAACCTGCCCGAATCGCTTCCCGTGATGCGCGCCATTGGCGTGCCAGAAATCGCTGCCTTCCTGCGCGGAGAAATCCTGCGGGAATCGGCCATTTCGGCGGGTCAACAGGCCACGCGCAATTATGCCAAGCGGCAATACACCTGGCTCAGGCACCAGAATCCGGGCGACTGGCCGCGCATTGAGTACGAAAATTCCATTGACAGCGCCAATATAGCAAGTTTATTACGCATATAGCTGCTTGACACGTTCTTTTATGTCAAGTAGCAGGCCGTCAATTGCTCGATCCACGCCTTGTGTTGATCGGGTGCCCGGAAGGGAGAGACGGCCCGGCGCAGTCCAGCACTGCAGCCGGGCCGAAATTTTTTTGGTTCAGCAGCAGGGGCCGGCACAGTCCAGCACCGCAGCCGGACCGAAATTTTTTGTTTTTCGTGATCGTCGGGGCTATCGGGCCGCGACAATGAATAAGGATTTGGTAAAGTGACAACCGAGCGCAGCGGCGCCGAGATCCTGGTTGAAAGCCTTGTCGCCAAGGGCGTCGAATTTGTATTCGGCTATCCCGGTGGCGCAGTGCTCCCGATCTACGATGCGCTGTTCGGCGATGAACGCCTCCGCCACATTCTCGTCCGTCATGAAGCCGGCGCCGCCCACGCGGCAGAAGGTTACGCGCGCGCCACGGGTAAGCCCGGCGTGGTCCTGGTCACCTCCGGCCCCGGTGCCACCAATGCCGTCACCGGCATTGCCGATGCTTTCATGGATTCGATTCCCATGGTCGTCATCACCGGACAGGTGCCCACCGGCCTGATCGGTTCGGACGCTTTTCAGGAAGCCGACACGGTTGGCATCACGCGCCACTGCACCAAGCACAACTATCTGGTCAAAGACCCGTCGCAGCTCGCCGCGACGATTGACGAGGCGTTCCGCATCGCCACCGAAGGCCGCCCCGGCCCGGTCGTGATCGACATTCCCAAGGACGTGCAGATCGCCTCTGCCGCGTGGACCAGCGCCGCGCCGCAACAACGCAACCGCTATTCCCCTCAGACCGAAGGCGGCTCTGCCGAAATCGCGCAAGCGATCGACATGATCGCCAGGGCCAAGGCTCCGGTGTTCTACACCGGCGGCGGCGTCATCAATTCCGGGCCAGAAGCCGCGCGGCTTTTGCGTGAACTTCAGTCGCTCACTGGTGCGCCGGTCACCTCCACCCTGATGGGCCTTGGCGCGTTCCCGGCCGATCATCCAGCGTGGCTGGGCATGCTGGGCATGCACGGCACCTATGAAGCGAACATGACGATGAACCGGGCTGACCTTGTGGTCTGCATCGGCGCGCGTTTTGACGATCGCGTCACCGGTCGTCTCGATGCCTTCGCGCCCAACAGCAAGAAGATTCACATCGATATCGACCGCGCGTCGATCAACAAGACCGTTGCCGTCGATCTGCCGGTCATCGGCGATTGCGGCAAGGTTCTGGCCCAGTTGATCGAAGCCTGGCTTCAGCGCGGATACAAAGCGCAGGACCTGACCGAATGGCACGCCCGCATCGATGGCTGGCGCGCCCGCAAGAGCCTGTCCTATCCGCGCAAAAGCACGGCCATCATGCCACAGCTCGCGATTGAACGGCTGTATGAGCTGACCAAGCACAAAGAGCCGATCATCAGCACCGAAGTTGGCCAGCATCAGATGTGGGCGGCACAGCACTTCCACTTCATGAAGCCAAACAAGTGGCTGACGTCAGGTGGCCTTGGCACCATGGGCTATGGCCTTCCCGCCGCCATCGGCGCGCAGGCCGGTTTCCCTGAAACACTGGTGATCGACATCGCGGGCGATGCTTCGATCCAGATGAACATTCAGGAACTGGGCACCGCCACGCAGTATCGTCTGCCGGTCAAGGTGTTCGTGCTGAACAACGAATGGATGGGCATGGTCCGCCAGTGGCAGGAACTGACCTATGAAAGCCGCTATTCGAACTCCTATTCGGACAGCCTGCCCGATTTCGTCCGCCTTGCCGAAGCTTATGGCTGGAAGGGCATCCGCATCACCGATGAAAGCGAACTTGACGCTGGCATTCAGGCGATGATGGATCACGACGGTCCGGTCTTTGTCGACTGCCTCGTGGCCAAGGAAGCCAACTGCTTCCCGATGATCCCGTCGGGCGCTGCGCACACTGACATGATCCTTTATGGGGACGAAGTGGCAGGCACGATGGACGACGAAGCCAAAGCGCTGGTCTGAAGGATACCGGAACAATGATGCACATCCCTCAGGAGGCGCAGGAGCGCCACGTCCTCACCATCACGGTCGATAACGAAGCGGGTATCCTCGCCAAGATCGCCGGACTGTTCACCGCGCGCGGCTATAACATCGATAGCCTGACCGTAGCCGACATTACCGACGAACACGATCTCAGCCGGATCACCATCGTCACCCACGGCCCGCCCCCGGTGATCGACCAGATTCGCGCCCAGCTTGAACGGCTGGTGCCGGTTCACAAGGTTACCGACCTTACCGAAGTCGGCCCCTTCGTCGAACGCGAACTGGCGCTTATCAAGGTTTCGGGCAAAGGCGAAAACCGCGTCGAGGCCCTGCGCCTTGCCGATGTATTCCGCGCCAAAGTGGTCGATACCACCACATCCAGCTTCATTTTCGAACTCACCGGCGCGCCGGACAAGATCAATTCCTTCGTCGCCCTGATGAAGGAACTGGGCCTTGTCGAAGTGGGCCGCACCGGCATCGTCGGCATGGTTCGCGGCCCTGCCGCGGCATAAGCCATTCCATTTCATTTTCAGTTTCGATTTCAATAGGATTGGGAAAGACATGAAGGTCTATTACGACGCAGATTGCGATCTGAACCTCATCACCGACAAGAAGATCGCCATCCTCGGCTATGGTTCGCAGGGCCATGCCCATGCGCAGAACCTGCGCGATTCGGGCGTGAAGGACGTGGCCATCGCGCTGCGTCCCGGTTCGGCCAGCGCCAAGAAGGCTGAAGCTGCGGGCTTCAAGGTTCTTGCTAACGCCGAAGCCGCTGCATGGGCCGACGTGCTGATGATCCTCGCACCTGACGAACATCAGGCCGCGATCTATGCCGATGACCTGCACGCCAACATGAAGCCCGGCGCGGCGCTTGCCTTCGCCCACGGCCTCAACATCCACTTCGGCCTGATCGAAGCGCGCGCTGACATCGACGTCATCATGATCGCGCCCAAGGGTCCGGGCCACACCGTTCGCAGCGAATATCAGCGTGGCGGCGGCGTGCCCTGCCTCGTTGCCATCCACCAGAACGTGACCGGCAACGCGCATGACGTCGCGCTTGCTTATGCTTCGGGCGTTGGTGGTGGCCGCAGCGGCATCATCGAAACCAACTTCCGCGAAGAATGTGAAACCGACCTGTTCGGTGAACAGGCCGTGCTGTGCGGCGGCGCAACCGCGCTGGTGCAGGCTGGTTTCGAAACGCTGGTTGAAGCCGGTTACGCACCGGAAATGGCCTATTTCGAATGCCTTCACGAACTGAAGCTGATCGTCGACCTGATGTATGAAGGCGGCATCGCCAACATGCGCTACTCGATCTCGAACACCGCTGAATACGGCGACATCAAGACCGGCCCGCGCATCATCACCGATGAAACGAAGAAGGAAATGAAGCGCGTTCTGGCCGATATTCAGTCGGGCCGTTTCGTGAAGGACTTCGTGCTTGATAACCGCGCTGGCCAGCCGGAACTCAAGGCAGCACGTGGCCTGGCCCAGCGTCACCCGATCGAGGAAACCGGCGCCAAGCTGCGCGCGATGATGCCTTGGATCGGCGCGAACAAGCTGGTCGACCAGACCAAGAACTGATCGAATAACAACGGGTTCGGTTGGCTTGTGCCATCCGGCCCAGTTGTTCTGTCAAAATCAGGGCCACGCAGGGCGACGAAACCGGTGGACTGCACCGATTCAGACGTTATTCCTCCATTTTGGATATAACGCGGGATCGGGTGCGGATCATGCTAAAAGCGTCGCTGGGCGTGGCCTTGTTGTGTTCGGCCTACGCCATGGCCCCTGCGACTGCGGCTGCCGTCGGCCTGCAGATGACGCGCACGCCCAGCCCGCCAGGCGTTCCCGGCGCGGCCCCACCCCTTTCGGCCTCGCCACAACAGCCCGACACATGCGGTCTCTTGCGCGCCAGACGCCTGATCGGGTCACCCGGCGATGCGCAGGCCCGCGTTCGCGTTACTCAAACCATCGGCCACCCCCGTCTGCGCTGGATCACACCGGGCGCGGCCATCACCCACGATTACCGCGCCGACCGGCTCAATCTGATCCTCGACGATCAGGGCATGATCCGCACAGTGCGCTGCGGATGATCTTGCGGTATTTCTCATAACCGGAATCGGTTGTGCCGGCGCGCCGGGTTTGGCATCCCCTGCACTCCCTCATGAGTGCTCTCATGAAACCAAGGAGAGATCCCCAGTGCTCAAGCTCCCCAAACTTTCCACCGCCCTCAAGGTCGCGCTGCCGCTCGCTCTGGCCGCTGCTGCTGCGCCAATGGTCGCGCAGATGCCCGAAGTTCCGGGCAAGGCTGACAAGGCCCGCGTCGTCGCCGGCACCTACACCGCCGATGCCGGTCACTCGCTGGTCGCATGGAAGGTCAACCACTTCGGCTTCAACGATTATTTCGGTCTGTTTGGCGACGTGTCGGGCACTCTCGAAATCGACCCGGCCAACCCTGCCGCCGCCAAGGTGTCAGTCAAGATTCCGGTCAGCAAGGTCGTTACCGCCAGCGCCGGGTTGACCGGGCACCTGCTCAAGCCTGCCGCCGAAGGCAAGCCTGCCGACTTCTTCGGCGCAGCGCCCGCCGATGCCACTTTCGTGTCGACCAGCGTCGCGCCCGGCGCAGACGGGACTTCGGCCAAGATCACCGGCAACCTCACGCTCAACGGCGTGACCAAGCCGGTGACCGTTGACGCCACTTTCGCAGGCGCTGGCACCAACCCGTTCAGCAAAGCCGCAACGCTTGGCTTCCACGGCAAGGCCGCGATCAAGCGTTCGGACTTCAACATCAAGTACGGCCTGCCCTTCGTTTCGGACGACGTGATGCTCGACATCACCGCCGCGTTCGAAAAGAAGTAAGACTTATACCATCCGGGAAAACGCGGCCCGAAGCTCTTTCACAAAGGCTTCGGGCTGCTCCCAAGCGGCAAAGTGCCCGCCCCTTTCCAGCTCGCCCCAATGCACCAACTGGCGGCAATGCCGTTCAAACCACTTGCGCGGCGCGGGGATGATCTCTTTCGGAAACGCGCTGGCCCCCACCGGAATATCGATATCCTTTGGCCCGAAACTGCCAAAACTCTCCCAATAGAGCCGCGCCGAAGATGCACCTGCTGCCGTCAGCCAATAGAGCATGATATTGTCGAGGATATCGTCCCGGCTCAGCGCGTCTTCCGCCGCACCGGCATTGTCGGTCCACGCCTGCATCTTTTCATAGATCCAGCCCGCCAGCCCCACCGGCGAATCCACCAGCCCGTATCCCACTGTCTGCGGGCGCGTGGCCTGCTGCTTGGAATAGCCTGAATCCCAGTCCTGATAGTGCTGCATCTTCATCAAGGCCCGCGCTTCATCCGGCCCCGGCGCCGCCAGATCCTCAGGCAGAGGCCGCGCAATCGGCATGTTCAGGTGGATGCCCGCACAGCCTTCCACCCGCTGCACCGCAATCGCGGTCGTCACCGCCGATCCCCAATCGCCCCCTTGCGCAAACCAGCGATCATAGCCGAGCCGCTTCATCAGCTCGCCCCACGCCAGCGCGATCTTCTCCACGCCCCAGCCCTTCACCGCAGGCTTGCCCGAAAAGCCATAGCCCGGCAGGCACGGAATAATCAGGTGATAGGCATCGCCCGCCCGCCCGCCATTCTCTTCAGGCCGGGTCAGCGGAGCAATACAGCGGCGGAACTCCAGAATCGATCCCGGCCAGCCGTGCGTCAGCAGCAAAGGCCGAGCCTTTTCATGCGGCGATCGCACATGCAAAAACCGGATCGCCACCTCGTCAATCGCCGTCTCGAACATGCCCCAGCCGTTCAGCAGGCTCTGGCAGGCATACCAGTCATACCCGTCGCGCCAATAGGCCACCAAATCCTGCAAAGCGGCCAGCGGCGTCCCTTGCGACCAGTCCTCCACCGTTTCCTTTTCCGGCCAGCGGGTCATGTCGATCCGCTGGTGCAGGTCGGCAATCTCGTCGCGCGCGATATCGACGATGAATGGCTTTATCGTCATGCGGTCACCTCTCCCGTTATGGCTTTTTCGTTGCTTTCATTCTGGACAATCGCGCAGCAAATCACCATAGGCTTGATGCATGACCGCTCGACTGGACCTTACCCTGCGACTTATCCGCCCTTGGGCGTGAGCTGGCGTGCCGTTCCTGCGGTGCGCACGGCGCTCAAGGGAACCTGAACCAGACAGCCAGATTGCTGGCCACCGGCACCAGATCATTCGAGTTTCACTATCATGACCATGCTGAAGACCCCCTCGGCCAAATATCGCGCATTCCCGCAGATCAACCTGCCGGACCGCCAGTGGCCCAGCCGTGTTATCGACAAGGCGCCGCGCTGGCTCTCCACCGACATGCGCGATGGCAACCAGTCGCTGATCGATCCCATGGACGCGGACAAGAAAGCCCGCTTCTTCGACCTTCTGGTCAAAGTGGGCCTCAAGGAAATCGAGGTTGGCTTCCCCAGCGCGGGCGCAACCGAATATGATTTCATCCGTGGTCTGGTCGATGGCGGCAAGATTCCTGACGATGTATTCGTGCAGGTTCTCACACAGTCGCGCGAAGACCTCATCAGGACGAGCTTTGAAAGCCTCGCCGGGGCAAAGCAGGCCATCGTCCACGTCTATAACGCCGTGTCGCCACTGTGGCGTCAGGTCGTGTTCGGCATGGAACAGTCGCAGGTAAAGGACATCGCCATCGCCGGGGCAAAGTTCCTGCGCGATCAGGCCGCCCGTTTCCCGCAGACCGACTGGCACTTCGAATACAGCCCGGAAACCTTCTCCACCGCCGAACTCGATTTCAGCATCGCATGCTGCGAAGCGGTGATGGACGTGCTCCAGCCCACGACCGACAAGCCGATCATCCTCAACCTGCCCGCCACGGTTGAAGCGTCCACGGCCAACATCTATGCCGACCAGATCGAATATTTCTGTCGCAACCTGCCGGGGCGTGACCGCGCGATCATTTCGCTGCACACCCATAACGACCGTGGCACTGGCGTCGCCGCCGCAGAACTGGGCCTGATGGCAGGCGCGGATCGCGTCGAAGGCTGCCTGTTCGGCAATGGCGAACGCACTGGCAACTGCTGCCTCGTCACCGTCGCGCTCAACCTCTACACGCAGGGCGTCGATCCCGAACTGGACTTCTCGGATATCGATGAAGTCATCCAGACCGTCGAATACTGCAACCAGCTGCCCGTCCACCCGCGCCACCCCTATGGCGGCGAACTGGTGTTCACGGCCTTTTCCGGCAGCCATCAGGACGCCATCAAAAAGGGCTTTGCCGCGCAGGAAACCCGCAACGACGAACTGTGGGCCGTGCCCTATCTGCCAATTGACCCCGCCGATCTGGGCCGCAGCTACGAAGCCGTCATCCGCGTCAATTCGCAGTCCGGCAAGGGCGGCTTTGCCTGGGTGCTGGAACAGGATCAGGGCCTCAAGCTGCCCAAGAAGATGCAGGCCCACTTCTCGCGCCATGTGCAGGAACTGGCCGATGAACTGGGCCGTGAACTGCAGGCGGGCGATATCTGGGGCGTGTTCCGCAACGCCTATCGCCTCGACGCGCCGCAGCATCTGCAACTGGTCGACTATGAAGAAACGCGCGGCCCCGATGGCACCCGCATCTTCGCAGGCAAGATCGAAGTCGACGGCAAAGTGCAGACCGTGTCCGGTCGCGGCAACGGCCTGATCTCGTCCGTCGTCGCCACGCTGAAAGACGGCTTCGGCGTCGATATCGACATTACCGATTATTCCGAACACGCCATGGGCGCCGGCAGCAACGCCCGCGCCGCCGCCTATGTCGAATGCAAGACCGCTGATGGCCGCACCATCTGGGGCGTCGGCATCGACGAAGACGTCGCCACCGCCAGCGTCCGCGCGGTGCTGAGCGCCGCCAACGCCGTAGCCTGAATACCCAACCGGGCGGCCACCCACGCCGCCCGGTCATTTACCATCCCGACAATCCCGTTCGTGTCGAGCGAAGTTGCGACACTGCACCCCTTCCTGTGTTTCGCGCGGAGACGCCGAGGAAGCAGAGCACGCAGGACACAAGCCGCAAAGCCCCGTTTTTCAACTATCGTCATTCCCGCGCAGGCGGGAATCCAGCCCCACAACAAAACCACCGCGAAGCGACAATCTTGGCACTTACTGGACTCCTTCCGGCACGAAAGTGACATAGAGTTGGGCACTTTTTGATATGGCGAGAAAGAGTAAGGGGTAGCCAAGGCAACGAGGGTGTGCAGATGAACGAGATCAGGACGAACGAGTGGTGGCGAATTCTCTCAAATTATGAGTCTTCTGATCTCGTCAAAACTTGCTTTAGAGCGATGCACGGAGGAGATCTGAACACATCGAAGGCGTCCGAGATCTGCGCAGCCATCACGCAGGCGCGGGGGTATATGGAATCCGCGAGCAGCGCGGGGCGCAGCGTCAGGCCATTGCTCCTATATTACGGGGTCCTAGGCCTTGCTCGAGGGCTGACCCTCTTCCTTTCGACCTCACTTCGCGAAGCATGCCTTGCTCAGGCTCATGGCCTCTCGGCATCCAGTTGGGGTGAAGCCCTGACCCGCGAGGGAGGCTCTATGGGCGACCTGAAGATCAAGCTCAACGCGAACGGTACGCTGCAGCAGCTTATCGCTGCGACGGATCACCGAACTTTCCTGCGCAACAACTCCTCTAAACCCAACTGCGTGATCAAGTACGAGTCACCGCCGACGGATACGGAGGTGAGCCTAGCCGACATCCTTTCGCGGATACCCGAAGTTCGCCCGTTTTATTCACGCTGGTTACCAGATAGTCGCGAAATCGTTGCCTTCTGGCCGCAGAACGATCACCCCGGCGACAAGAAACGGTGGCGGGTAGACCCTCCTTACACCGCTGAAGACGTTCGTGCCGTCATGGGTGACGCGGTTCATGAGCTCAATACAACAGATTCGGTCATCTCAATCCTCGTGTCTGGCGATTACGCCCCCTACATGTCCGACACGGTGGGACACTGGTCTGTCGGTAATGTAGTCGCGATGACGCCCTTCCCCGGCGAGCTCAGGCTTTCTAAGACGGTCATCACTTTTATGGCCGCCTACTGCCTCGGGATGCTCGCCCGCTACTACCCTTCTCAGTGGACGGCGACCCTTGGCAACCAGCGACACACTGTCGCGTTACCCACGCTGTTAGCGACCATGGACTACATCGCAGATGAGTTCCCGAGAATGATCGTCGAATTCCTCGAGCCGCCTGTGGCTCCATCGAGCGGCGGAGGACTTTTCGAGAGGACCAACGACGGATTTCAGCAATAGTTGACGTTCACGTCTAGCGTCCGAACGTCGCATTGTGGTCGAACTACACTTTGACATCCAATCCGGAACGGCCAATTCTCGATCCACATCTCAAACAGCCCCCCAAAAAACTCCCCCTCCCCGCTCTCTGCTCCCTCCGCGCCGCTGCGCGCCCCCACTCCCCCGTATGCCAAGCCAGTTCGTGTCGAGCGAAGTCGAGACACCCCGCGCCCACAATTCAATCGGTCACTTAATCCCGCTTGATAGCCGGTCCGCTTGTGCCATAACCCTGTCGTGCCCGTCAGAGGCATGACCTTGTAGCCTGTCGCCACCGATACCTTTTGCGCATGCCACTTGCGCGCAAATCACGTCGGACGGTGCAGGCAACGCCCGCGGCATTCACACGAATACGCGGCGGAAAAGCGTCACATGGGACAGGATGGTCAAAGGGACAAAGCATGGCCGAAGCGATTCTCGAACCTGATCTGCCGATTATCGATCCGCATCATCACTTGTGGGATCTGCGCCCGCTGCTTGCCGCCTTTCCGCAGCCCTATCACCCCTTCGTCGAAACGCTGACCCATTCGGCCTATTACACCTTCGACACGCTGCTGGCGGACGCGCGCGGTGGACAAAATGGCGGCGGGCATAACGTCGTCGGCACGGTCTATATGGAATGCGGTGCGTTCTATCGCGCCGGGGCCGATGGGCCAATGAAACCGGTGGGCGAAGTCGAATATGTCAACGGCGTCGCGGCACAGGGCGCCAGCGGCCTTTATGGTGATTTCCGCCCTTGCGCGGCCATCATCGGCCATGCTGACCTGACGCTGGGCGACGGGGCAAGGCCGGTGCTGGAAGCGCTGGCGCAGGCGGGCAACGGGCGCTTTCGCGGCATCCGCCATCAGGGCGCGTGGGATGCCGACGCCGATGTTCTTGGCCCCCCGTTCCACGCCCCGCCGCAACTCTATCTGGCAGACAGTTTCCGCACTGGTTTTCGCGCGCTGGGCGAAATGGGGCTGACGTTCGATGCCTGGCTGCTGGAGCCGCAACTGGGCGATGTGCTTGATCTTGCCCGCGCCTTTCCCGACCAGCCGATCTGCCTCGACCACTGCGGCACGCCCTTGGGCACCGGCAGCTATCACGGCAAATTGCACGAACGGTTTGATATCTGGCGCGGCATGATCCGCGATCTGGCCGCCTGCCCCAATGTGACCATCAAGCTCGGCGGCCTTGCCATGTCGTTCTGCGGCCTTCCCGAACAAGGCCCGATGGCGGGCCTTTCGTCCGAAACGCTGGCGGCCATGTGGCGGCCCTATATCGAAACCTGCATCGAAGCCTTTGGCCCGGACCGCGCGATGTTTGAAAGCAACTATCCGGTCGACAAATGGGGGGCCAGCTACAACGTGTTGTGGAACACCTTCAAACGTCTGGCCCATGGAGCATCCGATGCTGAAAAGCGCGCACTGTTCGCCGGAACCGCGGCCCGCTTCTATGGCATCGAAAACCTGCTGGCCTGATCGCGCTTGACAGTCGGCCAAGGCTACACCACCCATTTAACTGAACGATTAAGACTTGCGAGGAACCACGCCGAATGTCCCTGCCCCCGCTGTTCGCCAACCTGCGCCTGCCCGTCATCGCATCGCCGCTGTTCATCATTTCCTGCCCGGAACTGGTGATCGCGCAGTGCAAGGCCGGGATCGTCGGCAGCTTCCCCTCGCTCAACGCCCGCCCGATCAGCCAGTTGGACGAATGGCTGCACCAGATCACCGAAGAACTGGCCGCCCACAACCGCGCCAACCCTGATCGCCCCGCCGCCCCCTTCGCGGTGAACCAGATCGTCCACAAGACCAACAACCGCCTCGATGAAGACATGGCGATGTGTGAAAAGTGGCAGGTGCCGATGCTCATCACATCGCTGGGCGCGCGCGAGGACGTTTATAACGCCGCGCACGGTTGGGGCGGCATCGTGCTGCACGACGTCATCAACGACCGCTTCGCCCGCAAGGCCGTGGAAAAGGGCGCGGACGGGCTTATCCCCGTCGCAGCGGGCGCAGGCGGCCACGCAGGCGCGCAATCGCCCTTCGCCCTGATGCAGGAAATCCGCGAATGGTTCACCGGGCTGGTCGCGCTGTCGGGCGCCATCGCGCATGGCCGCTCGGTGCTGGCGGCACAGGCACTGGGCGCAGATTTCGCCTATATCGGCTCGGCCTGGATCGCCACGGAAGAGGCGCGCGCCGAACAAGCCTACAAGCAGGCGATTGTCGACAGCCGCGCCGACGATATCGTCTATTCCAACTTGTTCACCGGCGTCCACGGCAACTACTTGCGCCCCTCTATCGTCAACGCCGGGCTTGACCCGGACAACCTGCCGGTCAGCGATCCCAGCAAGATGAATTTCGGGTCGGGCGGCAACACCGATGCCAAGGCGTGGAAGGATATCTGGGGGTCCGGTCAGGGCATTGGCGCGGTGACGGCGGTTGAACCGGTGGCCGCCCGCGTCGCCCGTCTGGAAGAACAATATCGCGCTGCCGCTTCGGGGCTATCAGACGCGAGTTCGCCCTTCCTCAAGTAGCGGTAGAGGACGTCTGCGGACGTTCATGTCGCTTTAGGTGTCGTTCAGGTCGCGTGCCTTACGCGGCCTGATCGGCCCATTCCGTCCCGCCCCACAACATGTCGGCCATGTCATCCAAGTGGCTGTAATCCAAAGCAGGATCACGCGCGTTCAGCGGCTTTTTCGCCCATGATCGCGGGTCCAGCAGCTTGCGCCGCAGCGCCCGCTGCAACAAATCGAACCGCATCAGCGCATCGAAGTCCGCACTGGCAGACCCCGCCGCCCGCTCCTTCGCCCAATGCGCCTCAATCTGCCCCGCGCGTTGCAGAACAAGTTCGTTGTACGTGCGATGCGGGCCACGATGCAGCGGCAGGCTGAACTTGAGCGCGGCATGTTCAGAAGCAGGCAATAACAAGCCGTTACGCCGGAAATCGTGAAAGCCCAGCCGCCCAATTCCCAGCCTTGCCAGCATCTTGCCAATGGTCGCGGAACCCAGCACTTGCCGGGGAATCAGATGATGCCGCTGAAGATCCGGGGCATACCCCGGACGCCCCGGAACATTGACGCTGCTGAACGGCAGCATCTTCCTGTCTTCATGGTCGTTTTTCCGGGTCAGCAGCACCTTGCAACGATACGAGTGCTGTCTGCCGCCTCAAGAAAGACTGCTCCCGTTCCGGCAAGAACTGCTTCGCAAGGCGCTGAAACGGGGCCATTTGCGACCAGCCAATCGACCAGCCGGAGGGCCACTTTCGTCAAATATTCCCGGCCGCCAGAGCCGCTGTCAGAAAGCTGAAATTCCTGCCCGATCAGAAACTTGAGTCCTGTGGAGCGCACCGTTTCATCGACGTCGTGACGCAAGCTTACCAGTGCCATTGCGGGGAACGGTCCCCCACCCAGCCATGGGCTGACCGCCTTTTGGAACCAAGATGGTGCAATGGCATTGCGGGCCGGAATCCAGCCAATCGCAAGGGGTGATCCGATTCGCGCAAGGTCAAGCGCAAGCTCTACCCCCACCCGAATCACCGGCAGCAACCTGCCCGCCCCAGCCAGATGGGGCCCCGGCGAAAGCATCAACGCATGCGCGCCTGCCAGTTGGTCGAACGGCACCCCCAACGCCTGATCGACTTCAGGCGCATCCATCACAGGACCACCAGAAAGACCATGGAGATCAAAGGTCAGCCCATCGCGAAGCAGTTCAACCCAGCCCTGTTCAGGTGGTGGAACATGCGAAACGGCAAAGGCTCCACCGGGTTGCGAAGCAGCGATGATATCGTCAACGCCCGGCACCTTGCCGGCTTCAAAGAAGAAAACGGCAAGTGGTGCGCAGTCAGCCGACCTGAAACTTGCGACCACGAAAACCCCTTTTCACTCTACTCGAAAGTGGCACATGGCAGACCCAACCGTCGAGTCCGCAGTCCCCACGCGAATCAACCATTCCAGACCATAGTTGCCAGTAGTTAGAAAACCCCCAGCGCCAGCCCTCCACAAAGCCCCTGTCCCAGATTGCAACAATCCAGCAGGTTTTCGGCTGCAACGCCCTTAGCCGCAAGAATGGCTTCGGGCGTTTGCGCTCCGGTCAGCACGATCAGCGGTTCTGCAACGCGGCGCAAGCGCCATCCCGTAGCGATCCGGTCAATCTGTCGCTGCGCCGCCGCCCCATCGGTTCCAGCGGCAATCATCGTGGCATAAGGTCGTCCTTCGATCCGCCCCAGCAACGGGTAATAGGCCTGATCGAAAAACTCCTTCATCACTCCACTCATCGCGCCAAGGTTTTCGGGACAGCAGAAAAGATAGCCAGAGGCGGCCAACAGCGCCTCTTCGCCCGCCGTCCCAAATGCTTCATCTGCCCGCAGCATCCGACACGGCCCTTCGCGGCTTGCGCCATCAAACGCTGCACGCGCCATGGCCTGCGCGGTGCCAGTGCGGCTATGCCAGACAATCAGCAGCATGGCGTTTCCCGGTTCCTATCCTGATCCCATACATCGCGCGAACCGCACTCTTCCCCGCATGGAGCCGATAGTCTAGCGCATGAAGATGATTCCCGTCACCGCAATCACCCAATCCCTTTCCGGCCAGGCTTGGCGCTGGAGAGGTGGCAACATGGACATGGGCGGATCGGGCAGCGCGCCCGGCGAGAACCTGATTACGCAATTGCTGCTGTCACGCGGGGTCAGCCCGGACGATCTTGAACGACACCGTCGCCCGACGCTGCGCGATTTTCTGCCCGACCCGTCGATTTTCCGCGATATGGACAGCGCAGCCCGCAGAATTTGCGATGCGATTGCCGCCAATGAACGCATCACCATCTATGGCGATTATGACGTTGACGGTGCAACCAGCGCGGCGTTGCTGATCCGGCTGCTGCGCGACATTGGCATTACCGCACAACCCTATATCCCTGACCGCCTGCTGGAAGGTTATGGCCCATCGGGCGAGGCGCTGGTGCGACTGGCGCGCGAAGGATCAAGCCTGATCGTCACGGTCGATTGCGGCGCAATGGCGTTTGATGCCTTGGCCGCCGCCCATGCCGAAGGTGTGGATGTGATCGTGGTGGACCATCACAAATGCGCCTCAGAGCTGCCTATGGCTGCAGCGCTGGTCAACCCCAACCGGTTGGACGAATGTGACGAGGCCGCCGCCCACGGCCACCTGGCGGCAGTGGGCATGGCCTTTCTGCTGGCGGTAGCCATTGTGCGCGAATTGCGCGGGCGCGGGTTCTTTGGATCGCGCCCTGCCCCCGATCTGATGCGCCTGCTGGATCTGGTGGCGCTGGGCACGGTGGCCGATGTGGCGCAGCTTAAAGGGCTTAACCGCGCGCTGGTTTCGCAAGGGCTGAAGATCATGGCCCGGCGTGAGAATGTGGGCCTTGCCGCCTTGATCGACGCCAGCCGCCTGAACCGCGCGCCGACATGCAGTGATCTTGGCTTTGCACTGGGTCCGCGCATCAACGCAGGCGGCCGCGTGGGCGAGGCATCGCTGGGCGTACGACTGTTGACGACCGAAGACCCTGACGAAGCACGGGCAATTTCCGCGCAGCTATCCCAGTTGAACGAAGAACGCCGCGCGATTGAACAGGAAGTGCAGGAAGCCGCCGAAGCGCAGATCGCGGCGCAGCACAACCGTGCGGTGATGGTGCTTGCCGGCCACGGCTGGCACCCCGGCGTAATCGGCATCGTCGCGGGCCGGATCAAGGAAAAGACCGGCAAGCCAGCGCTGGTCATCGCGCTGGACGCCGATGAGGCAGGCAATGGCAAAGGGTCTGGCCGCTCTATCGCCGGGGTGGACCTTGGCGCTGCGATTATCGCCGCGCGCGAGGCCGGGCTGCTGATAGCGGGCGGTGGCCACGCCATGGCCTGCGGCCTGACGATCGAACCATCGCAACTGGAACCTTTGGCAGACTGGCTGGACGAACGGCTGGCCCGCGATATTTCCGGCGCGCGCATCGGCAAGGCGCTGTTGCTGGACCTATCCCTCAGCCCCGGTGGCCTGACTCCCGATCTGGTGGAAACGCTGGAAACCGCCGGCCCGTTTGGCGTGGGCTGGCCAGGGCCGCGCGTGGCAGTGGGGCCGGTAAGGCTGGTGAAGTGCGATCTGGTCGGCACCGATCATGTGCGGATGATCGCCGCCGGACCGGATGGCCGCTCGTTCAAGGCCATCGCCTTTCGCGCTGCGCAAACTGAGATGGGACAGGCTCTTTTGCACGGCACACGCGGACGGCAACTGTGGTTGGCAGGGCGCGCCCGGATTGATGACTGGGCCAGCAAACCTGCAGCAGAACTGCACGTTGAAGATGCCGCCTTTGCCGATTGAAGATTTTGCGAAATCCTTGCTTGACGGCCCGCCATACTCCCCTTAGAGGCGCGGACCTGCCCAGCGGCGCAAGCCCAATGGCCCCTTCGTCTAGCGGTTAGGACGCGGCCCTTTCACGGCTGAAACACGGGTTCGATTCCCGTAGGGGTCACCACCTTTCTTCTCCTTTGCAGGATGGAAAGCGGCGGTGCACAGCTTGGTTGCCTCAAGAGAGGCCCCTTCGTCTAGCGGTTAGGACGCGGCCCTTTCACGGCTGAAACACGGGTTCGATTCCCGTAGGGGTCACCACTCTTTTTCTTCACACACAAATTTCACTCTCTCGCGCGGCACCGTATGTTTCCGGCCTGATCGATTTGTGCCCGCATTTGTGACGGTGAACCACCGCTCTTGCACCTGCTTGCTTCCCTCGCCTAACTGCGCGGCAGAAGGCTGACCGCAACGGTTGACGATTCGCAGGCTCAGGCAATCCACACGGCGTAATTCGATGAAGGGTTTGTCGCTGCCTCTCCCCAGTATGTTCGTGGCGCTGTGCGCCGCTGTGGTGATGTTCTTTGGCGGAGCAGGGTTCTGGCTGTCGCTGGCAACGCTGCTGGTCTGGCTGGCAACACTGTGGCTGGCTCGCCCCGAACCGGTCGTGCAAACGTTGAACCGCGATGACGGTAGCGTTTCGCGGCAGGCAATGATCGAACTGGTAGAGCCGTTCGGCTTGCCTGTGTTGATGCTGGACGGCCAGCGCATTGCCGCTGCCAACGCTGCCGCGCGTGAAGAACTGGGCGCCCATATCGTCGGTCAGGATGCCCGCGTCGCGCTGCGACATCCCGAAGCGATCGGCCTGCTAGAAAACCCGCAAGGGCGCGCGCTGGTGCGCGGGCTGACCGGAGCGCGCAGCATCTGGCAGGTCAGCCGCGTGCCGATTGATGAGCGGTTTTCGCTGATCGAGATGGTCAACCGTACGGCCGAAGCCGATATCAGCCGCGCGCATACCGATTTCGTCGCCAACGCCAGCCACGAGTTGCGCACGCCGCTCGCCTCGATCATAGGCTATATCGAGACGCTGGCCGATCCTGACGCCAAAGTTGATGAGGCAACGGCAGCAAAGTTCCACGCAACAGTCCTGCGTGAATCACGGCGACTGCAAAGTCTGGTCGAAGATCTGATGTCATTGTCGCGGATCGAGGCAGAAAAGCACGAAGCGCCGCGCGACCGGATCGATCTGGGCCAGATGGTGGGCAGCATCGGCAGCGAGATTGCCATGAATCATGGCGAGGACCGATTGGAGATCGACACGACCGAAGCTGTGGTAACAGGCGACCGGCAGCAACTCGACCAGCTTGTTCGCAACCTGATCGACAATGCCTTCAAATATGGCGATCCTTCCGCGCCGGTGAAGGTGAAGATCGGCACGCGCGGCAACGATGCCGAACTGATAGTGATCGACAAGGGCGAAGGCATTCACCCCGACCACCTACCTTATTTGACCCGCCGGTTCTATCGCACCGACCCTGGCCGCAGCCGGGCAGCAGGCGGCACCGGACTGGGCTTGGCCATTGTGAAACACATTGTGGAACGCCATCGCGGCAAGCTGGATATCGCCAGTACCCAAGGGGTTGGCACCACGGTTACGGTGCGCATTCCACTGGTTGCACGCCCTGCTGTGCTTTCTGCCTGATTGTTGTCATAAAGCTGTCACGCGCCCGTCGCATTGGCCGCCTTGCCAACAGGGACGAAAGCAACCCACATGTCGATGATTCGCACGATTGCACTTTCCGCCGCTGCGCTTTCCGCGCTGGCTCTTGCCGGTTGCGGCAGCCAGGAAGCCGCCACCCGCGATCAAGTTCGCGCGGTTGGCTCCTCAACAGTTTATCCCTTCGCCAAGGCCGTAGCCGAATCGCTGGCCAAGTCGGACCCTTCGCTGAAGTCGCCGATCATCGAATCCACCGGCACCGGTGCTGGCATGAAGCTGTTCTGTGGTGGTGTGGGCGCACAGTTCCCCGACATCGAAAACGCATCGCGCCGCATGAAGAAGTCGGAGTTCGAGGACTGCCAGAAGAACGGCGTAAAGGACATTGTCGAAGTTCAGGTGGGACTTGACGGTGTAGCCTTTGCCGAAGCCACATCGGGCATCGGCATCGCACTGACACCCGAAGATGTTTACAAAGCGCTGGCCAAGAACCCCTATGGCAAGCCGCAGACGGCCAAAACGTGGAAAGACGTGAACCCGTCGCTCCCGGCAGAATCCATTCTCGTCTATGGTCCGCCGTCAACGTCGGGCACGCGCGACGCGCTCAAGGAACTCATCCTTGTCAAAGGCTGCAGCGAAAACGCCGAAATGAAGGCGTTGAAGGATGCCGACAAGGACAAGTTCGAAAAGGTGTGCGGCGAAGTGCGCGATGATGGCGCCTATGTCGACGCTGGCGAGAACGACAACCTGATTGTCCAGAAGATCGAAGCCAATCCCAAGGCCATCGGCATCTTCGGGTTCTCATACCTTGAAGAAAACGCCAGCCGGATCAAGGGCCTGACCATGAGCGGTGTCCAGCCGACTTATGACACCATTTCGGACTTCAGCTATCCAGGTGCACGCCCGCTCTACATCTATGTGAAGAAGGCCCACTTGAAAGCAATTCCCGGATTGCAGGCATTTGTCACCGAATGGTCAAAGCTGTGGGGCAAGGGTGGCTCGCTTGCCAAGCTCGGCATGGTTATCGCACCTGACGATGTGCTTGCCGCAAGCGCCAAGACTGTTAACGACCTTCCGGTCCTTGACGGTTCGCAGTTGAAGTAAGGGGGAATTACCGGGATCATGTCGCCAGCCATCCTGCTTTTGCTCGCCTTCGGGCTGGGCCTTCTCGGCTGGCTGGCGGCGCGATCGCGCGCCTGGGCCTTCCGCCGGGCAGACCCTCAGGTACGTTTGCATTCGCTGCCAAACTTTCATGGCTGGTACGTCGCCCTGTGGGTTGGCGTGCCTGCCATCGTGTTTGCCGTGTTGTGGAATGCGGTCAGCCCCATGCTGATAACCGCTCACGTCATGGCTGATCCGGCAGCATCACTGTTGCCTGCATTCGGTTTTGAACGTGAAACGATGCTGGCAGAAGCCCGCGCCGTGGCTGAGGGCAAGGCCTTTGGCGTGTTCAATGAAGAATCGCAGGCCCTTGTCGCGCCCTATCGCACGGCCATCACCCTGTATGATTCCATCGGCCTTGCGGTGACGATGATTGTGGCTTTTGCCGGGGGCGCGTTTGCATTCCTCCGGTTGAAACCAGACTTCACCGCCCGCACCCGCGTTGAACGCGCAGTCATGGCGCTGCTGTTGATCGCATCGCTGGTGGCAATCCTGACCACCATCGGCATCATCGTCAGCCTTGTGTTTGAAACCGTGCGCTTTTTCGGCATGGTTTCACCGGTTGATTTCCTGTTCGGCACGCACTGGTCGCCCGATCCGATGAGTTCGGGCGCGCCTGACGGGGCTGATTTCGGCGCAATCCCGCTGTTCTGGGGCACGATCTATATCGGCGCGATCAT
The DNA here is from genome assembly GCF_026672515.1 of Novosphingobium sp. SL115. Taxonomy (GTDB): domain Bacteria; phylum Pseudomonadota; class Alphaproteobacteria; order Sphingomonadales; family Sphingomonadaceae; genus Novosphingobium. The sequence goes on along the minus strand of NZ_JAPPRG010000002.1, from coordinate 1,916,969 downwards.
CGCAATGATTGTGGCCATTCCACTGGGCCTGATGAGCGCGATTTTCCTCACGCAATATGCCAGCGGAACCGTGCGCAAGATCATGAAGCCGCTGCTCGAAATCCTGGCTGGCGTACCCACCGTGGTTTACGGTTATTTCGCCGCGCTGACGGTGGCTCCATTGGTGCGTGATGCGGCGCAGGCCATCGGCATTTCCAGCGCGTCGACCGAAAGCGCCGTGGCAGCCGGTCTGGTCATGGGCATCATGATTATCCCGTTCGTATCCTCGATGGCCGATGACTCAATCGCCGCCGTGCCGCAATCGCTGCGCGATGGCAGCCTGGCGATGGGTGCAACCACGGCCGAGACGATCCGCAAGGTGCTGGTGCCAGCCGCCCTGCCCGGCATCGTGGCAGGCGTGATGCTGGCCATCAGCCGTGCGATTGGCGAAACCATGATCGTCGTCATGGCCGCTGGCGCTTCGGCCAATCTCACTGCCAATCCGTTTGAAAGCATGACCACGGTCACCTTCCAGATCGTCGCCATGCTGACCGGTGAAGGCAGCTTTGACCATCCTGCCACGCTTTCGGCCTTTGCGCTGGGCATGGTCCTGTTCCTTGTCACGCTGACGCTGAATTTCATCGCCCTGCGCGTGGTGAAGCGTTACCGCGAAGCTTACGAGTGAGGCCGCAATGACTGTTGACGTCACCTCCGGCCCCGGCATCGGTCCAAAAGCCAATTCGGCCGAGGCTTTGAGCGAAATCCAGAACCGGCGACGCGCGGCTATGGAAAAGGGCCTGTCTCGTCGCAAGGCGGCGGACCGCTGGTTCCGCTGGATGGGTTTTGCTGCTGTCGCCTTTTCAGCGCTGATGCTGGCCTTGCTGCTTATCAACATGAGTTCGGCAGGCGTTGCCGGGTTCCAGCGCAGCGAAGTGCGGTTCAGCATTCCACTGGCCGGTGCCATGCAGATTGACGCCAAACGCCTGACCCAGCCCGATCCGCTGGGCGGACTGGAACTGGCCGGCCTTCCCAAAGTGGTCGATGCCGCAGCCACAAGCGCGCTGGGCAGCAATGCCGATGATCTGATTGCCGATGGGGCATGGCGCGAAGTGGCCACCCGACTGGTTGAAGACCCCGCTGCATTGAACGGCAGCATCGATGTGTCGCTTCCTGCCAGCAACGATCTGGCCAAGGCGCAGCGCGGCGAAGGCGATCCAGCCATGCAGCAAGTGGCTGCACGGCTGGTCAGCGAAGGCAAGCTGGTCCGTGCCTTCGATAAGGGCTTCCTGTCACGTTCAGACGCCACCAGCCCGCAAACGGTGGGAATCTGGGGCGCGCTGAAAGGCTCGATCCTGACGATGTTCATCACGCTGGTTCTCGCCTTTCCGGTAGGCGTGCTGGCCGCGCTCTATCTTGAAGAATATGCGCCGAAGAACCGCTGGACCGACTGGATCGAAATCTCGATCAACAATCTTGCTGCCGTGCCGTCGATCATCTTCGGTCTGCTGGGGCTTGCGGTTTTTCTGGCGATTTTCCCGCACTATCGTTCGGCCCCGCTGATCGGTGGCATGACGCTGGCGCTGATGACCATGCCGGTTATCGTGATTTCGGGCCGCAACGCGATCAAGGCCGTGCCGCCCTCCATCCGCGATGCCGCGCTGGCGATTGGTGCCAGCAAGGTGCAGGTTGTGTTCCATCATGTGCTGCCACTGGCCCTGCCCGGCATCCTGACCGGCACAATCATCGGCATGGCGCGCGCACTGGGCGAAACCGCTCCGCTGCTGATGATCGGCATGCGCGCCTTTGTCGCCAGCCCACCCAGCGATTTCACGTCGCCATCCAGCGTGCTGCCGGTGCAGATCTTCCTGTGGTCGGATGAAATCGATCGGGGCTTTGTTGAACGCACCAGCGCGGCCATCGTCGTGCTGCTGGTCTTCCTTCTGATGATGAACGGTCTTGCGATCTACTTGCGCAACCGCTTCGAAAAACGGTGGTAACATGAACGCTGAAGCGATCCCGACAGATGGACAGGCAAACGGGCAGACCGCAGTGCAAACCGATGTAAAGCCCGACGAAACTCCGTATTTTGATGCGCCCCTGAAGATGAGCGCAAAGAATGTATCGGTGTTCTATGGTGACAAGCGGGCGATCGACGATGTCTCGATCGAAATCCCGCAGCGCTATGTCACCGCATTCATCGGCCCTTCGGGCTGCGGCAAATCCACGTTCCTGCGGTCATTGAACCGTATGAACGACACGATTGCCAATGCTCGCGTCGAAGGGGAAATCCTGCTGGACGGCGATGATATCTACCGTTCAGGCATGGATGTGGTGCAACTGCGCGCGCGCGTGGGCATGGTGTTCCAGAAGCCGAACCCCTTCCCCAAGTCGATCTATGAAAACATCGCCTATGGGCCGAAGATTCACGGCATTATCAGCAGCAAAAGCGAGCTGGACGGCATTGTCGAACAATCGCTGCGCCGGGCTGGCCTCTGGGACGAAGTAAAGGACCGGCTGGCCGATAGCGGCACCGCGCTTTCAGGCGGGCAGCAGCAGCGCCTGTGCATTGCCCGCGCCATTGCGGTCGACCCCGAAGTGATCCTGATGGACGAGCCGTGCTCGGCGCTTGACCCCATCGCCACTGCACGTATCGAGGAACTGATTGACGATCTGCGCGGGCGTTATGCCATCGTCATCGTCACCCACTCGATGCAACAGGCTGCGCGTGTTTCACAGCGCACCGCATTCTTCCACCTTGGCAAGATCGTCGAATACGGCAAGACTTCCGATATCTTCACCAACCCGCGCGAAGAACGGACCAAGGATTACATCACCGGGCGTTACGGGTAAGAGGGACAACATGGTGGCCGAACATACCGTCAAGGCATTCGACGAGGACATCACCCGGCTGCGCGGCCTTGTCGCGGAAATGGGCGGATTGGCCGAACTATCCGTTTCCGAAGCGATGGACGCGCTGGTGCGCGGCGATCACGAATTGGCAAAAGGTGTGATCGCCCGCGACAAGCGGATCGATCAGCTTGAAGCCGAAGTCGACAAACTGGCAATCCGCGTGCTCGCCCTGCGCGCGCCAATGGCGGATGATCTGCGCGAAGTGATCGCGGCGCTGAAAATCGCCGGCGTGATCGAACGCATTGGCGACTATGCCAAGAACATCGCCAAGCGCGTGGGCATCATCGAAGGCCGCAAGCGGTTCGAGCCGCTGACCCTGCTGCCCGCGATGAACGATCTGGCCGCCGAAATGGTTCATGACGTGCTGACCGCATTTGCCGCGCGCGATCCCGTTGCCGCTGCAGAAATCGTGGAACGCGACGCCAAGGTTGATGCCTTTTACGACTCGATCTTCCGCAATCTGGTGTCGTTCATGGTGGAAAATCCCGCCACTATCAGCAGTGCGGCACAGCTTCTATTTGTGGCGCGGAACATCGAACGTATTGGTGACCATGCCACCAACATTGCCGAAATGGTCCACTACGCCGCAACGGGCCTTAACCTGCCCGAACGTGAAGAAGTCATCCCGCCAGCGTAAATGTTGCAGCCGTCATACGGTGGTAACATTGGTCGTGCTTTGGCAAACTTACCGTCAAGGAGGTTAGTGTGCCTGCTCCAAAGCTACTGCTGGTAGAAGATGATACGGCGCTTGCCGAACTGGTCGAATATCGCTTTCGCGGCGAAGGCTACGATGTGCGGACGACCGACGATGGTGATGAAGCGCTCTTGCTCGCCGCCGAGGACGCGCCCGATCTGGTGTTGCTCGACTGGATGATCGGCGGCACCAGCGGCATCGAAGTGTGTCGTCGCCTGCGCCGGAACAAAGATACGGCTCATGTGCCGATCATCATGCTCACCGCCCGTTCGGATGAGGATGACCGCATTCGCGGGCTGGAAACCGGCGCTGACGATTACGTCACCAAACCGTTCTCGCCGCGTGAACTGATCGCCCGCGTCGGCGCAGTGTTGCGCCGGGTGCGGCCTGCACTGGCCGGCGAAACAATCACCGTTGGCGATCTGTCGCTTGACCCCACAGCGCACCGCGTCACCCGTCGCGGCGCGCCGATGAAGGTCGGTCCCACAGAGTTCCGCCTGCTCAAACATTTCATGGAACATCCCGGTCGCGTGTTTTCGCGCGGGCAGTTGCTGGATGCAGTGTGGGGCAGCGGCAGCGACATCGAACTGCGCACGGTGGACGTTCATATCCGCCGCCTGCGTCAGGCAATTGCCGTTCCCGGTGCCGCAGATCCGGTGCGGACGGTGCGGTCTGCCGGTTACGCGCTGGAAGGCGTATAAGGGTCGGGGCCTAACGGTCCATCCGCTCCAGAACGCGGTTATAATCAAACGCCCCGGCCTCACCCGAACACGGGCCGGGCCGGGCATAAACACAGTAGGTTTGCTCAAAATCCGGCTGTGCGGGCTGAATACAACCCTGCAAGCGATAGGGCGCAGGCACTTCAGCCGTCCACCATGTCGGCGCGATCAACACGTTGAAGCGACTGGCATTGGCCATGGCATTCTTAGCAGCCTGCGGCCCGGCCAGCATCAGCAATGGCACATCGCGGTTAATCAACGCACGCGAAAGAAACGGAATATCGCGCACGCGGAATGTGGCGATCCCGCACATGCCGGGCGTATGTGCGGAGCTATCGATAGTTGCCAGAGGCGCTTTGCCGACAGTCCAGTTGATCGCAAACGGGTGACGCAACGCGACAAATGCCGACGCGGCAACCCATGCCGCCAGAAGATATGTCACGGACACGCGGCGCAGCGTCCACCGGCGCGACATCCGGTCCATCAGATCGACCGAACCAATGGCGGCAAGCGTTATCATCAGCCCTGCTCCCAGCAGGATGAAGCGGTATTCCTTGTGCGCGATCAGCGAATGCGTGGCTATGACCGCAAGAGCCATCACCAGCAAAACCGGATAGCGCCGCGCCCCCAGCCACAGCGCCGGCAGCGCAGCCAGCGCCAGCACGTTCCATTGCCAGCCCAGCACAACGGCATACCAGTATGCCGGCTCCACGCCGAAGGCGTGGCTGCGATCTGCCACGACATTCGCGAACAGGTTGCGCCATATCCACGCCAGCGGCCATTCGCCCATCACCGCATTAGCCAGAACATCGCAGGCAATGCCGCCTGCAAATCCTGCTCCCAGCGGCAACCAGCCTGTCCGCCAGCAAGCCTTTATATTCAGGCCCGCAGCCCAGACCATGCCGATGCCAATGGCTGGCCCCAGCGGAAAACGCACCACAAAACCCAGACCGCACAGTAGCCCGGCCAGCAGGCCGACGGGCACCCGGCGCGTATCACGAAACCGCACCAGCAAGGCGGCGGCAGGAAGCAGCAGCGAAAGCGCAAGACTGTCGCTGGAGGTGCGCGGCGCGAAATAGGCAAATTCCACCCAAATCGCCGCAACAAAAGCAGAAACCAGCGCATGGCGGCGCGAAATGCGCGCTCCCAGCGACCAGCCTGCCCAGATCGTTCCCAGCGACAGCAGCGCAACCAGCCCCTGGGCAAGGCGCACATGCATCAGGCTGTCAGGCGAAATCGCATGCCCCAGCCACACCGGGCCTGCCAGCAATATCGGGATCAGCCAGCTACGAATGCCCGAACGGATGTCCCAGGTGCGGATCCAGTCACCCGTGACCATGCCATAGGCTGGTTCGATATACTGCCAGATTTCATCAGCGTGGTGATAAACGGTCAGGTTCAGGATAGCGAGCCGCAGCGCAAAACCCAGCAGCAAGCAGCCTGCCAGCCAGGGGTCGATGCCGTGATTGCGGTGCCCCGCCCCTGCCGCCATACTCTTCAATGTGACAGATAGGTCGTCAGATCGAGATCTGCGACCGTGATCCATCCGTTGAAATAATTGGCATAAAACAGACCAAACAGCACTGCGGCCAGCACCGTGGCGCGCAGAACGATGCGTCTGGGGACGAAATTGGCAGGGGCACTATCGGCCTGCCCGGCGATCTTGCCTTGCCCCATTTCGTCGTGCGTGCGCACACCAAACGGCAAAACCAGAAACGCCGACATGACCCAGAACAGTCCATAGATGGCAATGATCGACGTCAGCTTCATCGCGTATCAGCTTTCCCGCAGCAGCACCTGAACAACGGGCTTCTTGCCCGACCAGCGCTGGCCTGCGCGCCTTACCGCAAGGCGGACGGATTCAGCAACGGCAATACGATCCCGCTTGCGATCACCTTTCAGCTTGCGCACGGCCTCAGCGGCTTCAACCTTGGCCTCGGCGATGAAAGCTTCCATGTCTTCGTCCAGTGGAATGCCAATGGCACCAATATCTACATCGGATACCAGTTGCCCATCCATGCGCACCGCCAGCGCCACACAAATCAGCCCGCTGTTGGCCAGCTTGCGCCGCGCCGCTATGGCCTCTCCGTCAGCAGGGGCGATGATGTCGCCATCCAGAATAAGCCGTCCGGCCCGCTGTTCCGACAGTTTTTTAGGCCCATTGGGTGCAAGCCGGATCAGATCACCGTTCTTTTGCATGATGGCGCGCGGAATGCCTTCAGACAGCCCCAGCTGCGCCTGTTCGGCCATGTGGCGAATTTCGCCATGCACCGGCACCAGAATTTCCGGCTTCAGCCAGTCATACAAAGCCACAAGTTCAGGCCGCCCCGGATGACCCGAAACGTGGATCATCGATTGGCGATCGGTAACGATCCGCACGCCCTTCTCGACCAGCGAATTCTGCACCCGGCCAATCGCCAGTTCATTCCCCGGAATCTGTCGCGACGAAAACAGCACCACATCGCCCGCTTCAAGCCGGACAGGGTGTTGCTCTGCCGCGATGCGCCCCAGCGCCGCGCGCGGCTCGCCCTGCCCGCCGGTCGCCAGCACCAGCAGTTCACCGCGCGGAACATTCATCGCATCATCGATGTGAACGATGTCGGGCAGATCTTTCAGATAGCCGCATGACTGCGCCACGCGGATGATCCGATCAAGCGAACGTCCCGCCACGCACAGTTGCCGCCCAGTCGCTTCGGCCACTTCGCCCAGCGTTTGCAGCCGCGCCACGTTCGACGCAAAGGTGGTCACCACCACGCGCCGCCCCTTCTGCGCTTCCACCGCTTCCAGCAACCCTGCGCGCACCGCACCTTCGGACCCCGATGGCTTGGGATTGAACACGTTGGTGGAATCGCAGACCAGCGCTAGCACGCCTTCGTCTCCGATGGCGGTCAGCTCTTCTTCGGTTGCTGGCGTGCCAACGCGCGGTTCGTCATCCAGCTTCCAGTCGCCGGTATGGAACACCCGGCCATGTGGCGTGTCGATGACCAGCGCATTGCCTTCGGCAATCGAGTGCGCGAGCGGTACATAACGGATGCCGAACGGGCCAAGCTGAAACGGATCGAGATGGTCGATCACGTTCAGTTCGATCTCGTCCTCAATGCCCGCCTCGACCAGCTTTTCATGCACCAGTTTGGCGGTGAACGGCGTCGCGTACAGCGGCACGCCCAGTTCCTGCGCAAAGTAGGGGACTGCGCCGATGTGATCTTCATGGGCATGGGTCAGAACGATGCCGACCAGATCGTCGAGCCGCTCTTCAATGAATTCCAGATCGGCAAAGACCAGATCGATGCCGGGATAGTGCGGATCGGCAAAGGTCATGCCAAGATCCACCATCAGCCATTTGCCGTCACACCCATAAAGGTTGACGTTCATCCCGATTTCGCCAGATCCGCCCAGTGCGAGGAAAAGCAGTTCCTTGCCGGGCTTCACGATGTGGCCACCCGTTCTGCAAGAATCGCCAGACCATCCAGCGTAAGATCGGTATCGACATGGTCGAAAATGCTGGTGTGCTCATCAAACAGCACCGCCAGACCTCCGGTCGCCACGATCTTCGCCGGGCGGCCAATCTCGGCCCGCATACGCATTATCAAACCTTCCATCATCGAAACATAGCCCCAGAACACCCCGATCTGCATCTGGTCTTCGGTGTTCCGGCCAATCACACTGTTGTTACCTTGCGGCGGTGCGATGGCAATGCGCGGCAACTTGGCCGCCGCGCTCACCAATGCGTCAAGCGACAGGTTGATACCCGGCGCAATGATCCCGCCTTTGTAGGCACCATTGAAATCCACCACATCGAACGTGGTAGCGGTGCCAAAATCGACGACGATCAGATCGCCACGATATTTTGCATGGGCCGCGATCGTATTGACCGCCCTATCCGCGCCGAGCGAGCGAGGCTCATCCACATCTGCCTCAAAACCCCACTCCACGGGCGGCTGCCCGGCGATGAGCGGCTCCAGTCCGAAATACTTTTGCGCCAGAACTTGCAGGTTATGCAGCGCGCGCGGGACGACCGTGGAAATCAGGATCTGTTGCACCGCTTTGGCGTCAAACCCCTGAAGTTGCATCAATTGCAACAACCACACCGCATATTCGTCCGCGGTGCGGCGTGGATCGGTCGCCACACGCCAGCGCGATTTGATCGTGCGCCCTTCGAACAGGGCAAAGACAATATTGGTATTGCCGACGTCAACCGCGAGAAGCATGGGAACCCACCATATCTATGTCGCCAGCGTGGATGGCACGGACCGCGCCATCCGCCAAGCGCAGAAGGGCAACGCCGTTTTCGTCCACCCCGCCGAATGCGCCCATAATCACGCCCTGATCGCGGTCTTTCACCGATATCAACGTGCCAACCGGCAAGGCGCGTGAAAGCCATTGTTCGCGCAGCATGGGCCATTCACCCAGATGCCAGCGCGCCAGCACATCTGCAAAATTTGTGGCAAGTTGTGCGGCAAAGCGGTCGCGTTCCACAGGAAAGCCCAACTCGCTGAGCGCAACCGTGTTGCGCCCTTCTACGTCAGGCGCATGAGCCAGATTGAGGCCAACGCCAACAACAATGGCATTGGCTTGCCGCTCCAGCAGGATACCGGCCAGCTTGGCATCACCGATTAGCAAATCATTCGGCCACTTCAGCCGCGCATCACGCAGCGCAGGCGCCACAGTGCCAACCGCTTCATGCACAGCAAGACCCGCGACCAGCGCCAGAGTCTGCGGCAGGGGATCGGCGGCGCGCAACTGCACCACCGTCGATCCCATGAAGTTACCGAAACCATCGGACCACGGGCGGCCAGCCCTGCCCCGTCCAGCAGTCTGCCGGTCAGCGATCAGCCAGTCACCTTCACGAAGCGCTTCCCCTCCACCAAGCCGCGCCAGCAGCGCAGCATTGGTGGAGGCAATTTCAGCAACGATTTCGATCAAGTCAGGTAAGGTCCGTCAACCGACGGGGAACAATGCGGCAGCCGCATTGTCCGCCAGCGCACCAAGACACTTGGTCAGCAGGTAACCCAGAGGCGAAATCGCCAGCGTCGACAATACCAGCAGCACGGTATGCGAAAGCTCCCCTTCGCCCTTCACCTTGCCGGCCGCATCATCAAAATACATGACCTTGACGACCTTGAGGTAATAGAACGCACCGATCACCGAAGCTGCGATACCAATGGCCGCCAGTACGATCAAATCGGCCTGCACCGCAGCCTGGAACACCACGAACTTGCCCCAGAAACCGAACAGCGGCGGGATACCGGCGAGGCTGAACATTACCGAAGCCAGCGACAGCGCCAACCATGGACGAGTCTTGGAAAGGCCCGCAATGTCGGCAATCGCTTCAATCGGATCGCCGTTTTCATCGCGCAGCAACAGCACCGCGACAAAGCCCGCCACCGACATCGCAACATAGATCGCAAGGTAAACCAGCATAGCCGAAGCGCCAGCCTTAGTCGCGCTCGCCAAACCGATGAGCATGAAGCCGACGTTGTTGATCGACGAATAGGCCATCAGGCGCTTGATATTGCTCTGCCCGATGGCACCCAGCGCGCCGATGACGATCGACAGCAGGGACGCAAAGATCACCACCTGCTGCCACGCATGCGGCTGCGAACCGAACGCTTCAAGGCTGACCCGCATCAGAAGGCCGAGCGCCGCCACTTTGGGAGCCGTCGCAAAGAAGGCGGTCACCGGGGTCGGCGCACCTTCATAAACGTCAGGCGTCCACATGTGGAATGGTGCAGCGCTGATCTTGAAAGCAAGACCGGCCAGCACAAAGATGACACCGAACAGCGCACCCGTGGCCATCTGGCCGGTCAAGGCGGCCTGAATGCCGGCATAGGTGGTGGTGCCGGTAAAGCCGTAAGTCAGGCTCATCCCGAACAGCAGAATGCCCGAAGCGAGCGAACCCAGCACGAAGTACTTGAGGCCCGATTCCGCCGAACGGTCATCAGTGCGCAGGAACGCCGCCATGACGTAAGACGCAAGACTGTTGAGTTCGAGGCCGATGTAGAGCGTCAGCAGATCGCCTGCCGAAACCATCATGCCCATACCCAGCGCGGCAAACATGATCAGCAGCGGGAATTCCGCGCGCATCGCCTTGAACCTGTCAAAGAATGACGGCGCGACGATCAGCGTGACACCAGCGCCCGCATAGATCAGCAGTTTGGCAAATGCGGCAAAGGCATCGGCGCGATACTGACCACCGAAAGCTTCGGTTTCCGGCCCCATCGCCCCACCCCACAGCGCAGGTGCGACAAGGAAGGCGCAGGCGGTAAGCACAGCAACCGCGGCAATCGAGATCAGGCGCGAAGCCTTGTCACCACACCAAGCAGCAACGAGCAGCAGGATCAGCCCCGAAATCGAAATCAGCGTTTCGGGCGCGACCAGCAAGAGCGAACGGATGATATCCATCAGTGCGCCCCCTCATGCGCAGAACTTTCTTCGGTAGCATGACCTTCCGCGCCATGTGCGGCAGCGGCAGCCTTGGGATTGCCCGGCGTGACTTGCGCATCGCCCTTGGGCTTTGCTTGTGCAAGGCGCGCATCGAGCGCTGCAATATCGGCACGCATCGGCGCAATGAAGCTTTCAGGATAGACACCCATCCACAGCACCACCGCAGCCAGCGGCACCATCATCGCCCATTCGCGCTTGTCGAGATCAAGCATCGCGGCAGCATCGGCGTTCTTCTGTTCGCCATAGGCGACCCGGCGATAGAGGTAGAGCATGTAAGCCGCGCCAAGGATGATACCCGTGGTGCAAACCAGCGCAACCCAGCTCGACATTTCGTAAATGCCGATCAGCGACAGAAATTCGCCGACAAACCCGCTTGTGCCCGGCAGACCGATGGAAGCCATCGTGAACAGCAGGAAGAACACCGAATAATACGGCATGTTGATCGAAAGCCCGCCGTAACGGTCAATCTCGCGGGTATGCAGGCGGTCATAGATCACGCCGACGCAGAGGAACAGCGCGCCTGCAACAAGACCGTGGCTGAGCATCACGACCATCGAACCTTCAAGGCCCTGCTTGTTGAACGCGAATAGCCCGACCGTGACGATAGCCATGTGAGCCACCGACGAATAGGCGATCAGCTTCTTCATGTCGTGCTGCACCAGCGCGATCAGCGAGGTGATGACCACGGCCGCCATCGACATGGCAAAGACCAGCGGCGCAAACAGCGCCGAAGCTTCCGGGAACATCGGCAGCGAGAAGCGGATGAAGCCATAGCCGCCCATCTTAAGCAGCACACCGGCCAGAATGACGGAACCGCCGGTAGGTGCCTGAACGTGCGCGTCCGGCAGCCATGTGTGAACCGGCCACATCGGCATCTTCACCGCAAAGCTGGCAAAGAACGCAAGCCACAGCCAAGTCTGCGCCTGAACCGGGAAGTTGTAGGCCATCAGCGTCGGAATGTCGGTGGTGCCCGCTTCATTCACCATCCAGAACATCGCGATCAGCATCAGCACCGAGCCGAACAGCGTGTAGAGGAAGAACTTGTAGCTGGCATAGATGCGGTCAGCCCCGCCCCACACGCCGATGATGAGATACATCGGGATCAGGCCGGCTTCGAACATGATGTAGAACAGGAACAGATCCTGCGCCGCGAACACGCCGATCATCAGCGTTTCCATCAGCAGGAACGCCGCGTAATATTCGCCCTGACGCTTGTCGATCGATATCCAGCTAGCCCCGATGCACACCGGCATCAGGAACACCGTGAGGGCAATCAGCAGCAGCGCGATACCGTCAATGCCCAGCTTCCACGAGAAGCCTGCAAACAGCGCAGCGCTTTCCGTGAACTGCCACTGCGCCCCACCGATATCATAGTTCGCCCACAAAATCATGCCGAGCACGAAATCGACCAGCGTTGCGACAAGCGCGATGCTGCGTGCCTGTTCGCGCGGAACGACAAGGCAGGCCACGGCTGCTGCCAACGGCACCAGCAGCATCAGCGAAAGAATGGGAAACCCGTTCATTGTGCGATCACCCAGCTGATCGCGCCGACAAGTCCGACGAGCATGACCAGCGCATAGCTATAGAGATACCCCGACTGGAGCTTGGCGGCGGCGCGGCTGCCCTGGGCAACCACCCATGCGGCGCCGTTGGGGCCGAAACGGTCGATAATGCCCTGATCCATGACCTTCCAGAACACCCTGCCCAGCCACATCGCCGGAACGATGAAGACATAGTGGTAGAGTTCGTCGAAGTACCACTTGTTGAGCAGGAACTTATAGAGGAAGCCGAACTGGTCGACGAATGCCGCCGGGAACTTCGGATTGCGGATATAGGCATACCAGGCGATGAACAGGCCGGTGGCCATCACACCAAACGGTGCCCATTTCACCCACGTCGGCACTTCATGCATCGCATGGATCAGGTGTTCGCTGAACACCAGCGCGCCCTTCCAGAAATGCCCAGTGCCTTCGCTGACGAAAGCATGGTGGAACACGAAACCTGCCAAAACAGCACCCAGCGACAACACACCCAGCGGCACCAGCATGTTCAGCGGGCTTTCATGCGGATGATACCCCGCCGTACCGTCGCTGTGCTCATCATGGTGGCCGTGGTCGTCATGATGTGCGTGCGCATGGTCATCATGGCCATGGCCGTGCGCATCGTGAACCGCATGCTGAATGTGTTCCGACTGCTCCCAACGCGGCTTTCCGAAGAAGGTCAGGAAGATCAGGCGCCAGGAATAGAAGCTGGTCAGCAATGCCGCGAAGATACCGATGAAGAAGGCAAAATGCCCCAGTTCGGTGCCCTTTGCATAGGCCGCTTCAAGGATGGCATCCTTCGAATAGAAGCCTGCGAAGCCGAACACATCGACAATCCCGACACCGGTAATCGCAAGCGTGCCCATCATCATCGCCCAGTAAGTGAGCGGGATCTTCTTACGCAGGCCACCGTAATAGCGCATGTCCTGTTCATGGTGCATCGCATGGATCACCGACCCTGCACCGAGGAACAGCAGTGCCTTGAAGAAGGCGTGCGTGAAAAGGTGGAACATCGCCGCGCCATAGGCCGAAACGCCCGCAGCAAAGAACATGTAGCCCAGCTGCGAACAGGTCGAATAGGCGATCACGCGCTTGATGTCGGTCTGCGTCGTACCAACAGTTGCGGCAAAGATACAGGTCATCGCACCGATGAAGGTCACGAACGACAGCGCCGTAGGGCTGACTTCGAACATTGGCGACAGGCGGCAAACCATGAAGACGCCTGCGGTAACCATGGTCGCAGCGTGGATCAGCGCCGACACCGGGGTCGGGCCTTCCATCGCGTCTGGCAGCCAGGTGTGCAGGCCAAGCTGCGCCGACTTGCCCATGGCGCCCACGAACAGCAGCAGGCACAATACGGTCATCGTATCGAAACGATGCCCCAGGAACCCGATGGTCGAACCGGCCATGCCCGGCGCGGCTTCAAGGATCGCCGGGATCGACACGGTGCCGAACACCAGGAACGTGCCGAAAATGCCCATCATGAAGCCAAGGTCGCCCACGCGGTTGACCACGAATGCCTTCATCGCGGCGGCATTGGCCGAGGGCTTCCTGAACCAGAAGCCGATCAGCAGGTACGAGGCAAGACCCACGCCTTCCCAGCCGAAGAACATCTGGACGAGGTTATCGGCGGTCACCAGCATGAGCATGGCGAAAGTAAAGAGCGATAGGTAAGCAAAGAAGCGCGGCTGATCCGGCTCTTCGCTCATATACCCCCACGAATAGAGGTGAACGAGCGCCGAGACGCTGGTGATGACCACCAGCATGACTGCGGTCAGGGTGTCCACGCGCAAAGCCCACGCAAAGTCGAGATTGCCCGACTTCACCCAGTGCAGCACCGGAGTCACGCTCGCTTCGGCATGTCCGCCCAGAAACGAGAGGAAGATCGGCCATGACAGCGCGCACGAAATGAACAGCGCGCCCGTGGTGACGACCTTGGCCTGAACCGCGCCAAGCTTCTTGTTGCCAAGCCCGGCAATGATCGCTGCCAGAAGCGGCAGGAATACGATGATTGTGATGAAAGACATTGTGCCCCGCCTCAGCCTTTCATCCGGTTGACGTCGTCAACGGCAATGGTGCCGCGACCACGGAAATAGATGACCAGAATGGCAAGCCCGATGGCCGCTTCGCCTGCCGCAACCGTCAACACGAACATCGCGAACACTTGCCCCACAAGATCATGCAGGAACGCGCTGAACGCGACGAGGTTGAGGTTTACCGAAAGCAGGATCAGTTCGATCGCCATCAGAATGATAATCACGTTCTTCCGGTTGAGGAAGATGCCCAGCACGCCCAGCACGAACAGGATCGAGCTGACGACGAGATAGTGTTCGATGCCGATCATCAGAGCGACACTCCCTTGCCCGTTTCCGGCTGCATGTTGATCGTCGCGTCTTCCGGACGGCGCGCATTCTGCTTCGACACGTTCTGGCCGCGTACGCCAACACGCTGGCGATGGGTCAGCACGATGGCGCCAATCATGGCGACCAGCAGGACGATGCCCGCCGCTTCGAACAGGAACAGATAGCGGCTGTAAAGCAGCGCGCCGATCGCCTGAATGTTCGAAACATCGGCCACCTGCACCGCGGCACCGGCTGCCTTGCCCAGTTCGACGCCACCCGAACCATGGACGATCAGGCCCACGAACAGTTCGACGAACAGCACGACGGCCAGCGCCATGCCCAGCGGGAAATTCTTGACGAAGCCTGCGCGCAGTTCGGCAAAGTCGATGTCGAGCATCATGACGACGAACAGGAACAGCACCGCGACCGCGCCGACATAGACGATGACCAGCAACATCGCGATGAATTCAGCGCCCACCAGCACCATCAGGCCGGCGGCGTTGAAGAACGCGAGGATCAGCCACAGCACCGAATGCACCGGATTGCGGGCAAGGATCGTCACGGCGCCGCTGAAGATGCAGAGCGTGGCGAAGAGATAGAAGGCAAATACCTGAATCATTGGCGCGGCCCCCTAGCGATACGGCGCATCGGCTTCAAGGTTTGCGGCAATCGCTCGCTCCCACTTGTCGCCATTGGCCAGCAGCTTCGCCTTGTCATAAAGCAGTTCTTCGCGCGTTTCGGTCGCGTATTCGAAGTTCGGCCCTTCAACCACGGCATCGACCGGGCAAGCTTCCTGGCAAAAACCGCAGAAGATGCACTTGGTCATGTCGATGTCATAGCGCGTGGTGCGGCGGCTGCCGTCCTCACGCGGTTCGGCCTCGATCGTGATCGCCTGCGCTGGACACACCGCCTCGCACAGCTTGCACGCGATGCAGCGCTCTTCACCGTTGGGATAACGGCGCAGCGCATGTTCACCACGGAAACGCGGGGAGAGCGGGTTCTTCTCGAACGGGTAGTTGATCGTCGCCTTGGGCTTGAAGAGATACTTCAAGGTCAGCCAGTGCGCCTTCACGAACTCCCAAAGGGTAAAGCTCTTGATGAGCTGTCCGACGGTCATGCGAAGTGTCCGGTAGCCATGAGGTAGCCGCTGACGAGAACAACGAACAGCAGCGATACGGGCAGGAAGATTTTCCAGCCCAGGCGCATCAGTTGGTCATAGCGATAGCGCGGAACCGTCGCCTTCACCCAACTGAAGATAAAGAAGAAGAACAGAATCTTGAGCAGCAGCCATACGAAGCCCGGCACGAGGTAGAGCACCGGAATGTCAAGCGGCGGCAAGTATCCGCCCCAGAACAGCACGGCGTTCAGCGCGCACATCAGCAGCACGTTGGCATATTCGCCCAGCCAGTAGAGCGCGAAGCTCATCGACGAATATTCGGTCTGGTAACCCGCAACGAGTTCGGATTCCGCTTCGGTAAGGTCGAACGGCGCGCGCGCAGTTTCGGCCATGCCCGAAATCAGGAACATCACCCACATCGGAAACAGCAGCGGGTTCGCAACGAAGCCGTTGATGATCCAGACATGCCCTTGCTGCGCCTTGACAATGTCATTCAGATTGAATGACCCCGCCCACAGCACCACGCAGATCAAAATAAAGCCGATCGAGACTTCATACGAAATCATCTGCGCCGAAGCGCGCATTGCCGAAAAGAACGGGTATTTCGAGTTGGACGACCAACCCGCAATCACCACCCCGTAAACGCCCAGCGACGAGATCGCGAGCACGTAGAGCAGGCCGACGTTGATATCGGCCAGCACTGCGCCCGAATTGAACGGGATCACCGCCCAGGCCATCAGCGCGACGGTGAAGGTGATGATCGGCGCGATCAGGAACAGACCCTTGTTCGCGGCCGACGGAATGATGGTTTCCTGCAGGAACACCTTCAGACCATCCGCGAACGACTGCAACAGCCCCAGCGGCCCGACCACGTTCGGACCACGGCGCAACGCCATGGCCGCCCAGATCTTGCGGTCGGCATAAATAATCATCGCAACGCCCAGCATCAGCGGCAGCGCGATGAGCAGAATGCCAGCAATGGTGGAGATGCCCCAGGCCCACTCATAAGAGAGGCCCAGACCCATGAAGAACTCGGTCATTCCGCGGCCTCCGCGAAGTTTTCACCGTGGAGCAGTTCCGCCGAGCAGCGCTGCAGCGTGGGGCTGGAGCGGGCAATGGCGTTGGTCAGGTAGCGGTCCTTGATCGGATAACCCGCGATCACGCCTTCTGCCTTTGCGTCAGACGGAGCGGACGGCAGCGCGCCGTAATCAGCCAGGCCTTCAACGCCAAGCGCCGGAACTTCGGCAACCATCGCAGCGCGAAGCTGTTCAAAGCTGTCAAAGCCCACCGAAACGCCCAGCGCATCGGCCATCGCGCGCAGGATCGTCCAGTCCTCGCGGGCATCGCCGGGCGCGAACACGGCCTTTTCGGCATACTGCACGCGGCCTTCGGTGTTGACGTAAGTGCCGTCCTTCTCGCTGAAGGCAGCGGCGGGCAGGATCACGTCGGCAGCGTGTGCCGCCTTGTCACCATGATGGCCGATGTGGACGATCATGCTGTCAGCAAACTTGGTGAAGTCCACCTCGTCGGCGCCGAGCGAGATTACCATCTTCGGCTTGGCAGCCACGAGGTCGGCAATGCCGCCCTTCTGTGCGTAGCCCAGCATCAGCCCACCCATACGGGCAGCCGCCATGTGGACCACGTTGAAGCCGTTCCAGTCTTCACGGACCAGATTAAACCGTGCCGCAAACGCAAGGCCAGCTCCCAGACCGCCCATGGCCAACCCTGCACCGCCAACGATGATCGCAGGCTTGGCAGCCTTGGCGAACAGGTCGGTCACTTCGGCGGGAAGATTGCCAATCACGCCAGCATCGTCGCCAAGGAATGTCGCCGGGTAGGTCGGATCCCACTGCGGGCCGACGATGAAGACCTTTGCGCCCTTCTTTACCGCCTTGCGCAAGCGGGTGTTAAGCAACGGCGCTTCATCGCGCACCATCGAGCCAAGAATGAGGATCGCATCCGCATCTTCGATTCCGGCCAGCGTCGAATTGAAGTTGACCGCCGCCATGTTCGAGCAGTCATAGGCAAGGCCCGTCTGACGCCCTTCAAGCAGTGTTGAACCCAGCGCGCCAGCCAGCTTCTTGGCCGCGAACATGGTTTCGCAATCGACCAGATCGCCAGCGACAACCGCCACGGCCGAACCGGGGTTGATCTTCGCCACTGCGGCAAAAGCCTCGGCCCACGTGGCCGCAACCAGCTTGCCATCACGGCGCAGCCAAGGCTTGTCCAGACGGCGGCGGGTCAGGCCATCGACCATATAGCGTGCACGGTCAGACAGCCATTCCTCGTTCACGTCATCGTTGACGCGCGGCAGAATGCGCAGCACTTCGCGGCCACGGCTATCGAGGCGGATATTCGAACCGATCGCGTCCGACACATCGATCGACAGCGTCTTCTTAAGCTCCCACGGACGCGCTTCGAACGCATAAGGGGCGCTGGTCAGCGCGCCGACCGGGCAGAGGTCGATCACATTGGCCGACAGTTCGTGCGCCGCAGCCTTTTCCAGATAAGTGGAAATCTGCATGGTTTCGCCACGATATAGCGCGCCGATCTCGTCAACGCCCGCCACTTCTTCGCTAAAGCGAACGCAGCGCGTGCAGTGAATGCAGCGCGTCATCGTGGTCTTGATGAGCGGGCCCATGTACTTCTCGGTCACCGCGCGCTTATGCTCGTGATATCGCGAGGCACCTCGCCCATAGGCGACAGACTGGTCCTGAAGATCGCATTCGCCGCCCTGATCGCAAATCGGGCAGTCAAGCGGGTGGTTGATGAGGAGGAACTCCATCACCCCTTCGCGCGCCTTCTTGACCATCTCGGAATCCGTGCGGATTTCCTGCCCTTCAGTTGCGGGAAGCGCGCACGAAGCCTGCGGCTTGGGCGGCCCTGGTTTCACTTCGACAAGGCACATGCGGCAATTGCCCGCAATGCTCAGCCGCTCATGATAGCAGAAGCGCGGAATTTCCTTACCGGCCAGCTCGCACGCCTGCAGGACTGTCGCGCCTGCCGGAACTTCGAGTTCAACGCCGTCGACTTTGACTTTAGGCATTATTCTGCTGCCTCCCGCACGTTCTCGGCAATCCGGCGCTCAATCTCCGGGCGGAAGTGCTTGATAAGGCCCTGGATCGGCCATGCGGCCGCATCGCCCAGAGCGCAGATGGTGTGGCCTTCAACCTGTTTGGTCACATTGAACAGCATGTCGATTTCGCTGACGTCAGCATCACCGGTACGCAGGCGTTCCATCACGCGCCACATCCAGCCGGTGCCTTCACGGCACGGCGTGCACTGGCCGCAAGATTCGTGCTTGTAGAAGTACGACAGGCGGCTGATTGCGCGGACGATATCGGTGGACTTGTCCATGACGATGACCGCAGCGGTGCCAAGCCCCGAACCCAATGCACGCAGCCCGTCGAAGTCCATCGGCGCGTCCCAGATTTCCGCAGCCGGAACCAGCGGAACCGAAGAACCGCCGGGGATCACCGCCAGCAGGTTGTCCTTGCCGCCACGGATGCCGCCGCAGTGCTTCTCGATCAGCTCGCTGAACGGGATGCTCATCTCTTCTTCGACCACGCAGGGACGGTTGACGTGCCCGCTGATCTGGAAAAGCTTGGTGCCCTTGTTGTTTTCGCGCCCGAAGGAGGAGAACCACGAAGCCCCACGACGCAGGATGGTTGGCGCAACCGCGATCGATTCCACGTTGTTGACCGTGGTAGGGCAGCCATAGAGGCCCGCGCCTGCCGGGAACGGCGGCTTCAGACGGGGCTGGCCCTTCTTGCCTTCGATGCTTTCGATCATCGCGGTTTCTTCACCGCAGATATAAGCACCTGCGCCGCGATGGACGAAGACGTCGAAATCGTAGCCCGAACCGCTGGCGTTCTTGCCGATCAGCCCGGCGTCATAGGCCTCCTGCACGGCGGCAAACAGCGTTTCGGCTTCGCGGATATATTCGCCGCGAATGTAGATGTAGGCAGCGCGCGCACGCATCGCGTAGCCGGCAATCAGCGCGCCCTCGATCAGCTTGTGCGGATCGTGGCGGATGATTTCGCGGTCCTTGCACGAACCCGGCTCTGATTCGTCGGCGTTGATGACGAGGAAGCTAGGACGCCCGTCCTTGCTTTCCTTGGGCATGAACGACCATTTCATGCCGGTGGGGAAGCCCGCACCGCCACGGCCACGCAGGCCCGAAGCCTTGATTTCCTCAATGATCGCGTCTTGCCCGCGCTCCATCAGGGCCTTGGTATTGTCCCAATCGCCGCGCGCCTGCGCAGCTTTCAGGTTCCAGGGCTGGAAGCCGTAGACGTTGGTGAAGATGCGGTCTTTATCAGCGAGCATCACATCATCCCCTTGAGGACTGCGGCACCAGCCACGAAAGCCACAGTCGCCAAAGCTACCCTTTTGAGGGTTTTACCAATCACGGCCTTTGCCGCTGGCGTAAACTCAGGGTCACGATGCGACGTGTCACCAGTCCACGAAGTGCTGTCGAGCTTGTCAGCCATCTTACCACTCCCCCCGATAATCATGGTTGGCGTCAACCATCGCCGTCAGGTTGCTCAAGGCCCCCGCCGGTTCCACCGTGTGACGGCCCGGCAATTGCGTGCCAGTCTTGGGCTGCTTGCCCGCTGCCAGTTCGTCAAGGATGCGGTCCATGTCGGCGGCGGTCAGATCTTCGTAATTGTCATCGTTGATCTGGACCATCGGGGCGGATGCGCAGTTGCCCATGCATTCCACTTCGGTCAGCGTGAACAGGCCGTCCGCCGTGGTGTGGCCCTTCTTCAGGCCCTTGCCCTTGCAGGCAGCCAGAATGTCGTCCGACCCGCGCAGCATGCACGGCGTGGTGCCACAGACCTGCACGTGGAAGCGGCCAATCGGCGCGATGTTGTACATGGTGTAGAATGTCGCCACTTCGACCACGCGGATCACCGGCATGTCGAGGTACTTGGCCACATATTCCATCACCGGAATCGGCAGCCACCCTTGCGTATTCTCTTCTGCGCCAACCTGACGTTGCGCCAGATCGAGCAGCGGCATCACGGCAGAGCGCTGACGCCCCTCGGGATAGCGCCCGACGATGACCTTGGCCTGTTCGGCATTTGCAGCCGTCCATTCAAAGCCGCCCCAGCGCGCGCGCAGTTCGGGCGTATCGGCTTCAATATAACGATCAGCCATTGGTCCGCCCCCGCTTCAGCCAGATATCCTGCGCAAAATGAAACAGTTCAAACCCACCGATGGCCGTTACCAGCATCGACAGGGTTTCGGTCTGCTTCGCGCCCATCAACAGCGCTGCGAAATACCATGCGGCGAGCACAAGGCCCGTCAGCATGGCCCAGAGGCGCATGAGGTCAAACGTGGACTTCACCGGATAAACTCCACCCGAGAGCACTTGTCGCCCTCGAAAGAATAGACTGCGATCACATCGAACGGCTCGACCAGCGCCGAACCATCGGTTGCGGGGCCGCGCGTCACATGCTCGCGCATCAGCACATAGTTGCCGATGGCCTGCGCCTCGATGATTTCGGCATGGTTCTGCGGCCAGCGCGCAAACGCGGCGGAGAGGCCAGAGCGCGTGCCCTCCTTGCCCTCACGCACCACATCCCCGCGATAGTTCGCCTCGCAAGCGTCGTCGGTCATGTAGGAAACGTAAGTATCCACGTCCTGCGCGTTATAGGCGGCGATCATCGCCTTGGCGGTTTCAAGATTGCTCACCGGTCACACTCCCCGAACACGACGTCAATCGCGCCGATGATCGCGGTCACGTCGGGCAGCATGTGGCCGACGCTCATGAAGTCCATCGCCTGAAGGTGCGAGAACGCGGTCGGGCGGATCTTGCAGCGGTAGGGCTTGTTGCTTCCGTCCGACACCAGATAGACACCGAATTCGCCCTTGGGGCTTTCGGTCGCCACATAGACTTCGCCTGCCGGAACGTGGAAGCCTTCGGTGTAGAGCTTGAAGTGATGGATCAGCGCTTCCATCGACTGCTTCATCTCGGCGCGCTTGGGGGGCACCACCTTGCGGTCGGTGCTGGCCACCGGACCTTCAGGCATCTGCGCGATGCACTGCTGGATGATGCGAGCCGACTGGCGCACTTCTTCCACGCGGACCATGAAGCGGTCATAGCAATCGCCATTGGTGCCGACAGGAACAGCAAAGTCCATGCGATCATAAACGTCGTAGGGCTGGCTCTTGCGCAGATCCCACGCAATGCCCGAACCACGGATCATCGGGCCAGAAAAGCCCCAGCGCACAGCGTCTTCCATCGACACCACGCCGATGTCGACATTGCGCTGCTTGAAGATGCGGTTGTCGACCACCAGGCTCATCGCGTCGTTGAACAGCGGGTGCAGGCGCGTGTCGATCCATTCGGCGATGTCGGTCAACAGCTTGAGCGGCACGTCCTGATGCACGCCACCGGGACGGAACCAGGCCGAGTGCATACGCGCGCCCGAAGCACGTTCGAAGAAGTTGAGGCAGTCCTCGCGCACTTCGAACATCCACAGGTTCGGCGTCATCGCACCGACGTCCATCACATGCGACCCAAGGTTGAGCATGTGGTTGCAGATGCGTGTTAGTTCCGCAAACAGCACGCGCAGATACTGCGCCCGCAGCGGAACCTCGATGTTCAGCAGCTTTTCAACCGCCAGAACATAGGAATGCTCCATCGCCAGCGGCGAACAATAGTCCAACCGGTCGAAATAGGGCAGCGCCTGCAGATAGGTCTTGTGTTCGATCAGCTTTTCGGTGCCGCGGTGCAGCAGGCCGACGTGCGGATCGATACGTTCGATGATTTCGCCGTCCAGCTCCATAACCATGCGCAACACGCCGTGAGCGGCGGGATGCTGTGGCCCAAAGTTGATCGTGTAGTTGGTGATGACCTCGTCGCCGGTCGTCGGCGACTGTTCGAGGCTCAGGCTCATGCGCCGTCTCCCTCAGTCTTGGCAGGACGATCGTCGGTCGGCTTTGGCGCATCAGGTGCGTCCTTGGCCGCTTCGTCCGCTACCGAAGGCTTGGCCGCTTCGGCATTCGCCGCTGCGCCAGCGCCCGTATCGGCAGGCTTGTCCGTCGTCTTGGGCGTATCAACCTTGGGCGTGCCAGCATTGGCAGGCGCGGTTGCCACCGGAGCCGGAGCGGGCGGTGGGGTTACGGCCTTTTCATCGCCGGGCAGCACATAGTCAGCACCTTCCCACGGACTCATGAAATCGAACTGCCGCAGATCCTGTGCAAGCTGCACCGGTTCATAGACAACGCGCTTGTCCTCTTCGGAATAGCGCAGTTCGACATAGCCCGTCAGCGGGAAGTCCTTGCGGAACGGATGGCCCTGGAAGCCATAGTCCGTCAGAATGCGGCGCAGATCGGGGTTGCCTGCAAACAGCACGCCATACATGTCGTAAACTTCACGCTCGTACCAACCGGCGTTCGGCCAGAGCGTCGTGACCGTCGGCACCGGCTTCGCCTCGTCGGTCGAAACCTTGACGACAATGCGATGGTTCTTGGTCAGCGACAGCAGGCAGTAGCAAACCTCGAAACGGTCTGCGCGCTGCGGATAATCGACACCTGCGATATCCATCAACTGCTGGTATTCGTGATCGTCACGCAAAGAACGCAGCGCATCCTCGGCGCGTTCACGCACAACCGTCAGCAGGATTTCGCCGTGTTCTTCGGCAGCCGAAACAACCATATCGCCCAAAGCGGCGACCAGCGCATCCTTCACGCCTTCGTTCGACGTCCAGCGCGGAGCGGAATGGAGAACCGTCATCAGCCCTGCTCCCTCAACGCTCGATCGTGCCAGCGCGGCGGATCTTCCGCTGCAACTGCATTACGCCATACAGCAGCGCTTCGGCGGTCGGCGGGCAACCGGGAACATAAATGTCCACAGGCACGATGCGATCGCAGCCACGCACAACCGAATAGCTGTAGTGATAATACCCTCCGCCATTGGCGCATGATCCCATTGAGATCACGTACTTAGGCTCGGACATCTGGTCATAGACCTTGCGCAGGGCAGGAGCCATCTTGTTGCACAGCGTGCCCGCCACGATCATCACGTCCGACTGGCGCGGAGAGGCGCGCGGCGCAGCCCCGAAGCGCTCCATATCGTAGCGCGGCATGTTGACGTGGATCATCTCGACCGCGCAGCAGGCAAGCCCGAAGGTCATCCACCACAGCGAACCGGTACGCGCCCACTGGAACAGGTCTTCCGTCGAAGTGACAAGAAAGCCCTTGTCGTTCACTTCGGCATTGAGGCTGTCAAAAAACGCCTGATCGGGAGCGACCATGGCTCCCTGATTGGCGGTGACGAGCGGAGAAGCGGTCATGTTGCTCATTCCCAGTCCAACGCCCCTTTCTTCCAGGCATAGATAAAGCCAATCACCAGTTCGCCCAGGAACACCATCATCGTGATCCACCCGGCCCAACCGGTTTCCTTCAGGCTGACAGCCCAAGGAAACAGAAATGCCGCTTCAAGATCGAAGATGATGAACAGGATCGCGACCAGATAGAACCGGACGTCGAACTGGCTGCGCGGATCTTCGAACGCGGGAAAGCCGCATTCATATTCGCTGAGCTTGTCGGCGTTTGGCTGATGCGCGCCCGTAAGACGGGCAATACCCATCGGCAGGAACACGAAGGCCGTGGAAAGCGCCAGTGCAATCCCCAGGAAGATCAGGATCGGCAGATATTGCGCGAGATAGGATGCTTGGTCGACCAAAGGGGCTGACTCGCCTTAGCTGCAGGTTCGCCAGCGCCCTAGTCCCGACATCGCTTCGGCGCAAGTGGTGTGCATTGCGGAATGCGCGGATTCCACCAGCCTTTTGTCACCCTTGTGGGCATATTGTGTCTGCACATTGCCCCACTGGCGCGGGAACCCGGCACTGTATGCCTTGCTTACTTTAATTGCATCTTCAACGTGCGTGCCGTGGCCGCCCCGTAAGGTGGCTTCAATCCTGCCAGCTTCGCCACGTCCAGCCGGGGCTGGCGATAGACCGCGCGGCCATGACTGAAGCTGCGGAAGCCCTCGATACCGTGATAGCTGCCCATGCCCGATGGCCCGATTCCGCCAAACGGCAAATCATCTGCCGAGACATGAAAAATAACATCGTTAACCGTCACGCCGCCCGAAATCGTCCGGTTCAGCACCGTCTCGCGCTCGCCCGTATCCTCGCCGAAGTAATACAGCCCCAACGGGCGATCATGCGCATTGATATAATCGATGGCTTCATCGATGCCGCGATAGGTCTTAACCGGCAGCACAGGCCCGAAAATCTCGTCCTGCATCACCTTCATATCGTCATTCACATTGCGCAGGATGGTCAGCGGCAGCTTGTTGCCGTTCGATCCTTCAAAGTTCTCGCCACCGGGATTGACCACCATCGCCTGTGCGCCCTTGGCCACGGCATCATCCACCAGCCCCACCAGCCGGTCGCGATGACGGCGGTTGATGACGGATGTATAATCATCGTTCGCCAATAGCGTGGGGTACATCTGCGCAACGCTCCGGCTCACCGCGTTGATCGCCTGTTCTTCCAGATCTTCGGGCACCAGCATGTAATCGGGTGCAAGGCAGATCTGCCCCGCATTCATCATCTTCCCCAGCGCGATCCGCTCGGCCGCCTTGACCACATCGGCGCTGCGCCCCAGAATCGTAGGGGACTTGCCGCCCAGCTCCAGCGTCACCGGCACCAGATTGTCCGCCGCCGCGTGCAGCACATGTTTGCCAATGGACGTCGCCCCGGTGAACAGCAGATGATCGAACGGCAGCGAACAGAAGTCCTGCCCTGCCTGCGGCCCGCCCAGCACCACCGCCACTTCATCATCGCTGAAAAACCTGCCGAACAACTCCGCCATCAATGCGGACGTCGCCTCGGTAAATTCGCTGGGCTTCAACAGCGCTCTGTTCCCGGCAGCAAAAGCCTGCGCCAGCGGGGCAAGCGTCAATCCCACCGGAAAATTCCACGGCGCGACGATACCGATCACGCCCTTCGGTTCATACCGTACTTCGGCCTTGGCCCCCAGCAGACCCAGCGGAAAGGCGACATGCCGCTTTTCCGGTTTTGACCACGCCTTCATCCGCTTTTGCGAATAGCGGACCATGCTCAACGCAGGCATCACATCGGTCAGCATCGATTGTTCGTGGCTGCGGTGGCCAAAGTCCGCGCTCATCGCCCGCGCCAGATCTTCGCCATGGTCGAGCAGCAGCCGGGCGCAGCGTTCCAGTCGATCATGCCGGACAGACAGCGGTTCAGGCCGGGCGGATGTAAATGCGGCGCGCTGCCGCTCCAGCAAGGCCAGCATCGCCTCGCGCTTCATATCCTGCATATCGCCCTCTCCCCGCCGAATCAGCTATCCCAGCCCTTGCAGCAGGAACAGCGGCCATGCCGTAGCGGCAAGGCAGGTTCCCAGCGGCAGCGCCGTATCTGCTGCAACCTTACGCTTGCTGACATGCATGACAATAGCCACGACAATTCCGACGATACTTGCCCCCAGCATCGTTTCGATCACGCCCAGCGGCCCCAGCCACAGGCCAATCGCGCCCAGCAGCGGCGGATCGCCCGCCCCCATCCCTTCACGCCCGCGCGCTTTCAGGTAGAACCGCGCAATCAGCCACAACATGCCAAAGCCCAGCGCGCCGCCTGTTACGGAAATCAGAAGTGGATCGGTGCTGCCCCCACGCCACGCCGCCGCCGCCGCAACCGCAGCACCGCTTACCGCCAGCCAGATCACCAGCGCACGCGGCAGCCACAGGTGACGCAGGTCCAGCAGGGCCAGCAGCAGCAGTTGCCAGCCCAGCACCATGGTCGCCGGCACCAGCCCGTCGCGCGCTGTCAGCACCGCCCCAATGCCTACCAGCGCCCCACCCAGTTCGCACCCCAGTTGCCATGCGCCAATGGCCCCGCCGCAAGTCCGGCATCTGCCGCGTTGAACCAGCCATGACAGCACCGGCACCAGTTCGGTTACCGTCAACGCTTTTCCACAGCCATCGCAGGCCGATCGCCCGGTGACGATCGATCGCCCCTCCGGTAAACGCCCCAGCGCCGCTCCCAAAAAGCTGCCGATCACCGCGCCCAGCACCGCCGCGCCTGCAACCAGCCATCCCAGTGGAACGAGAATCAGGCCATGCTCAACCATTTAGCGCGCATCCCCTGCCACCCAATCGCAGCATTTGATTTCGCTGCACTGCAACACTAATAAGTGACAGGTAGCCGGTGCAGCTAGCACGTATTCAGAAAAGGCAGTCAAGCCATGGCACAGTTCTCTTCCGCCGATCCCGTCGTGATCCTGTCCTATGCCCGCACCCCCATGGGCGCAATGCAGGGGTCGCTGGCTGATGTCGCCGCGACGGACCTCGGCGCAACCGCAGTCAAGGCCGCGGTCGAGCGTGCGGGCGTTTCACCCGCCAGTGTTGAACGCATCTACATGGGCTGCGTGCTGCCCGCAGGGCTTGGCCAAGCCCCTGCCCGACAGGCGGCCATCAAGGCTGGCCTGCCCAAGTCGGTTCAGGCCACCACCGTCAACAAAGTCTGCGGTTCAGGCATGCAGACCATCATCATGGGCGCCGAAGCGCTGGCTTCGGGCAGCGTGGACGTGATCGTCGCAGGCGGCATGGAATCGATGACCAACGCCCCCTACCTGCTGAAAAAGCACCGTTCGGGCGCGCGCATCGGCCATGACACGGCCTATGACCACATGTTCCTCGATGGCCTTGAAGACGCCTACGAAGCGGGCCGTGCCATGGGCACCTTCGCACAGGACACCGCCAACGCTTACCAGCTCACCCGCGAACAGCAGGATGACTACGCCATCGAATCGCTGCGCCGCGCACAGGCTGCCGTGGCCGATGGCAGCTTCGCCGATGAAATCGCGCCGGTAACGGTCAAGACCCGCGCTGGCGAAGTCACCGTCGACACGGACGAAGCCCCCGGCAAGGGCCGCCCCGACAAGATCCCGTCGCTGAAGGCCGCTTTCGCCAAGGACGGCACCATCACCGCCGCCACCTCCTCGTCCATCTCGGACGGTGCCGCCGCTGTCGTGCTCACCCGCCAAAGCGTCGCCAGCGCGTCAGGCCTTTCGCCTGTGGCAACCGTTGTGGCCGTGGCCGCACACGCACAGGAACCCAAGGATTTCACCACCGCTCCGGTCGGCGCGATCAACAAGGTTCTTGAAAAGGCGGGCTGGTCCATCAGCGATGTCGATCTGTTCGAAGTGAACGAAGCCTTCGCCTGTGTCGCCATGTTCGCGATGCACGACCTTGGCATTCCCCACGCCAAGATCAACGTCAATGGCGGTGCCACCGCACTGGGTCACCCTATCGGCGCTTCGGGCACCCGCATTGTCACCACGCTGATCGCCGCACTCAAGGCCAAGGGCCTGAAGAAGGGCGTCGCCAGCCTGTGCATCGGCGGCGGTGAAGCCACGGCGCTTGCCATCGAACTGGTCTGAATTTGGCAAACCCCCGGCCCGCAAGGCTGGGGGTTACCGCCTCCATCAGGGCTGTCCTGCGCCCCACACGCTGTCGGCGCGGATAAAACCGGCGCGCCCGTCCACATCGAACGCACACCAGTTCGCTTCGCAATCGCCCAGCTTGCCAATCACGCCGGGGGCCACGCGCCACAGCAAGCGGCCACCGCCGTCCTTGCCTTCTTTCAGTGCCGTTTCGCCGCCCTTCACAATCGCGGCGCGCTGCCGCGTCAGGAACTGCGCCAAAATCCACCCGCGCGCGCCTTCCGGGTCTTCGACCAGACGCCAGCCGCCCATCATGCGCAGCACTTTCAGCGGCACACCCTTGCGCACATAGGTCCAGTTGATGCGATATTCTCGCCCCGGCCCCACGCGCATGTTCGCCTTGTCCTTGGATGTCGACACCCAATAGGGCACGCCCGCGTCGTCACTGGTCTGTGCAGAAACAGGGCCAACATGGCCGAGCGCAACCGCTGCCACTGCAGCAATGCTGATCGCAAATCGTCTGGCAACACCGATGGTCATGGCCCATCCCGTCGCAAAAATGCCGTCACAGGGCAACACCCTGCAATATGCTGTCCACCATCATCACCCTGCCTGCTGCTTGACCGGCCCCTGCCCCTGCGCCAAGCTTTGGCCATCATGTCCACCAGCGCCGATTATCGCCCGACCCGCCGCATCGAAGGCAAACCGCGTGTGTTTGTCACCCGCAGCCTCCTGCCCGAAACGCAGGACCGCATGGCACAGCTTTTCGACGTCACGCTGAACGCTGACGATCATCCCCTGTCCCGCGCAGAGCTGATCGCCGCGATGCAGGCCGCCCATGTCATCGTCCCCACGGTAACCGACCGGATCGATGCGGATATGATCGCACAGGCCGGGCCGCAGCTTGGCCTGATCGCCAATTTCGGCGCAGGCACCGAACATGTCGATCTTTCCGCGGCCCGCGCACGCAAGATCATCGTCACCAACACGCCGGGCGTGTTCACCGACGATACCGCGGACATGACCATCGCACTCATCATCTCGGTCACGCGCCGCCTCAACCACGGCGGGCGCATGTTGCGCGCGGGCAAATGGGAAGGCTGGGCACCGTCCACCATGCTTGGCCATCGCCTTGCTGGAAAGACGCTGGGCATCGTCGGCATGGGCCGCATCGGTCAGGCCGTCGCCCACCGTGCCCGCGCCTTTGGCCTGAATGTCGCCTACAACAGCCGCCACCGCCTGCCCGAAGCGCTTGAAACGATGTTCGGCGCCCGGTTCGAGGCCGATCTGGATCGTCTGGTGGCCGATGCCGACATCCTCACCCTGCACTGTCCCGCCACGCCCGAAACGCACCACCTGATCGACGCTCGCCGCATCGCGCTGATGAAGCCCGAAGCCTATCTGGTAAACACGGCGCGCGGCCAGTTGGTCGAAGAAGAAGCGCTGATCGCCGCGCTGGTCGAAGGCCGCATCGGCGGGGCCGGGCTTGATGTGTTCGAACACGAACCCCAGGTCGATGCCCGCCTGCTGGCCCACCACAACGTCGCCATCCTGCCCCACATGGGCAGCGCCACGTTCGAAGGCCGCATCGCATCGGGTGACAAGGTCATCGCCAACATCCGCTTCTGGGCAGATGGCCACCGCCCACCCGATCAGGTGCTGGAAGGCCTCGTTTAAGCTCCATCATCTGGAATCCCCCTTTCGCACAACAATCGTTCGCAACCGTGCTTGTGCGCGCCCTTGATCTTGCTCTAGAGCCTCGTGCGGAGAGGATCTGGCAACGCTGCCCTGCGTAGCGGTTGCGAGGGGGAGACTTTGCGAATGCGAAACAAGCTGGCGACTTTGATCGCCCTCGGCGCGGCGTTTCTGCCCGTGCTGGCCCACGCACAGGCTGATGCGATCAGCGCTGAAGACGTGGCCGATACCGGCGATACTGCATGGATTCTGGTGTCATCTGCCTTCGTGCTGATGATGGCCATGCCCGGCCTTACCCTGTTCTACGGCGGCCTTGTGCGCGCCAAGGGCTTTCTGGCCGTTCTGGTTCAGGTCGGTGCGATTGCCGCTGTCGCCTCGGTGCTGTGGATCATGGTCGGCTATACTCTGGCCTTTGGCGATGTCACCGGCGGCTGGCTGGGCAGCGGCAATGCGTGGATGCTGCTCGATCTCGGCAATGTCCGCGCCAATACCGCCATTCCCGAAAGCGCGTTTGCCCTGTTCCAGATGTGCTTTGCACTCATCACCCCGGCGCTCATGGTCGGCGCATGGGTGGATCGCGCGCGGTTCGGCTGGGTCGTTGCATTCAGCGCACTGTGGGGCCTGCTGGTCTATGCTCCTTCCGCCCACTGGGTTTGGGGCGGCGGCTGGCTCGCCACCAAGTTCGGCACGCTCGATTTTGCCGGCGGCATTGTCGTTCACACAACGGCGGGCGTTTCGGCGCTGGTCGTCGCAATGCTGTTGGGCAAACGCATGGGCTTTCCCAAAACCCTCATGCTGCCGCACAGCCCCTCGCTGACCATGGCGGGCGCAGCGCTGCTTTGGGTCGGCTGGTTCGGCTTCAACGGCGGCTCGGCCCTTGCCGCCAACGATGATGCCGCTTCGGCCATCATCAACACCCACGTTGCCGCCTGCGTCGCCGCGCTGGTGTGGCTGGTGATCGAAAAGTTCTCGGTCGGCAAACCCACCTCGGTCGGCTTTGCCACCGGCGCCATCGCGGGCCTCGCCACGGTCACCCCTGCGGCCGGTTTCATCGCGCCGGGCGCCGCCATGCTGTTCGGCGTTGCCGCAGCCGTGGTGTGCTATCCCATGATCCAACTGGTCAAACAGCGCCTCCAGATCGACGATTCTCTCGACGTTTTCGCCGTCCACGGCGTCGGCGGCATGATCGGGTCGATCCTGCTCGCCGTGTTCATCTCTGAATCGTTCGGTGGCACCGGCTATGCCGAAGGCATGGATCTCACCCGCCAACTCGTCGCCCAAATCGCGGGCGTCGGCATCGTCGCGCTATGGAGCGCCTTCGCCACCGTCGTCTGCGCGCTGATGGTCTCGATGGTCATCCCGATGCGCGTGACCGAGGACGAAGAACGCGAAGGCCTCGACATCACCAGCCACGGCGAACGCGCGTGGGAAATGGACTGATTATGGCACCGGGAGGGGTTTCTGCCCCTCCCGGCGTTGGAGCGACGGCATTTGCCGATTTTTCGTCAAAATCTGCCGTTCTGGTTACGACGCCATTGCGGTCATCAGAAACAGGGCTGCTTATCCGCCCGCGTATAGATGACTGTTTTACCGTCGTCCGTAACTAACTGGAAACGTCCGCTGAAGTCTGCGGGCTTTCGCATATCCTGCGGGTCATCGGATCGGTTGGGCAGGAGAGGCCAAAAATATCCTATTCCGCGCTCGTCTCGAACGAACACATAGCGACCCGCGCCCTTAGCCCGTAGGCTCATCGCTGGAGCTACCGTCAGCCTATACCCCACTTTCGCGGGTTCAGCGACATAAGTGAAGGTGCGGTCTTGGGGCTCGTCAATGCGGATCGAACCGCGCCTCACCTCTAGTGAGGGCGCTCCGAGGGCGATGTAACAACCCAGAACTGCATCTGCTGATATTGGGGTCGGACGAAGGAAAATCGCGCCGAGGGCGACAAGGGTAACTATCGGAACGAAGATGATGCTCCATCCCAGTAACCTATCCTTCGGGCTCATCCCGTCGAAAAATCTTGTTGAGTTCGCGGTCATCTCACTTCTCGTCTAGCAGTTTTTCGCTGGACGCCCATCAGAACTTAAATGACCGCCTTCCACCCAACTCCCGCCATTTAGTCAGCTTTCCCGACGCTGCAGAAGCCGACATTCATCTGGCCAGCAAAATACCCTCAAATCCTAAAACCCACTATCGTCGCCCCGTGCTTGACACGGGGCTTGGCTACCTTGCGACGTCGCCTTCCCGCGCTTCCACCGTCGGATACCACTGCTCCCAAAGGTCCAGCCAATCGGGATTGTCTGCTTCGATCAGCGCGAATTTCCATTCCCGGCGCCATTTCTTGACCAGCTTCTCGCGTGCAATGGCGGGTTCGATTTCCGCCTGCCGTTCGGCATAGACCAGCCTTGTCTTGCCAAAGTCCGCAACGTGGATCGAACCGTCACCTTCGCGATGCTGCCACACGCGCCGGGTGAGATCGGAAGTGACGCCAATATACATCCCGCCACGATAGCGGTTTGCCATGATGTAAACCCAGCCGCCCTTTTCCATTTGGCTGTTGTGTCAAACGTGGGGCGGAAAGGGAAGCCAAGCCCCGTGTCAAGCACGGGGCGACAGGTGGTGTATTGAAGGAGTAGTCCGCAATCCAACAAAAATGGCGGCCCCGGCCCCCCGGAACCGCCCCTCGCAACCCTCAAAAACCCACTCAATCCCCAGTCAAAATCCGGTCCACCAACTGCTTCACCGTCGGCGTGAAGTTGTTGGAATAGAACGGGTCCTGCTTGAACCGATAGGCCGCGTGTCCTGCGAACATCAGGTTCTTGTCCAGTTCCCCGCCATGCGCGATGTCCTGCAGCGTCTTCTGGATGCAGAAGCTGCGCGGGTCGGCCAGGCGCCCGGTGGTGTAATCGTCGTGGTCCTTCCATGACGAGAACCCGCAATGCGACAGGCAGCCCATGCAATCCTTCTGATCCTTCTGGATTTCGTCCCGCTCTTCCGGCGTGACGAACACCATCGTATCATCGGGCGTACGCAGCGCATGAACATAGCCCGCGCCATGCCATTCACGCGCATGGGCCAGATCGTTCGGCGTAACCCAGAAGTTCTTGCCGCGAACGCCCACGTCAAGCTGCGCGGTATGGTCGCCCGCCTCAACCCGCGAATAGGGGATCTGGCGTTCCGAGCGCGCTTCCAGCGATCGCAGGAACGGGTTGCGCACGGCCGATGAATAGAAACCCGTGGGCGAAAAGCGGTGCAGCAGCACATCGCCCGGCTCCAGCGTGCGCAGATGGTCTTTCCACCCCTGCGGAATCGGGCTTTCTTCGGTCAGCAGCGGGCGCGTGCCGAACTGGAAAGCAATCGAACCCAGTTCCGGGTTGTCGATCCAGTCATTCCATTCGCGCAGGAACCATACCCCGCCCGCCATCACGATCGGCACATCGTCCGAAACGCCTTCAGCGCGCATCACATCGCGCAGCGCCTTCACGCGCGGATAGGGATCTTCCGGCTTCTTCGGGTCTTCGGCGTTGGACAGGCCATTGTGCCCGCCCGCCAGCCACGGATCTTCATATACCACTGCGCCCAGCAGATGCGGAACCTTGTGATAGGCCCGCTTCCACAACGCCCGGAACGCACGGCCCGACGACACGATGGGCAGGTAATGCACATTGTATCGCTCGGCAATTTCCGACAGCTTGTAAGGCATGCCGGCGCCGCAGGTCACCCCGGCCACAAGCCCGCGGGTCCGGTCCAACACGGCTTCCAGAATGGGCTGCGCGCCGCCCATTTCCCACAGCACGTTGATATTGATCGCGCCTTTGCCGCCCGACACTTCATGGGCGCGCTTCACCTGCTCCACCGCGCCGTCGATAGCATAGCGGATCAGTTCTTCGTGGCGCTCCTTGCGCGTCAGGGCGTTATAAACCTGTGGAATGATCTTGCCATCGGCATCGTAACTGTCAGCATTGACCGCGCTGACCGTACCGATTCCGCCCGCGGCTGCCCATGCCCCGGAACTCATGTGGTTCGTTGCGGCCACGCCCTTGCCACCCTCAACCAGCGGCCAGACTTCACGGCCAGCATAGAGAATCGGCTTCAACCCCTTGAACGCAGACATCAATTTCCTTTCAACGCGCTTGTCGCGCTCGCACCCGTTGCGGCTTTCAGCCGGCAAGGCTTGATCTTCCCCGGTTCGGGCCGCGATGGCGCGGCCACGAACTGGGCATAGTATCCCGCTATTTCCGGCTTACGGTGAAATTCATCCAAGCGAAAGCCCACCGCCTCCAGTTCGCAGATCAGCAGCGCGGGCGGAATGCCGTGCTTTTCGGGCGAACGATCCACATCCACCACCACCACACGCCCACCGGGCTTCACCGCGGGCCAGATGCGCCACAGGAAAGCATAAGGCTCGGTCACTTCGTGGTACATGTGCACCAGGAACACCCGGTCGAAACTGCGCTCCGGCAGACGCGGATCATCCTCGGCCCCCGGCTTGATCGATACGTTTTCGAGCCGGTCCTTTTCCACGCGCGCGCCAAGACGGCGAAGTGCATCGCCATCGATATCTTGTGCCAGAACCCGGCCCTTGGCGCCCACGCGCTCAGCCAGACGGACGGTATAATACCCCTCCCCCGCGCCGATATCCGCCACGCTCATACCGGGCACAACCCCGGCAAGATCCATCACCGTGTTCGCTTCATTGCGATCATCGCGGTCGGATTCTGTCGAAAAGGCCGTGCTGCCCAGCGCCGACACCGGCCGGTCAGCACGCGGAAACAACCGCGCCGCTTCTTCAGGCGCAGGCTTGCAGGCAACCAGCAGCGCTGCCAGCGCACAAGGGACAAGGGCCGAAGCCCTCATCAATCGTCGTCCTCCACCGTCACCTTCTCGCCCGTCACCTTCTGCGAAAGCGCAGCGGCCATGAAGGGATCGAGCGCCCCGTCCAGCACATCGGTCGGATTGGTGGAAACCACCCCGGTGCGCAGGTCTTTCACCTGCTGATAGGGCTGGAGAACATAGGAACGGATCTGATGGCCCCAGCCGATTTCGGTCTTAGCCGCATATTCGCCGCTTGCCGCCGCTTCGCGCTTGGCCAGTTCAGCCTCGTAAATGCGCGCCTTCAGCATGTTCATCGCAGTGGCGCGGTTCTTATGCTGGCTGCGGTCGTTCTGACTGGCCACGATGATCCCGGTGGGAACGTGCGTGATACGCACCGCCGAATCGGTGGTGTTAACGTGCTGTCCGCCCGCACCCGACGCGCGATAGGTATCGATCTTCAGGTCCGACGGGTTGATATCCACCTCGATGTTGTCATCGATTTCAGGATAGACCCAGACCGAACTGAACGACGTATGCCGACGTGCCGAACTGTCATAAGGGCTGATGCGGACCAGACGATGCACGCCGCTTTCGGTCTTGGCATAGCCATAGGCGTTCTCGCCTTTGATAAGCAGCGTGGCAGACTTGATCCCGGCAGCTTCGCCCGCATGATAATCAACCAGATCGACCTTGTAGCCGTGGCGCTCACCCCAGCGCGTATACATGCGCTGCAGCATTTCGGCCCAGTCCTGGCTTTCGGTGCCGCCTGCGCCTGCGTGAACTTCAAGATAGGCGTTGTTGGCATCGGCCTCGCCCGCCAGCAAGGCCTGCACCTTGTCGTTGTCCGCGCGGTCAGCCAGCGCGGCCAAACTGCCAAGGCCTTCCTTGATCGTGTCCTCGTCGCCCTCCATCTCGCCCAGCTCGACGAACTCGATGGCATCGGCCATTTCCTGACCGATTTCGTTGACGGTGCCGATCGACGCTTCCAGCCGGCGACGCTCCCGCATCACCTCTTCGGCCTTTTTCGGATCGTCCCACAGCTTCGGATCTTCGACGCGCGCGTTCAGCTCGTCCAGCCGACGCACCGCGCGGTCCCAGTCAAGGAACTTGCGGACCAGCGCCAGCGCGGCCTCGATACGATCGATATGGGCCTGCCCCTCGGCACGCATGACTATCCAACTCCGAAACAACAATTACACGAAACGAACTGCGCCGCTTAGCGAAGCGGGCAGGCATGTAAAGCCCAAGCGTGTGCCATGCAGTGCCGAAAGCGGGTTTGCCCTTAGCCCTTGCGCGCTTTCAGCTTGCGCACTGCGTCCAGCGTCATCTTCACATGGTCGCGATAATCCATGTCCGAATGGACCATAACGATGCGCCCGTCGCGCGCGATGACATAGCTGGTGCGCTTGGTCAGGCCGGTCGAAACGCCTTCGCGCTTCAGGTCGACGTCATAGGCCTTGATGACCGCAGGGCTGGCAGAAGCCACGGCAAACTTGTCGCGGCAGGCTTCGGTCGAAAACTTCTGCAAGGTGGCGATATCGTCGTTCGACATGCCGACCACGGTTGCGCCTGCCGCCTTGAAGTCCCCGCTCGCCTCGGCAAAGGCGTGGGCTTCCAGCGTGCAGCCCTGCGTAAACGCCTTGGGATAGAAATAGAGGACGACCGGCCCCTTCTTCAGCGCCGCCTTAAGCGAAAAGGCGAAAGGTTTGCCCGCAAGGGCACCCTTGGCCGCAAAATCAGGCGCGCGCGAGCCGCCCGGCAGTTCGGCCAGCGCCGGAGTGGAAAGGCAAAGGGCGAAGGCTGCACCAGCAGCAGCAAGAGAGCGCAAGGTCATCACCATACACTATCAGATCGCCTGCCCTCCAGCCAATGCCCTTTGAGCCATGCGAACGGCCAACCTGCCCGCCAATCGGACAGGTCAGTAAATCCCGCCCTGCTCTTCCAGAAAGTCCTGCTCGGTCGGCGCCTCATCTTCAGCCACATCAGGGATGCCGCGCGCGGCCCGTGCCCTGCGCAATGCATCGATCACCGCCTGCTTGGCACTCACTTCGCCTTCGCGCGCGGTGCGCTTGGGTTCAGTATCGGGTTTGAACGCTTCCCAGATGATCGACGCCTTGGCCACATCGTTGTCGGGCGTGCCGCCAAACACGCGCTTGCCCGAAATGCGGTCCACCTTGACCATGCGAACGCCTTCGGGAACGCGGAACGGAATATCCTTCCAGCGACCCTTGGTTTCCTGCACCAGTTGCTTGAAAACCGGAGCAGCAATACGTCCGCCCTGAGCATAGCCACCAAGGCTGCGCGGCTGGTCATACCCGATATAGACGCCCGCAATGATTTCGGGCGATCCGCCCACAAACCACACGTTGGTCGGGCCTGATGTGGTACCGGTTTTGCCGAACAGCGGCAGCCCCAGATCGCGCAGCACGACCGCCGTTCCGCGCACCACCACGCCTTCCAGCATGTGCACCACCTGATACGCCGTGCGCGGATCCATCACCTGCCTGCCAGTGGGCTTCAGCCGAGGCATGGGCTTGCCATCCCACTGCGCCATGCTGCAACCTTCACAGCGACGGCCATCGGCACGCCAGATCACCTTTCCGTTGCGGTCCTGCACATAATCGATCAGCGACGGTTCATGCTGGCGCCCCTGATTGGCCAGTGCGCCATAAGCGTTGACCATCTTGATGACCGTGGTGTCGCCTGCCCCCAGCGCCATCGAAAGGTAGGGCTGGTAATCGCCGATACCCACGGCCTTGATCGTGCGGACCACCTTGTCCATGCCCACGTCGTTGGCCACGCGCACCGTCATCAGGTTGCGCGATTGCTCAAGCCCCCAGCGCATCGTGTGACTGCCCGATCCGCCTTCGTTGCCAAAATTGCGGAAGCATTTTTCGCCCAGCGCCGCGCCCTGATAAACGCAGAACGTGCCGTCCACCACCATCGAGGCAGGCGTCATGCCATTGTCCAGCGCCGTGGCATAAACAAACGGCTTGATCGTGGAGCCCGGCTGGCGGTTGGCTTGCGTTGCGCGGTTGAACGATCCCAGTCGAGCGTCGAACCCGCCCTGCATAGCAAGTACACGCCCGCTTTGCGGATCTTGCACCACCATGCCGCCCGAAACTTCGGGCACGGTTCGCACCGCCCATGTGCTACCGTTGACCGGCGCAGCGGCAGTAATGTCGCCGGGTCGAATCTTGTCGGGTAGACCGATCAGACTGGCTTCTTCGCCGTCCGAAAAGCCTATGCGACCAGTGTTACCGCTGCGCGAAAGCAGCACGCCGGTCCGCCAGTTCTGGTAATTGATCGAAATATTGCTGGTGATGAGTTGGGTCTGCCAATTGCCGTCATCCAGGTCGATCCGTGCAATTGGCCCATGCCATGGCCGCCCCCCGCCATAGCGCAGCAGGGCTGCGCGCAGCGAATTTTGCGCTGCGGTCTGCAATTGGGTGTCCAGCGATGTGCGCACCCAAAGCCCGCCAGCATAGACGCTGTTCGGCCCGTTTTCAGCCTTTTCGCCAAACCGGCCAATCAACCGCCGCCGCACTTCTTCAAGAAAATAGCCAGCGTCTGCGGTGTAATTCTCGATCCGTCGCGGCTTCAGCCCCAGCGGCATGGCCTTGGCGGCTGATGCCTGCTGCGCTGTTGCCCAACCGTTGCGGACCATCTGGTCCAACACCCAGTTGCGCCGCTCGATTGCGGTCTGTTCGTACTTGGCACGACCATAGCGTTCGGGCGCCTTCGGCAGGATCGCCAGAAACGCCGCTTCATGCAACGCCAGGTCGCCCACATCCTTGTCGAAATAGGCGCGCGATGCAGCCTGCACGCCAAAGCTTTGCCGTCCCAGCGGAATTTCGTTGAGGTATAGTTCAAGAATTTGCTGCTTGGTCAGCACGCCTTCGATCCTGCGCGCAAGAATCATTTCCTTCAGCTTGCGCGTGACCGAATATTCATCACCAATCAGGATGTTCTTTGCTACCTGCTGGGTAATGGTCGAACCGCCCTTGGCGCGTTCGCCCGACCCGAATTTGGTGGCATAATCCACCACTGCGCCGGCAAAGCCCAGATAGTCGATGCCACCATGGGTCCAGAACGTTTTGTCCTCAGCCGCCAGATAGGCGTTGATGAGTGGTTCAGGAAAATCGACAAACCGCAACTGCACGCGGCGTTCGCGGGCATAGCTGGATACGATCTCGCCATCCATGCCACGCACCATTGTCGGCAAGGGTGGCTGATATGTCAGCAGCTTGTCCGCCGAAGGCAGCGTTCGCGCCACAGCCACCCACAGCACGAACCAGCCCACCAGCAGGGCAGCAGCAATATAATTGCCAATCCTGAACCGGCGGCTGTCGCGCCACTTGGCCCGATACCATTGCATCGCCCCCTGCCAGCGGGCCTTTGCCCCTGCGCGCAAGTGGGTAAACCGGGATTGCTCGTGCGTATCTTCGGCCATCGTGCAGGGCCTCTAGCACGCCCCTGCGTCAGCAAGCCAGTACCTGCGGACGTAAAACCTGTGCGGAGGTGGAGCCTTATTCAACGACAGGCTTACGGAACCGGGGTGGACGATGCTTCCAGCAACGGCGCTTCCGTCTCTGCCATCGGGGCCTGACGCTCGGCCAGGAATATCTCAATGGCCCGCGCCACGGTCCTGCCAAAACCCTTGCGCCATTCAGGATCGGCCATCGCCTTTGCGTCACCGGCGTTGCTGATAAAGCCCGCCTCGATCAGCGCGGACGGCAGGTCCAGCGATTTCAGCACCACAAAGGCCGCTTCGCGCTGCGGCGTGGCATGGAATGCAACCCGCCCCTCGCTTTCGCGCACCACAAGCTCGCCAAAACGCATCGAACTTGACCGCATATCGCGCCGGGCAAGGTCGACCAGAATCGATGAAACCGCCGTGCCTTTTCCGGCCAGAACCACACCGTTCACCCGATCCGCCTCGTTCTCGCGCGCGGCCAGCGCTTCGGCCACCGAATCGGACGCTTTGTCGGACAGAGTGTAAACGGTCGCGCCACGCGCTGCGTCATTTTGCGCCGCATCGGCATGAACCGACACGAACAGATCAGCACCCAGCCTGCGGGCAATGTCGGCGCGCTCTTCCAGAACCAGAAACCGATCCGTGCTGCGAGTCATCGCCACGCGCACACGGCCATCGGCCAGCAGCGCTGCGCGCAATGCCTTGGTCAATGCCAGCGTCAGATCCTTCTCGCGCTCACCCTGCGCGCCACTGGCGCCGGGGTCGTGCCCGCCATGGCCGGCATCGATCACCACCAGCGGGCGGCTGACATCAGCCGGACCTTCGACCGGTGGCAAATCGATCATCCCGGCCGCCCCCGGCATCAC
The DNA here is from genome assembly GCF_026672515.1 of Novosphingobium sp. SL115. Lineage (GTDB taxonomy): Bacteria > Pseudomonadota > Alphaproteobacteria > Sphingomonadales > Sphingomonadaceae > Novosphingobium. Next base: position 1,876,941 of record NZ_JAPPRG010000002.1, on the reverse strand, counting down.
CAGTCGCACCACATGACGCGGCACAGCTTGCGCAACTCCTGTCGAAAATGCCACCCACACCACGGCGGCGGCCAGCACCGGCGCTGCTGCCAGCGGTGCCCACTGCACTGCGCGAATGATGCCCCTGCTCTCCATCCGTCCCGCCTATGCCCGCATGACGTCATGGCGGTCCAGAGCGAAATTCACGCATATCCGTCGATTGTGCGCCGGCGCGAATGCTACATTCTCGACATTGTTTTAATTGCTGCTTTGCAATTGGGGTGCTAGCACCCATTTACCGGGGCAAGTCAGCATCGGGGCCAACCACGCCGAAACCGCCAGAAAGCGCAACCATGCGCCGCGGTGGGCGAGGGAAAAGCACAGCTGACGAAGATCCCGTCAACGTGGGGAAGATGATGCGTCAGCGCCCCTCTCCACGCCACAAGGTTGATGCCGTGATGATGAGCCGCGTTTCGTTTCTGCCAGTCTGCCCCGCCGGGGTGGTTTCGGCTTGGACGATTGTCGGCACGCGCATGTCGCCGCGAATTGTCGCCACAGCAGACACAAACCAACCGCCGCCGGGCGGCGAGCGACAGGGCAAGGCAGCGCGAATGCTGCGCGCCCCCACGCTCCGATCCGGCACAACCGCATTCGCGAACGCTCCGGCAGATGGCAATCCTCTGCCGCTCCGGCGTCGCGCATCCCAAACGATCCGCGCCAGACACGCAGGGGCAACCCCGCGGCGGCGCGGCTGGAGACTATATAATGACCACGCGCATGCTTATCGATGCGCGCCACCAGGAAGAAACCCGGGTGGCGGTGCTGAAGGGCAACCGGATTGAAGAATTCGACTTTGAATCTGCGGATCACAAGCAGATCAAAGGCAACATCTACCTCGCCAAGGTAACACGGGTTGAACCCTCGCTACAGGCGGCGTTCGTTGATTTCGGGGGCAACCGGCACGGTTTCCTCGCGTTCAGCGAAATCCACCCCGACTACTACCAGATCCCCAAGGAAGACCGCGAAGCGCTGCTGGCTGAAGAAGCCGCACACGCCGAAGAGGAAGCTGCCCTGCGCGCCGCCGAAGATGGCGACGACGAAGAAGACTATAACGAAAACGAAGGTTACGATTCCGATGAGGGCGTGACCGAAGTCGACACGTCCGAAAAGGACCACGTCGCCACCATCGAAGGCGGTGTCGTCGAAAACGGCTTCGACCATGAAGGCGAAGAGGCGGAAGCCGCTGAAGGCGATAGCGAAAATGATGGTGAAGGCGACAATCGCCGCCGTGGCCGCAATCAAGGCCGCCGCCGTCAGGGCCGTTCGCAGGGCAAGGAAGCCGACGAACTGCGCGCCAAGCGTATGGCGCTGCGCCGTCGCTACAAGATTCAGGACGTTATCCAGCGCCGCCAGGTACTGCTGGTGCAGGTCGTCAAGGAAGAACGCGGGAACAAGGGCGCTGCCCTCACCACCTACCTCAGCCTTGCGGGCCGCTATTGCGTGCTCATGCCCAATTCCAGCCACGGCGGCGGCATCAGCCGCAAGATCAATTCGGCATCTGACCGCAAGCGCCTGAAGACGATCATCTCGGAACTGGAACTGCCCAAGTCGATGTCGTGCATCGTGCGCACGGCAGGACTTCAGCGCACCAAGCCAGAAATCAAACGTGACTTCGATTATCTTGCCCGCCTGTGGGATGAGATTCGCGAACGCACCATGCATTCGGTCGCGCCCGCGCTGATCCATTCTGACAGCGACCTGATTAAGCGCGCCATCCGCGACATCTACAATCGCGATATCGAAGAAGTCGTGGTCGAAGGCGAATACGGCTATCGTGCTGCCAAGGACTTCATGAAGCTGCTGATGCCCAGCCACGCCAAGCGGGTGCGCCAGTATGCCGATCCGGTGCCGCTGTTCCAGCGCTATGGCGCCGAAGACCAGCTCACCGCGATGTATGATCCGGTGGTCCAGCTCAAATCGGGCGGCTACCTCGTCATCAATCCCACCGAGGCGCTGGTGTCGATCGACATCAACTCTGGCCGATCCACCAAGGAACACGGCATCGAGGCGACGGCGGTGTCCACCAACCTTGAAGCCGCGCGCGAAATCGCCCGCCAGTTGCGCCTGCGCGACATGGCCGGCCTTGTCGTGATCGACTTTATCGACATGGAATACGGATCGAACATCCGTAAGGTCGAAAAGGCGATGAAGGAAGCGCTGCGCAATGATCGCGCGCGCATCCAGGTTGGCCGCATTTCCGGCTTCGGCCTGATGGAAATGAGCCGCCAGCGCCTGCGCACCGGCGTTCTCGAAGCCACCACCCGCGCCTGTCCGCATTGCGATGGTTCGGGTCTGGTCCGCACCGCCTCATCAGCGGGCCTCTCTTCGCTCCGCATGATCGAGGACGAAGCCGCCAAGGGCAAGGGCAACGTCGTCACGCTCTATGCATCGCAGGAAGCTGCGATCTACGTGCTCAACGCCAAGCGCGATGATCTGGCCGAGATCGAGCAGCGTTATGGCGTCACCGTCGAAGTCATCCCTGAAGGTGAAAACGAAGGCGCCAAGATGCGCGTCGCATCGCGCGGGCCAAAGCCTGAATTCGTGCCCCGCTTCGAACCCATCGTCGAGCTTGAAGAAGACGAAGACGATGTGATCGAGGACGATTACGACGCCGAAGAAACCGAAGAGCAGGCCGCTCGCGGTGAAGGCGAAGACGAGGGTGGCGACCGTGGCGATGGCCGCCGCAAGCGGCGCAAGCGTCGTCGTGGTCGCACCCGTGATCGCCGTGAAGATGGCAACGATTCCGCTGGCGAAGGTGAAGGCGAAGATGCCGAAACCGAAGCCACGGAAACCGAAGGTGAAGAAACCGAAGGCGGTGAAGCGCCCGCAACCGAAGAGGCCGAAGGCGATAGCGAACGCGGACCGCGCAAGCGCCGTCGTCGCGGTCGTCGTCGTCGCGGTGGCCGTGAAAACGGTGAAGGCTCTGCAGAAGGCAGTGAAGGCGAAGGCAGCGATGAAGGCTATTCAGCCGAAGAACCCGCGCAAGCTGAAGCTGTGACCGAAGCGCCGGAAGCGCCCGTCACCGAAGCCGCACCGGTCGAAGCCACACCGGTTGCAGCCCCTGTGGCCGAAGAACCGGCGGCAGAAGCTGCTCCGGCAAAGCCCAAGCGCACCCGCAAGAAAAAGGCCGATGTTGCTCCGGCAGCAGAAGTCGAACCGGTTGCTGCTGAAGCGGTTGCTCCAGAAGCAGCAGTGCCAGAAGCTGGGCCGGTGACCGACGAAGCCCCTGCGCCAAAGCCCAAGCGGACGCGCAAGAAAAAGGCTGACCCTGCTGTCGAAGCCGAAGCTGCACCAGAAGCGCCAGCCGCTGACGCAGTTGTGGCCGAAGAAGCCCCCGCCAAGCCAAAGCGCACCCGCCGTAAAAAAGCTGATGCCGTCGCCGCTGATGCAGCCCCGGCTGCAAGCGTGACCGCAGAAGCGCCGGTGGCCGATGAAGCGCCAGCAGTCGCAGAAACGCCCTCGGGCGATGACGATGGCTCGACGCCTCGTCGTGGCTGGTGGCAGCGCACCTTCGGCGCCTGATCGCGCCCTTTGCCTGAACTGAAAAGGCCCCCGCCGGAATTGACGGCGGGGGCCTTTTTCATGTCAACTATACCGTTTTCAAACAATGATCCGCACGAGAAATTGGTCATAGCGGCAAGGAGCAGCGGGGACAGTTTGCCGGTTCATCGACTTGCCCCTTCCCCCCTCAAACTTTCATCGCGACGCCCCATTCCATCCATGCGGCCCAGCGCGGCATTCCAGCCATGTAACGGTGCCCCACGCTATCCAGCGCGAATCCGGCCTGCCGCACCGGTGCGGTTACACCGCGTGACAAGTGGCAGCCGCCCATCAGCGGTTTCCAAACCGGTTCGATCCGGCGCTGCCATTTCGCCACCCCTGCATCAGGGCTGAGTCCGTGCTCCAGAAACAGCAGTTGCCCGCCCGGCTTCAAAATGCGGTGCAATTCGCTCAGAACTTTGGTCGGCTCGGTGACTGAACACAGCGTATACGTGCAGACCGCCGTGTCGAAACTGTCATCCGCAAAAGGAATATCCTCGCCCACGCCTTGTCGGATATCCGCCGCCCAGCCTTTGCGTTCGGCGGCCTCGCGGGCATAATCCAACAGCTTGCCTGAAGGATCGATTCCGGCAAATCCGCTTACCCGCGTTTTGTCGTAATACTGCTGGTTCAACCCGCCACCGCAGCCGATTTCGAAAACGCGCCCTTTGGCTTGTGGCACCACGCCTGCGCGCAATTCCGCAATCCCCGGTGATGCACAGGCGCATTTTATCATGCGCGGCACGACATGCGCTTCCCACGCATCCTTCAGACCCATCGCTTCCCCCTTCTTGTTTATGAAGAGAGCTTGCCGCGCCTCGGTCTGCTACGCAATCCCCGCAGCACCCCGCCATTTCACCAGGGGACTGATTTCGGCATTTACACCCTCTGGCGCAGGAGATGTGCATGTCGCTGTGCCAGCCCCAGTGCGAGTGCCTCCGTTTTCGTGCTGAGGTCTGTCAAAAGATTGCCAGCATAACACGGGCATCGTTCAACACACTCAGAACGAACGGAGGCACGACAACTTCTGTTCGATACGGGCCTGCTACTTGCGCGTCGGCCCGCATCCTTCGGGGGAAAGTCCGGCGGACCACGCGATCCCCTGATCCAGCAGTTTCACACTTTCGGCTTGGGTATAACTTTCGGGGCGGTGCCCGATGGCAGTGTAGAAACTGCGGCCCCGACCAAGGCAGCGGGTCCATGCAATCGGATGGTCACCCATCGCCAGCTTGCGCCCGAACCCCTCGCCCGGCTTGTACGTGCTTTCATCCAGCGTTGCCAGAACCCGCACGTTCTTACCGCGTGCGCTGCGGTCGAACGAATACCATTCTTCGGTCATTCGCCATTCTGTGGGTAAGCCGTGGGTGGCAGGGTGGGCCTTGTCTTCCACCACAACCCGCGCTTCCTGAAATTGCGGCCCCATCGGGTGGCCAATGAACCGCGCGCCGACCAGCGTATCGGCATACCAGTCCCAGAAAAACTGCGGATCACCGCCCGAACCATGGATACCAGTGTAACCGCCGCCCCGTTCAATCCATTTGCGGAATGCCGCGCGCTGCGGAATGGTCAGCGCATCGCCGCTGATATTGTTCCACACCACGCTGTCAAAGCGCGCCAGATCCGCCGCGTTGAACACCCCACCACGGTCAGTAAATACGATGCCCCAGCCATGGCGGGCGGCAATCTGCTTCAACGCCACTTCGGCCGCATCAACCGATGGCCCATCGCGGAAGCCGGTAATCTTGCCAAACACCAGAATGGCCGGGCGTGGCAGGTCTGCGGGAATCTGCGGGCGTTCGTTGTCATAACTGGCGCAGCGGGCCAACACGTCGGCCTTGGTCAGCTTAACTTTGCCAAGGCCGGCGTCCATTTTGGCGATCAGCGCAGCATCGCCCATCCCCACCATGCCCATTACCGAACGCGGCGTCACAATGCGTTCAAAGCCCGGCGGCAGTGCCTGCCCGCCAAATGGCTTCATCATCTTGTCGGCCAGCCCCGGCGACACCTTTTCAACCACGGCGCGGGCTGCGGGTACGGCCAGAACATCTCCCAGCGGTGACAGGGTGGAAAGCGTGGTGCGGCCCAGCGGGCAGTCGGTCACTTGCGCGGCTGCGGACTGTCCGCTTGCGATTGCCACCAATGCAGCGCCTGCCAATGACAAAGCCTTCAACATCCTGATTTCCCCCAAATGCTTTTGAAACAAGTCTTTTGACAATTCACAGGATAGTTGTGCCTGCCCTGACAGCGCCAGTCAATCACACCGTCATCGTCGCCAGAGGATTTGCAATAGGTCTGTCCTACATCTCACACCCCTGCCATCGTGCGGCATGATCGGCCTGTTGGACATTTCCTACGCTGCAACTTCAGCCCGTCTAACAAGCCTTGGGAGGAAGCCCCGCCGCTTCTCCCTGGACTGTGTAAACAGTGTAAACCCGCGTTCACATACGCGAATAACCGCACCTCGCGACCACCTCTACCATTGGGCAGGCCAGACCCCCTTGCCCCCCGCGCTGCAATCGCTAAGGACGACTCAGCAAGACGCACGAACTCGGCGCAACAGGGAAACCAAGATGGCGACTTTTTCGCTTCCGAAGAACTCCAAGATCACCGGCAAGGCCCGCCACCACGCTGCAGCCACGCAGGGTCAGATCCGCAAGTTCAAGGTCTATCGTTACGACCCGGACAGCGGCGAAAACCCGCGCTACGACACGTTCGACATCGATCTCGAACAGTGCGGCCCGATGGTGCTCGACGCGCTCATCAAGATGAAGAGCGAACAGGACCCCACGCTCACCTTCCGCCGGTCATGCCGCGAAGGGATCTGCGGTTCGTGCGCGATGAACATGAACGGTCGCAACGGCCTCGCGTGCACCACCGCCATCGAAGATCTTTCGGGCGAAGTGCGCATCACGCCACTGCCGCACATGGAAGTCATCAAGGATCTCGTCCCTGATTTCACCCATTTCTACGCCCAGTACGCCTCGATCCGCCCTTGGCTGCAAACCGTCTCCCCCACGCCTTCGGGCAAGGAACGTCTGCAGTCGCCGGAACAGCGCGAAAAACTCGACGGCCTGTACGAGTGCATCCTGTGCGCCTGCTGCAGCACCTCGTGCCCCAGCTACTGGTGGAATTCGGACAAATTCCTCGGCCCGGCGATCCTGCTTCAGGCCTATCGCTGGCTGGCCGACAGCCGCGATGAAATGACCGGTGAACGCCTGGACGAGCTGGAAGACCCGTTCCGCCTCTACCGCTGCCACACCATCATGAACTGCGCCAACGTCTGCCCCAAGGGTCTGTCCCCGGCACGCGCCATCGCAGAAATCAAGAAGATGGAAGCCGAAAGGCTCGTTTAAGCGGTGCCTGATACGGTGCCTGCTGAAATGAATGAGAACGCCTTCATCTATGAACCAGCTGCGGATCATCCCGGCTGGTTCACTTGGGATCTGGCCGATACCAGCCGATTCAACGGCCAGACCATGGGGCGGATGCTCACCCGCGTTGAAGACCGCGCCGATGGCACTCGCACCGCCCGCCTGCGCATGTTTCCTGAGCGCCGACATTCCAACCTGCTCGAAGCGGTTCACGGCGGCGTTACTCTGGCACTGATCGACATCGCCCTATTCGCCGGCATGCGCACCCTGCTTGCAGGTGACGCGGCAGGCTCGGTCACGCTCGATCTGTCCACCCAGTTCATCGGTGCCGGGCGTCTGGACGAACCGCTGGACGCCGTGGTCGAAGTGCTGCGCGAAACCGGACGCCTCGTGTTTCTGCGCGGCCTTGTTGTTCAGCGCGATGACACCATCGCGGCGTTCAACGGCACCATTCGCAAACCCACCCGCCGATGAACAGCGTTCTCACGCGCTACCGCGAACTCGTTGCTGCAGGCGAACTCAGGCCCGATCCTGAACAAGCCGCCGCCGCCGCGCGGCTTGATGCGCTCCAACAGGAGTTGGAAGCGCCAGCCCCCCCTGCAGGCTTCCTTGGCAAGCTGCTGGGCCGCAAGGCCCCACCGCCGCCGCGCGGTCTTTATATGTGGGGCGGCGTGGGCCGGGGCAAATCCATGCTCATGGACCTGTTTCACGACAACCTGAACATTGCAGCCAAGCGCCGCGCGCACTTCCACGAATTCATGCTCGATGTGCACGCCCGCCTGCGGGAAGAGCGCAAGAAGGAAAGCGGCGACCCGATCCTGCCAGTGGCCGCAGCAATTGCGGCCGAGACGCGCGTGCTGTGCTTTGACGAAATGGTCGTCAACAACAGCGCCGACGCCATGATTATGAGCCGCCTGTTCACCGCATTGCTGGTGGATGGCGGCGTCACTATCGTCACCACATCCAACCGCGCGCCACCGGACCTCTACAAGAACGGGCTGAACCGCGAACACTTTTTGCCATTCATCGCGCTGGTGCAAAGCCGTCTGGATGTGCTGACCCTCAACGGGCCGACCGACTACCGGCTGGAACGTATGCAGGGCGTCGGCACATGGCATGTTCCGGTTGGCCTTCTATCAACCGAGGCCGTGCGCGAAGCCTTTTTCAAGCTGACCGACTATCCGCCCGAAGACAGCGAGCACGTACCCAGCGCGCAACTCGACGTCGGCGGTGGTAGGCTGTTGCAGGTGCCCAAAAGCCTGAAAGGCGTTGGCGTTTTCAGCTTTAAGAAGTTGTGTGGCGAAGCGCGCGGTGCGGCCGACTATCTGGCCATTGCGCGCAATTTCCACACCATCATCGTGGTGGCGATCCCGCGCCTTGGTGCCGAACTGCGCAACGAGACTTCGCGCTTCATTACGCTGATCGATGCACTTTACGAACACAAGGTCAAGCTGATCGCCACAGCAGATGCTGAACCCGCCGATCTTTACGACGTCGGCGGTAAAGGCGATGACGAAGGTCGCTTCATGTTTGACCGGACGGTGAGCCGCCTGATGGAAATGCAAAGTCAGGATTATCTGGCCAAGGGCCACGGCGAAGACTGAAGCGGCGACAAAACGGGTATCACTTGCGCCGAATCACATACCTGATGTTGGCAAAAGCGCCCGAATCGGTAGAAAATCACCGAACAATCAGGCCGGATTTTCTTTAAAAATATTAACCTTTATCCCCTCGCGTTAACCAGTCTGATTGGGAAACGCATGCCTGGAAAAAACAAAGCGCTGCCAGTCATGGACTGAGCAGCGCTTATTTTTTGTAGGTAACGCCCTGATTTTACAGGAAAATCAGGGAATATCCATTACTGGAAAATCCAGCGCAGAATTTCGATCACCGCATTGAGAGCTGCAAACATTCGTGCCTCCATCCACGATTGGAGACACATAGTTAACAGCGATTTAATTGGTTAACAACTCCTAAACGACATTAACATTAGGCTGTCCCAATTTGAGAAGGGCTTGTCGAAAGTCAGCAAACGGTTGTGGACGGCCCAGAAAATAACCCTGCCCCACATCGCACCCCAGTTTTATCAGCAGGCGATATGTGGCGTCGTCCTCAATTCCTTCCGCCACAACCGTCTGCCCCAGAGCATGGGCAAGATCGATGGTCGACCGCACGATATGACGCTCGCGTTCATGGGTAAGGATGCGTGAAACAAAACGACGGTCGATCTTCAGTTCATCGCTGGGAAGATCGGCAAGGTAGGCAAGACTGGCCTCGCCGGTGCCAAAATCATCTATCGAAAGCCGAAAGCCCATCTGGCGCAGCTTCGACAGGTTCTGCACCGCCGCAGGCCGATTGCGGACGCTGGAAGTCTCCGTGACCTCGATCGTCAACTGCCGTGGGTCGATATTGCGACGCCGCACGATTTCCCAGAGGCTGGAGACAAGGCCCGGCTTGTCGACCATCTGTGCGGAAAGATTGACGCTCATCTGCAAGTGTTGCCCCAGCGCCTGCAACGCCAGAGCTGCCGTGATCGCTTCATCCACCACCCAGTATGTTAGCGAATCGATTCGCCCTGCGCGTTCAGCCTGAAGAATGAACGCATCAGGTGCGATGGGTCCGCGCATCGGGTGATTCCAGCGAATCAGCGCCTCGGCACCACAAGGCATGGCGCTGTGCATGTCCCATTGGCTTTGGAACGCCAGCCAGATTTCGCCATTGCGCAGGCCTTCATCGATCCGGGCGTGAAGCGACAGTTCCCAAGTAGCCTCGGCCAGACGCTCGGCCTCGAACAGTTCCACCGGACGGCCGCTGTTCAACGCATCGTTGGCACTGGCCAAGGCCGAGTTCACGCGGGTAAGCGCGTCAAGACCTTCGTTCCGGTCCAGCCCGAAATGAATATTGGTATCGAAAGTGTAGGAGCCGATTTCCAGTGGCGCGGAGAACAGCGCCCGCATCCCTTCAAGGTGATTGAGTTGCATTTCCAGCGGACGCGCTTCTTCGGTCCAGGCGAAATGCCCGCCTTCACCATTGAAGATCATCTCGATGCCAGAGCCGACCGACAGACGCCGGGCGATCTGACGCGCACATTCGCCGTGCAAATCCTTGGGCAAAGTTGCCAAGATTTCTTCGTAACGCGCGATCACCGCAACCACCACGTCACGCCCGACCGGCAATGGTTGCGCGCTCAACGCCAGAAGATTGGGCAATCCCGATGCACTAGTATGCTGAACCCGACGGACGCGCAGTTGCCAGAATCGTATCCCGCCATAAATCGCAATCGACAGGACGGCGGCACCGACATCAAGCCTGATACCGACCATCTGCACAACGCCGGGAAGGACAAGGACCGAAAACAGGGCACCGGTATAGACCGCCAGCTTGGTTCGCTTACGGTCTGCCTGCGCACCTTGTCGCAGCATCAGCCATACCAGTGCCAGCAGCCACCACGGCTTCAGCGCCAGAGACACCGGCTTGGAGAGTTCAGAAGCACCGGCAATATCGAGCGCGAGCGGATGAAGGCGACCTTTGCCATAGTAGCCAACCGGTGGCACCCGGCCTTCGTAAGTAACGATGACCGTTCGCCCGGTTAGCAGGCCGGGGGGAAAATCGCCCGATGCCAAAGCCGCGTCGGGTACTTTCGGAATCGAATCGGGATCGATCAGGAAGTCCGGAGTGAAAAACGGTTGCCAGCCCGAATGCACCCCGGAGAGCATCGTCGCCAGCACCGGATATTTGCGGCCCTGCAACGTCAACTCATAGGGTGAGGACATGGCGTAATCGATGAAATTGGTATTCCACGCCGAAACGGTGACTGGCGCGATTTTGGTCAGCGCCGGTGCTGGGAACGTAAAATCCTTGGCAGCATAGGCGTGGTCCAGCCCGAAGATGCGCTGACTGCGCACCACCAGTGATACGTCAGGTGCCAATCGCTGCATCGCAGCCACCAGTTGGGCATCACCGGCAGAATCCTGCCCGTATTTGACCGGGGAGTCGACGAATACGCGATAGGGCATCTGCCGCCGCACGCTTTCCAGCGTTCGGGCCAGTCGGCTGGAATCCACTGATGCAGCGTCGGCGCGATCCCCGCCATTTTCCACCGTAACCACAACCACCGATTCCTGGGCAGGTCTGCTGCCCAACTTGAAACGGACGTTCCAGAAACTGTGGTCAATGGCAGAAAGCAAATCGGTAAACGCCAGCAATGCTGGGAGTAGCAGCGCGAGATACAGCGGTGAGCGCAGTTTCTTCAGCATGGACCGTCGACGATTGTTTCGCCGAAAATTTAGTCCGCAATGGTGAAGATCACCTTACCGCTTTTCCGATTTTCTTCCGGCTGGTGGATTCAGGCGATATTTACGCCAACAGATCCAATGATTTACCCAGCATAAGCAATTGCCAGAGCAAACGGCTGTGATCGGCCCGTCCGGCAATATGGGCCTGCGCCATGGCATCAATCCGCGCAGCATCGAACCATCCTGTCCGGGCCAGCACACCATCAACCGCCAACCCCCGCGCGGCCCCCGCCAGTGGCCCCCGCAACCATTGCGCAATTGGCGTGACAAAGCCCATCTTCGGCCGAAACAGAACGTCTTCCGGCAGGTAGCGGCGCATGGTTTGCTTCACGATCCATTTGCCGGTGGAACCGCGCACGCGCATCCTTTCCGGCAGGCGTGCGCCAAACTCCACAAGGCGATGGTCAAGCAGCGGCTCTCGCGCTTCAAGGCTTACCGCCATGCTGGTACGGTCCACCTTGGTCAGGATGTCGCCAGGCATGTAGAATTTGAGATCGGCATATTGCGCGCGGTCCAAGCCGCTGCGCGCAGGGGCATTGCGCATCAGATCGACCAATGGCTGCTCCGCGCGATAATCGCCCCGCAACCGTTTGAAATCCTGACTGTAAAGCGCTTCACGCAGTTCCGGTGAAGTTGCCGCCAGTGCGCGGGCATAACCTTCCTCGCCTGCCCCAGCCAAGCTGAGCAGCGTGGTCTTGGCCCTCAGCGGACGCGGTGCCCAGTCAGCTTTGGGCCAGATCCGGCCCAGTGTGCCGAACAGCGGCCCACGTAGCGCTGCGGGCAGCATGGACCGGGCTTGGTCTTCGCGATGCTGAAAGGTCTGGCGGCGATACCCGGCGAAAGCTTCATCCGCGCCATCGCCCGAAAGGGCAACGGTTACGTGCTGGCGCGCCAGTTCGCAGACCCGGAAGGTCGGCAAGGCGGATGCATCGGCAAAGGGTTCATCGAACATGCCTACCAACTTATCGACAAGCATGAAGTCATCGGATGAAACCGTGCGCTTCCAGTGCTGTGTGCCAAATTGTTCAGCAATTCTGTCAGCATAGGCAGTTTCATCCAGCGCTGATACGTCAAAGCCGATGGAACAAGTCTTGACCGGATTGCTGCTGGCTTCGGCCATCAGCGCGACCACGCTAGAGCTGTCTACCCCACCGGACAGGAACGCGCCGAGCGGAACGTCTGCCATCATGCGCGATGTGACGCCTTCGCGCATATGGTGCAACAGATGCGCGCCGAGATCATCGGCATTGCCACGGGCGCGGTCGGCAAAGGACACGTCCCACCACTGCACCGGCGCTGCTGGCGGGGCGTCGTGGCGTAATAGCTGGTAGTGCCCCGCGGCGAGCTTTTCCACGCCCTTGAGGATCGAGCGGTGGTCGGGCACATAGCCCCACGCAAGATAATCCTCGACGGCCAGCGGATCGACTTCACGGCGAAGCGAAGGATGGGCGAGCAAAGCTTTGAGTTCAGAACCGAAAATTACCGAACCATCGGGTAGGCGCGCTGTAAAAAGCGGCTTCACGCCCAGCCGGTCACGCACCATCAGCAGGGTGCGCTGGCGCAGATCGTAAAGGGCGAAGGCGAACATGCCGTTCAGACGCGGGAGGCAGTCGATGCCCCAATGCCGCCAGGCTTGCAGGATGACTTCGGTATCGCCGTCGGTGCGGAATTGTGCACCCAGTGCCTGCAGTTCGCGGCGCAAGTCTTTGAAGTTGTATATTTCCCCGTTGAAGACGATCATAACATCGCCTTCTGCCGAAGCCATGGGCTGGGGCGATCCGGCAAGGTCGATGATCGACAGGCGGCGGTGGCCAAGGCCGACGCCGGGTGCGGTCCACACGCCTTCGCCGTCAGGCCCGCGATGCGCGATGGCATCGCACATGCGGCGGACGCGATCTGGGTCGACGGGTTTGAGGCCCTCGGTGTGAAAGATTCCGGCTATTCCGCACATACTTACCGCCTAGCGCCCACTGGCCACGCGGTCCATCCACGCATCGACCGGTCCGGTTGAATTGATGAAATTGCGCAGGGATTGGGCTGCTGGAGGGCGGCCGGGAACTTCGTCTTCGGCGGAAATTATCAGGGTGGCGGTAGTGGTTTTGTGCAGGAAAAGGCGGTCGATAATGTTCTGCAATTTCAAACGGGTATTGCTGCCGGTTAACAGATTTCCCGAACGGTAAAAGGTTTCGGACAAGCGGTGCACCGGGCCTGCGGTCTGGATGCGGTCAGCATGGCCGCCAGCAATGGCATCAGCGAATTTTTCCCATGCCCATCCGCTATTTAGCGGCAAGGCCCCTTGCCCGAACCCGCCTGCTTCACGGCCTTCACCCTGCGCAGAATAGAGCGCAAAGGACACATCGACGGTGTTTCCCGACGTGTCCTGAAAGCGACCTAACAACACATGAGCGGCCCCGGTGTGGTGCGGACGCCAGCTTGCAAGCGGGGTGTAATCAACCTGCCGCCACCCGGAAATTTCGGGAAAAGCGATCCTTTCAGGAACCGTGGCTTCCAGCCGATTGGCCCCTGCCCCCCACGCCATGAACAGCGCGACGATCAAGCCCATCACGCCGAGCGCCCGGCCCGGTCCAATAGCGAAACGGGACAGCCAATCGAGTGTGCGATTTGCGTCGATGGCCTGCGCTTCGATCATGCGATCATCGATGGCGCGATCGAAAAAGCGCCATGCGGCGGCCATGACCAGCGCCATGACGACGGCGAAGAAAATCCAGCCGTAGAAGATGTGGTCGAACCCGGCGGCAAATTCGATGCCGTGGGTCTGGGCGATGAAAATGGTGCCCCATGCGCGGACGCCGTTGGCAAGGATTGGTGCAGCGATGCACAGGGCCATGAAAGCGATGCGGCGCGGCCATGCGCGGAAGCAGACGTTGGCGACGAGCGCGCCATAGGCGATCATCGCGATCAGGAACTTCACGCCCGAACAGGCTTCCGCCACTTCGAAATAGCCGCCAGGCGTGGTGATGAACACGCCTTCGATGTGGGCGGGCACCTGACTCCAGTCGAGCAGGACCATGGTGATGGCCGCGGTGATGGTCTGCAACATCGGGACCAGTTCATCGCCCGCTGGGACGAGAAACAGCATGTAGGCCAGCGGGAACAGCAGCGCCGCCGAAGCGCGCGGGCCAAGCAGGGTGAGAACGCTGGCCTGCGCCATCAGCACCACGCCAAGCTGGGTGGCCAGCGCAATTCCGGCAAAATCACCCAGCAACCACAGGAAGCCCGCGCCGCCGAACAAGACCAGTCCCGGCCACCAACCCTGCGGCGTGATTTTGACCACTTCGCGCCCGCGCAACCACACCAGCCAGCCAAGGATGAAAGGTATCAGCAGGACATGGTTGTATGTAGAACTGTCCCACCATTGCAGGAACATGGTCTGCCAATCGGACGCGAACAGGACAATGTTGCCTGCCCACGCGACCGCCAGCAAGGCCAGCGCCCGCCGCCATTGCGACGGCAGTGCAGCCCATGAACGGGCCAGCGGAGCATTGGTAGCAAGGCTATGCGGCGACACGCGGTGCCTCTGGCCCATCAAGGCCCAGCAATGCGGCGAGCGGGGCAAGAACGCCTGCCCAGCCGCACTTTTCCAACACAAAAGCGCGGGCCGACTGGCCAATGGTGGCTGCACGCACGGTGTCATGCAACAACGCCAAGGCCTGACGGGCAAGCGCTTCCCCCCCGTCGGCAACGACAATTTCATAACCATCGCGTGCTGGAATGCCAGTCGCGGCCTGTGGCGTGGCAAGGACCGGGCGTGCCATGGCCATGGCTTCAAGCACCTTGTTCTGCACGCCGCGCGCAATGGTCAGCGGCGCGACAATGAGATCGGCCCCTGAAATCCATGGGCGCACATCGAGCACTGCCCCGGTAACCCGTGCGCCGTTCAGGCCATCAAGGGCACGAACGGCGGATGACGGCGCGCGCCCCACGATATTGAAACGCGCTGTCGGAAACACCGCACGGATTTGCGGCATGACCGCATGGGTGAACATTTCCACCGCCGCGACATTGGGCGGATAATCCATCTGCCCGGTAAAGGTGATCTGCGGCCCCTGCCCCGCCATTTCCGGCGCGGGGGGCATATCGGCAGGATCAAAGAAATCTGTGTCGATGCCATTGCACAGCGGCAGGATGAGCGGGGCATCGCCCGGCGTCAGGCGCTGACGCAGCAAATCCGCCTCTTCCGGCGTGACCAGCAGGCTGGCGCTGGCCCGGCGCGCGGTGTCGCTTTCAAAGCGGCTGAGCAGACGCGCCTCGCGCGCATAGAGCAGGCTGGCGGGAAAGCGGGCATCGGCGGCATAGGCTTCGAACTTGGCGGAATCGACGTCCACGAAATCCATCACCACGCGGCCTGAAAAGCTGGCGGGCACATATTGCGCCATCTGGCTGGAGAACACGTAGATCGCGCCGATTGGTCGTTCAGCCAACACACGGGAAACATATTCGCGCAGGGTTTTATCCGCAAAGGCAGTGAGGCTGACCGGCTTGCCACTGGCCAGCGCTTCAACCCCCGCAAGTTTCAGCGAACGCGCGCGGCGGACAAGGCAATGACTGGTGGCGACGGCGGCCAGATCGGGCTCGTGCCCCATATCGCCTTCGTCATCGGCAAAGCAGGCGACGTGAACCGGTGCCAGTCCCGCAATGTGGCGCAAGATATGGCACGAGCGGATCTTGTCCCCCCGGTCTGGCGGGAACGGGATGCGATGGGCGAGGAAGAGAACCTCGGTCATGCCAGACGCCCGATCATGCCAGGCCTTTAGCGATCAGCGGGCCAAGGCGGTTGGCGACACCCAGCGGCAGCTTCTGCCACAGGGCGATTTTGACCCTGTAACGCGGGCTGAGCGGGTTGACGTCACGCGGGGCCTGCCCGCCTGAAGTCCAGTGGGCATAGGACAGTGGCTGAGGTTCAAAACCCCAGTTGCGCTTGAAGTGATAGGCACCGGTATTGGTCTTTGACCGACCGAAATCGAACCGGTCACACCCGCGCGCGCGGGCATGGTTCATCAACGCATAATACATCACGTCGTTGGCGCGCATGGTGCGGGCGGCAAAGGTGCCGCCGCCCCAATAGGGCATGACAGCGCCACGATGATACAGGCTGAGGACCGAAGCCAGCGGTTGCCCTTCATGCAGGACGGTGAGGATGTCGGCATCATCGCCAAGCCCGTCCATCACCGCTTCGAACAGGGCGCGCGGGAATACCGGAGTGCCGAGATTGCGGACCGATTCCGCATAGATGGCATAGTGCATGGCGCGGTCTTCATCGCCGCGCCCGGTACGCACTTCCATATTGTAGCCTAAACCGCGGCGCACTTCGGCGCGTTGCTTGCGCGGAATGGCCAGCAATTGCGCGTCATCATCGGGGGCGAGAGCAGTGACGAAACCTGCGTGGCTGTCAGCCTTGATATGCCAGCCTTCGGCCTGTGGCAGCGGGCCTCCGCGCAGTTCAAGGCTGGGACAATGGCGGCGCACGGCCAGTTCCTGCGCGGCGGCGAACAGCGTATCGTCGGGTTCGCCCACAATGCCGCCATCAACGGCAAAGCCGCACGACACGAGCGCGCGACCGAATAGCGGGGAGTGAACTTCATGCAGGGGCAGGACAGCGCGGATCGCGCCATCGCGTTCTGACAGCAGGATATGCGTGGTGTGGCCGCAGCCGCTTTCCACCGCGTTCATCCATTCCGCGCGGTGGAATGCCGTGGTGTCGGGATGATCGGCCAGAAAACGCGCGATGGCGGGCCGGTCACCGGGATCGGCAAGGCGGGCGGTGACGCGCGAAGGAACGAACGGCGCGTTCATGCAGCCTCCGCCTGATTCAGACGGGCCTGATTCAGATGGGCCTGATCGAGCCGGGCCGCTTCGATGGCTGCCACTTCGTCCATGCGGCCCCAGCGAAATTCGTGGACCAGCCGCGACAGTTTGGCTGCCATGACATCAAGATTGGTATAATGGCGCAGGCGTGATTTGAGCGGCGCGCTGGCGGGGCGTGGCTGATCTGGGTCAATCTCCCACGGGTGGAAATAGAACACCGCCGGGCGATGATCGCGCAAGTTGACCTGTCGGATGGCCCAGCGTGACACCGAATAGGGCAGCAGGCGGAAGAAGCCGCCGCCCCCCGCCGCCATGCGCCGTCCGGCGACTTCGGCTGTGGTGACGGGGATTTCAAGCATGTCCGCGCCTGCAACCGGGCGGAAGGCAAAGCGTGGCGCTTCGCGCCAGCCATAGTGATCGTGGACGATGGGCGCGACTGACGAGGAGTAGGCATAGCCCTGCTCTGCCAGAACTTCGTGCGCCCAAGGGGTGCGGGCATCGATGGAGAAGCTGGGCGCGCGATAACCGATGACACGCTGGCCTGTGGTTTCTTCCAGCACCTGCCGCGCACGGATGATATCATTGGCAAAGGCTTCGCGCCCCAACGTGAACACGCGGGCGTGGTCCCATCCATGGCTGGCAATTTCGTGGCCCGCATCGGCAATGCGGCGCATCATGGCCGGATAGCGTTGCGCGACCCATCCGAGCGTGAAGAACGTGCCCTTCACGCCAGCAGCGCCGAACAGGGCAAGCACTTCCTCGCAATTGCGCTCAACCCGGCAGGACAGGCTGTCCCAATCCTTGCGGTCGATCACGGTTTCAAACGCGCCGACCTGAAACCAGTCCTCGACATCGACCGACAGGCCGTTGAGCACCCCGGACGGCGCGATCATGTGTTCACCCCTTTTAACGCTGGCCTTTTTACGCCAGCAACCTGTGTTGAATTCAGGCCGCAGCGCGGTGGTAATCTTCCATTTCAATCCACTCGATCAGCATGGTGAGCGTGTGGCGAATGGCCTGCTCCTGCTCTGCTGTGCGGGTTTCAAGGCCGAGAATGCGGCGGTTGGCTTCGGCCAGCGCCGCCAGAACCTCGGCGTCGCCATCGCGGGTTTCCAGCGCGGCAATGCGGCTGTTGGCCTCGGCCAGTTTGGCCAGCAGGTCTTCGTGGCCGCGATCATCTTCACCGCGCGCTTCCAGTGCGGCGATGCGACGGTTGGCAGCTTCAAGCTGTTCAAGGATGGCGGGATCGATCGCAGCGACCAGAGGCGCTTCGCTGGGCGCGATGCGCAGATCTGCCAGCTCGACGATGGCCTGCTGAAGCTCGGCAATCTGTTCGTCCCGTTCGGCAAGTGCTGCACGCCATGCGCTGTCATCCATGACGGGGGCTGCGAAATGCTGGGGCGCGGGAGCCGAGACCGGGATTTCGACCATGGGCGCTTCGGCAGCGGGCACCGGCGTAACCGTGGTCTGCAGGGGCGAGCCGAACGCACCATCGCCCGACAAGTCAGCCAGCACCGACTGGAGCATAGCTGCATCGATCTGGTCGCGCTGTTCGATGGCGCCCATCAGCAGCAAGCGGTTGACGATCTGGTTGACCCGGCGCGGCACGCCACCGCTGGCCTTTGCCAGATCGGCATAGACGCGGGCGTCAAACTGCGGGCGGCCCTGCCAGCCGACGAGCGACAGGCGATGCTCGACATAAGCGCCGACCTCTTCAGGCTCCATCGCATCAAGGTGGTGCGAGGCGATGACGCGCTGGCGAAGCTGTTCAAGCTCTGCCGAAGTTTGCAGCAGGGCGCGAAATTCGGGCTGGCCGAGCAGCAGGATTTGCAGAAGCGGATGCGCGCCCAACTGGAAGTTGGACAACATGCGCAGTTCTTCGAGCGCTTCGACCGAAAGGTTCTGCGATTCGTCCACCACCAGCAGGCAGCGGCGGCCTTCGCGCGCTTCGCGGTGGAGAAATGCTTCGATTTGCGCGAGCGCGGTGGCCTTGTCATGGCCTGCAACTTCAAGGCCGAAGGCGCGCGCGGCGACATGGATCAGCTCTTCGCCATCAAGCGCCGAGGTAACGATCTGCGCAGCGGTCAGGCGCTGGCGATCGACCGTGGCCATCAGGTGCGCAGCTAGCGTGGATTTACCCGCGCCGACCTCGCCCGTGATGATGATGAAGCCTTCGCTCTGCGCGAGGCCATAGCCCAGGTAGGACAGCGCCTTGCGATGCGTTCCGCTTTCAAAATAGAAACGCGGATCGGGCGTAAGCTGGAACGGGCGGGCGGTGAGGCCATAGAATTCATCGTACATCGAAGCCGTCTCCGAGCATCAGAAGGAATAGCGCAGGCCGACGAGGCCCGATGCAATTACTTCATCTTCAATCACTTTACGGTTAACAGCATCCAAACCGACCGCTGCGGTTGCTACTAGGCGGTCAGTCAGGTTGCGGAAGTAAGCAGCGTTGGCGCCAATGGTGTTCACATCGCCAAGGCTGGACGCCCCGCTCTGGAACCACGCGGCATAGGCCGAGACGCCAAAGCTGGAGCGACGGTCGATGGGACCGTTGAGGCCGGCATCGACATAGAAGCTTTCATCCACCTGCCCGTTGGCTGCGCCGAGAACAGAGTCTTCGCGCGCGATGTATTTGCGGCGGATGTAGCCTGCGCCGATCCCGGCCTGCATGCGACCGATGCGGTGGGCATAAGTGGCGTTGACGCCGCGCGCGCGGAACACCGAACTGGCGACCGAGGACAGCGCGTTGTTGACGCAACCACCGCTTTCCGACCCGATGGCACAACCGCTGATCTGGCCGTTGAACGGATCGCGGGTGACGGTGAAGTCGGTGGGCAGATCACGCAGCGCGCGGCTGACCTGTCCGCCAAAGCCCGATACGTTGTCGTAAACCGCAACAGTCAGCGAACTGCGAGCGTTGGGGTTATAGGAAAAGCTGCCATAGTAGGTCGTGCTGTCATAGCGGCGGCCAACGAAGGCCGACAACGCAGTGCGGCGGCTGGGGCGCCACATGACGCCGGCATCCCACGTCAGGCCATCGGTTTCGTAGGCAAGCTGGCGCGAACGCGACTTGTCGGTGACATAGCGGCCATCGGCACCGACGACAGGATCGCCATTGCCATCGCGCACAGCATCACGCGCGGAAACTTCGACGTCTTCGTAACCGATGGCGCCGATCAGGGCGAGTTCCATTGTGACGGGATAGGTCATCTGCACCCCGGCGCGCATATCGCGCACGCGCTGGTCGAGGTTGGAGATATCTTCCTGATAGAACGAGCCGGTGGCGGTGATGCCGACCGGAAGGACCGTGCCGGGTGCAATCCCTGCGGAAACCTGCGCCGAGTGGGCGATGGAGTCATCGAAGATATCGGTCAGCGGCAGCCCTGCGGCGACCTGGACGGCGTCCTTCTGCTGCACCTTGGTGTAGCCGAGCATGTAGGAGCCGGACAGCGCGACATCGCCCACATGGGTCGACACGGCAGGGCCAGCGTAGAGCGAATAGACCTGGCTGACCGCATCGTTACTGGCCAGCGGGTTGAGCGTGGAGGCACCGCTGCCTTCGACGCGAGTGCGGGCGGCCAGCGCGCCAGCTTCAACCGAGAGGGTGCGCGGCACCAGATCGTGCTTCACACGCGCAAGGCCCGACAGCGTATCGCCATCACGCACGCGGTCCGATTGCGAGATGCGCCGTTCGTAGCGCACGGACACCGCACCTTCGGTGCGGCGGCCTGCAATGCTCATGTCCACACCTGCTGCAATGGTGCTGTAGGTCAGCACATCATCGCCGGGCGAGATTTCGTAGAGCAGGTTTTGCGTGGCTTCGACGTAGGGGCGGATGGTGGTGCGGGCACCGCCACCTGCGCCCCGCGCCGAAATGCCGCCGCGATCGGCTTTGCCCTGCGCCGAAGGTTCATCACCATCGACGCTTTCATAGGACAGGGTTTGCGCATGGAGTGGAGCGGCAGCGACAAATGCCGCGCCAGCGAAAAGCGCCAGACGTGCGGGACGAGCCGAGTGGATCATTCCTTGTATCCGTAATAAGTGCCAAATCGGCGGCCCGTGGCGGAAAAGCGGGTGCCGTTGAGCAGGAGCTTGATGTCTTCACACGCCGAAAGCAGTTGCACCGCATCGCGCAGCGCGGCCTCTCCGGTCATGTCCGCGCGGACCACCATCACCGTCTGGCCAACATGGTTGGCAAGGACGATGGCAGGCGACGCGGCAAGAACCGGAGGCGAATCGAAAATGACGATGCGGTTGGGCGAATGGGCGGTCAGCCGTGACAGCACTTCGCCGGTGCGGGCCGACGCGACATATTCGGTATCCGACCCCGTAGCATTGCCTGCGGGCAGGACATAGAAACCGGCGATATCGGTGCCGATGATGCAGTCTTCGACCGCGATTTCAGGATCAGCCAGCGCATCCATCAACCCCTTCCCGCCGGGCAGACCCAGCGTGGACAGGACCGAAGGCTTGGCGAAATCGGCATCGACCAGCAGGACTTCGTTGTCCTTTTCCGCCGCGATGGACAGCGCAAGGTTGACCGCGCAGAAGGTCTTGCCCTCACCCGGATGGGCCGAGCAAACAAGAATGCGTTCGCCATGCGGCGCGCCGATGCCGTTTCGCGATTGTGCTGCGGTTTGCAGCAACTGCCGCTTCACGATGCGGAATTCTTCCAGAACGCTGGTGACCGCGCTTTCAGGTTCGATGAGGCATTGTTCGCGCAAGTGGGCCCGATCAATCGGGTGATGAACACCCCGGAACGGCTGCGGTTCTGGCTGTGGCCGGGTGGTTTCAAAACGCGGCATGACGAGAGGCTGTGCCGGAATCGCCTGCCCATCAACGGGCGCGCTGTGCGGCTTTGGTTCAACCTTTGGAGCAACCTGCGGCACCGCTGCGGGCGGCAGATCGGGCACCACCGGACGGATCATCGTGCGGAAATCAAACGCCCCGGATGCCCGTTCGATCAGCGAAGGGCCGGAGGGCGGAAGGGGAATTTTGCTCTGGTCAGTCATCAAAGCTGCTCCCTCAAGCCACCATGCCGCGCTTCAGCATTTCAATGCCGAGCAGGACGAAAAGGACGACGAACAGGCCCGCGACACCGCCTGCAAACCACTTGAGCTGCCGCATGCGCTGGGCACGAGTGGCACGGGTGATGGCTTCGGAGATGGAACCCAACACCGGCAATCCGGTAGCGCGTTCAAGCTGGCCGGTGGTGGAATAGGCGGATTTGAGCTGCCCCAGCGCGAAGGCTCCGCCCGCGCCAGCGCCCAGCCCCACGATCAGCACCAGCATCAGCAGAAGCGGACGGTCTGGCGATGCAGGCCCGCGCGGCATGGTTGGCGGATCGATGACTTCGAACTTTACCGCATCGCGTTCGGTTTCAACCTGCCCGCGCAGACGCAACGATTCGCGGTCACGCAGCAGTTTGTCATACTGCTCCTTCAGCACATCGTAATCGCGGCCGATGCGAGCAGCTTCGGCAGCGATGGCCGGTTCGCCATACTGCTGGGCGGAAAGGCGCGCGACTTCGGCCTGAAGCGAGCTTTTGCGCGATTGCAGGGCAACCAGACTGGCTTCACGATCCGCCTTGATCGAGATGAGCGAACTGTAGGCCGGGTTTGGCGTGCCGCCGCCGGGGCCTTCGCCCGCAGCAGAGCGTTGAAGCGCGGCGACTTGTGCCTTTGCGGCGATCACATCGGGGTGGCTGTCGGTCAGGCCACGCGCGCGCATGGACCCCAGATCGGCCTGCGCCTGCGCCAGCGCGCCCTTGGCACCGCCTGCCACGCCGGGAATAGCGATGGTTTGCGGTGTGCCCGAAAGCTGACCGTTGATCGATGCCAGCGCGCTTTGTGCCGCAAGCAGGTTCGATTCGATATCCCGCATTTCCCCGCGCGCCGCTTCAAGCTTGGTGGTCAGCGATCCACTGCCGGGAATCATGTCGGCATTGCGACCTTCAAATTCGGTGCGTTTGAGTTCGGCAGCTTCCAGCGCCTTTTTGCGTTCGGAAAGCTGCTGGTCCATGAAAGCCAGCGTATCGGTCATTTCGCCGCGCCCACCGGCAAGGTTTTCCTCGCGGAAGATGTCGATCATCTTCTGCACGATATCCTGCGCCAGCTTGGCATTTTCGGCATCGTTATAGGCACCGCTGCCCGACACGCCGCTGATTTCAAACAGGTTGTCCTGCTGGCTGACCACGGTGATCTTTTTGCCCAGTCCTTCGACGGCGGCCTGCATCTGCTTGTCAGTGGTGATCTGGTCACCCAGCCGGGTGGCGCGGACGACCTTTTCCAGATTGACCGCGCTGGTCAGCGTCTGGCGCACACGTTCGATATCGCGCTTGCGATCACCACCGATGCCGATCTGATCGGCCAGCACATCGTCGATCTGCACGAATATCCGCGCTTTCGATTCATAGTTGTTGGGCACCATGGCCACGACCAGCCAGCCCAGCATGCAGACGCCCCAGGCAATGCCCAGCGCGATCCAGCGTCGCTGCCAGATACCATGGAGCGCGATGCGCACTTCTTCGTAAATGTTGGTCATTGCCGGTCTGTCCCCCGCCCCCCGATCAGAACGTGCTTTCGGGGATGATGATCACATCACCCGGCATGAGCAGGACATTGGCCTTGGTATCGCCCTTGCGCAGCAGATCGCCGATGCGCACGGCATATTCCTTCTGCGCGCCCGACTGCTTGTCGAAGCGGATCAGCCGGGCCTTGTTGCCCGCTGCATATTCCGAAAGGCCGCCAACCGCGATCATCGCATCGAGCAGCGTCATGTTGGCGCGGAAGGGAATCGACGCGGGCTTTTCGGTTGCGCCGACAATGCGCACCTGCTGGCTGAATGTGCCTGCAAACTTGTTCACGATGACCGAGACGATCGGTTCCTGAATGTATTGCGAAAGCTGAAGCTTGATATCTTCGGCCAGCATCGAGGGCGTCTTGCCCACAGCAGGCATATCGGTGATGAGCGGCGTGGTGATGCGGCCATCGGGACGGACCTGTACCGAAGCGCCAAGTTCAGGATTGCGCCAGACGAAAATGGTCAATTCGTCGAGCGGGCCGATCACGTATTCTTCGCCCGGACCTTCTTGCAGTGCAACGAACGACGCGGGAGGAAGCTGTGGCCCACCACCAACGCCACCGCATCCCGAAAGGGCCAGGCTGGCCAGCGCCGTGCCGGCAAGCATACGGGTTACACGCGAATTCAACGGCATGAGCAATCCTTCTTGCTGCGGTTGCTGCCCGGCCTGACGCACCGTGATGCGCAAAAGACGAGGAACCGCAATTCACCCTCGGCTATCGCGAAAAAGGGTGAAGATTGCGTTAGCCTTGATACTATGGCTAGCGGTCGCAATGGGCGCGAAGGCGCTGTCCCGCAATGGGACTGATGCCTGGCGATATGTTAACGCCGGAAACCTATGACTTTGTCAGATCAGGATTTCGTGCGCCGGTCCCTGCCCAAGGAACATGGCCGGGCTGGCGCTGGCACCATAAGCGCCCGCGCAGAAAATTGCCACCAGATCGCCCACGTCCGCGCGGGGGAAACCGCCCTTGTCGGCCAGCCGATCAAGCGGGGTGCACAGGCAACCGACGATGCTGGCCTCTTCTTCAGCCACTGCATCATACCGGGTGGCAATGGCGCTGGGATAATTGCGTCGGACGACGGTGCCGAAGTTGCCCGATGCGGCAAGCTGGTGATGCAAACCGCCATCCGTAATCAGATAAATCTCGCCATGGCTTTCCTTGCGATCAACGATCCGCGTCAGATAAACGCCTGATTCGCCAACAAGATAGCGGCCAAGTTCAACGCAGAATGCGGTCTGTTCAAGCACGGCGGGAAGCTGGGCAAAGCGGTCAGCCAGGGCAGCGCCAATGGCGGCGATATTTACCGGTTCATCGCCCGGAAAATAGGGAATACCAAAGCCGCCGCCCAGATTGCACTTGGGCAATGCCGCGCCCGATTGTTCGGCAAGGCGGGCAGCCAGAGCCAGCGTGTGCCCCTGTGTTTCGATGATGGCATCGGCAGACAGGGCCTGACTTCCGGCAAAGATGTGAAAGCCGCGCCATTGCGCCCCCGCAGCGATCAACTGGCGTGCGAGAGCGGGAACGCGGGCGGCATCAATGCCGAAAGGCTTGGCTCCGCCGCCCATCTTCATGCCCGATCCTTTCAGATCGAAATCGGGATTTACCCGGATGGCAAGGCGCGGTGTGACGCCAAGACGGCTGGCAATATCAAGCGCGCGCGCCGCCTCACCTTCCGATTCGAGGTTGAGGGTGACGCCTGCCGTGATGGCCGCTTGCAGTTCGGCATCGCGTTTGCCGGGGCCTGCAAAACTGACGCGGGCGGGATCAATTCCGGCGGCCTGCACCATGGCCAGTTCGCCGCCCGAAGCGATGTCGAAGCCATCGACCAGTCCGGCCATGTGTTGCAAAAGCGGCTGATAGGGGTTGGCCTTGACCGCGTAATGAATGGCCAGCCGTTCGGGCATGGCAGCGCGAAGATCGGCCACGCGCTGGCTCAACAGCTCGCGCGCATAGACAAACAGCGGGGTGCCGCCTGCCTGCGCCACAAGATCAGATGCCTTGCGCCCGGCAATGGCAAGTTCGCCTTCGATGGCGGTAAAGCCTGTGGGGATCGGGCCGAGCGGTTTCATGGTGTCATGTCCTTGGCGAGTTCTGCGGCCAGCGCAACCCGGTCCAGCTTGCCATTGGGGCTGACGGGCATTTCACCGCGCCAGTGGACGTGGCGCGGGACCATGAAATTGGGCAGCGCGCGGGTGAGCGCGGGGAGCAGATCGTCTGGCGAGGCACCGGGATTCGCGCGGGCGACAAGGTGGATCGCCTGACCCAGTTGCGCATCAGGCAGGCCCAGCGCGACGGCTTCTGCGACAAGCCCGGTGGCGACAGCAGCTTCTTCCACCTCTTGCGGGCTGACGCGGTTGCCGCTGGTCTTGATCATGGCATCGCGGCGGCCGACGAAGTGGAGAAGACCTGCCGCATCACGGCGTACGCGGTCGCCCGACCAGACCGCCATGCCGCGCAAGCTGGCAAAGGCAGGCGCGGGTTTGAAGCGTTCGGCGGTGCGGGCGGCATCCTGCCAGTATCCTTGTGCCACCAGTGGGCCGGTGTGCACCAGTTCGCCTTCTTCATCGGGCGCGGCTTCCAGGCCTGCGTCATTGACTACGAGGATTTCGGCAAAAGGAATGGCCTTGCCGATGGATGTGGGGTGCTGATCCACCAGCGACGGATCGAGGTAGGTCGAGCGGAAGGCTTCGGTCAGGCCGTACATGGGATAGAGGTCCGCGTGCGCGAACTTTGTCCGCAGGGATCGCACCAGTGAGGGGGTGAGTGCGCCGCCGCTGTTGGTGAGACGGCGCAGCATGGCTGCGGTGTCTTGCGGCCAGTCGAGTTCGACCAGTTGCAGCCATAGAGGCGGGACAGCGGCGATGGTGGTGACGCCATGACGGGTGACCGCTTTCATCACGTCGCGCGGTGTCAGGTAATCTAGCGGGATCACGCTGCCGCCAGCATACCATGTCGAAAGAAGCTGGTTCTGACCATAATCGAACGCAAGCGGCAGCACGGCCAAAACGCGGTCTTCGGGCGCGATCTTCAAGTAATGCGCCACGCTGACCGCGCCCAGCCACAGGTTGGTCTGGCTGAGCATGACGCCCTTGGGTCGGCCGGTGGAGCCGCTGGTGTAAAGGATGGCAGCGAGGTTGTCAGGCGTGGCGTCGGAAGGCGGCAGGTTGTTACCCAGTGCTTCGGCCTGTGCCCATGCGGCGGGTTCGTCCAGCAGCGGACAAGCCGCGTCGCCCGGCTCCAGCGTATCAAGGCGGGCCTTGTTCGATATCAGCAGGCTGGTGCCGCTATCGGCAAGGATATGCGCCACTTGCGCGCGCTTCAGCAAGGGGTTGATGGGGACATGCACCAGCCCTGCCCGCACCGCGGCCAGCGGCATCAGACAGGCAAGTTCGGTCTTGGGCAGCCATGTGGCGATGCGCGCTCCCGGTTCACACACCTTCGATTTCAGCCATGCCGCAAGCAGGCCTACACGCGCGTTTAACGCTTCGTGGGTAAGGGTGCGGTCCTTGAGCACCAGCGCAGGGGCATCGCGCCTGCCCCGCAAGGCAAGGTGATCGAGCGGAAAAACGGTGGGATCGGGATCTGCGGACACGCACGCTCTCGGCAAAAGGAATGTCTTATTTTGAACGTCTATCACGCCAGTCTTAAGGAAGCGCAAGCAGACCCGCGCGTGATGGCGACGCAGGGAAATTCGCCGTTCGAGCGGATCGACTGGCTGGCGCTGCTGGCAGAGCATTGCCTTAACCCGGCAGAAGCGCGTGTCAGCGTTGCGGTTGACGGGAGCCGGGTGGCGGCGCTGCCATGGCGCATGACCAGCAATGGCATTGAAGCGTTGGCCAACTGGTATAACTTTTTCGTCCGTTCAATTGGGGATACCGCGCTTCTTTCAGAAATAGCGCGAAACCTGCCCGCAGGCCGCGCCATGTTTGCGCCAATGCCGCTGGATGATGCACAGATGCTTGCTGGCGCGATGCGGGGCGCTGGATGGATCGTGCTGACAGAGCCGTGCGACGCCAACCATGTGCTGCCGGTCAATGGGCGCAGCTTTGGCGAGTACTGGGCCGCGCGCCCCGGCGCCCTGCGCGAAACGGTGCGGCGCAAAGGGCGCAAGGGCGAAGTTTCCCTGCGGGTGGTGACGGAATTTTCCCAGGCGGATTGGGAAGCTTACGAGACGATCTACAGATTGAGCTGGAAGCCTGAAGAGGGCAGTCCCGATTTCCTGCGCCACTGGGCGGAAATGGACGGCGCGGATGGGCGGTTGCGGCTGGGCATTGCCGAGATTGCCGGGGAGCCCGTCGCGGCACAATTCTGGACGGTGGAAGGCGGCACGGCCTTTATTCACAAGCTGGCGCACGACGAACGCTATCGCAAACAATCGCCCGGAACACTGCTGACAGCGGCGATGTTTGAACACGTCATCGACCGCGACAGGGTGGACCTGGTGGATTTCGGGACCGGCGACGATGCCTATAAACGCGACTGGATGGAGCACGTCCGAACGCGCTGGCGGGTGCGGGCGTGGCGGCCCGGCGCGGTGCGGCATTGGCCTTCGCTTGCACGAGCGTTGACACGACAGGCACTCCAACCCCTTGTTTCGGGGAAAAGCGATGGTTAAGGGCGCACTTGAACGTCCGCTAAACAGACCCAGGGAACCGATGACCAACACCGACCGCACCCTGCGCGCGATCCTGACTGACGTGCTTGGCCTTTCGGCCGAGCGCGTGGCTGCATTCGATGCGTCCACTGGCCTGTTTGGCGATTTGCCCGAGCTGGATTCGATGGCGGTCGCTGGCCTGCTGACCGAAATCGAGGACCGGCTCGACATCGTGATCGAAGATGACGAGGTAGATGGCGAGCTGCTGGAAAATTATGGCAACCTGCTGGCGTTCCTTGAGGACAAGATCGCCGCGTGATCGCCCAGTGGCCATGCCCCGGCCCGCACGGGCAGGCCGACGAATACGCGCTTTCGATTGACCAGAACCGTTCGCGGCGACTGTTGATCGTGCCCGCGCTGTTTGATGAAGCCAATCGCATGCGGCGGATGCTGGCTGATGCCATGCGGCTGCTGGATGCCGCCGGTATCGACAGTTTCCTGCCCGATCTGCCCGGCTGTAATGAAAGCACGCAGGATTTCACCGCGCAAAGCCTGCACGGCTGGCGACAGGCCATGGCCCATGCCGCGCACCATTTCCGCGCGACCGATGTGCTGGCCGTGCGGGGTGGCGCGCTGATTTTTCCGACGATGCTGCCCGGATGGGTGCTGGAGCCGACCAAGGGGGCGTCCATCCTGCGACAACTGGTCCGCGCCCGCACCATCGCCGCGCGCGAAGCGGGGCGGCACGAAGACAGCGCCATGTTGATGGAACAGGGACGCTCGCAAGGGCTGGAACTGGCAGGGTGGCGCTTTGGTGCGTCATTGATTGCGGGGCTGGAAAATGCCGTGGCGCAGATCGAGGGGCAGCGGATTATTTCGCAGGGCGAAATGGGCGGCGGAGGGCTGTGGCTGCGGGCCGAACCTGCTGCTGCGCCGGAACAATCGGCAGCGCTTGCCCGGCTGATTGTTGCGGATATCGCCCCATGAACCGCCGCCATGTGACATTTGCCTGTGAGGGTGCAACGCTGATCGGCACACTGGATATTGCCGCAGCCAGCGGACAGACCGGCATTCTGATCGTGTCGGGCGGCAACGAATTGCGCAGTGGTGCGTGGAGCGGGCAGGCCCAATTGGCGGCACGTCTGGCAGATGCCGGGTTTCCCACATTCCGCTATGACCGGCGCGGTGTGGGCGACAGCACTGGCGAGAACCCGACCTTTCGCCATTCCGCGCCCGACATTGCCGCCGCGCTGGCCGCATTCCGGGCAGCTGCCCCGCATGTCTCGCGCGTCGTGGCCTTCGGCAATTGTGATGCGGCAGCCGCGCTGATGCTGTTTGCGCCCGGCCTTTCGCTGGATGGGCTGGTTCTGGCCAATCCGTGGACGATTGATGGCGAGGAAGCGCCGCAGACCATGCCCGCATCGGCCATTCGCAGCCGCTATATGGCCAAGCTGACCAACCCGCGCGAAGTTTGGCGATTGCTGACAGGCGGCGTCAACCTTGCCAAACTGGTCAAAGGGTTGCGCAGTGCGGCCACAACCGCTGGGTCAGCGCCCGAAGGACTGGTTGCAGAGATGCAGACCGGGCTGGCCGCGTTTGACGGCACTGTTGCAATCCTGCTGGCGAGTGGCGACCGGACGGCGCAGATGTTCGCCGAATGCTGGGATGCCGGTGATCCGCGTATTGCGCGGGTCGAGAGTGCATCGCACAGTTTTTCTGACGGTGTTGCACGGGAATGGTTGTTTGCGCGACTGGTTGAGGCGATGCGGGCCGCCTGATTTGGCGGTGAGGCGATGCTGTGTCTCAAATTCGCTCGACACGAACGGTTGGGGAAACCGGGTTCTGGGTGAGACGCCCTTCCCCGGCCCCTCCCGCGAGCGGGAGGGGAGCTTTGCGGTTTACGCGGGGATGGTCTGGCTGGCCTTGTAATCAAGGTCTGCAAGGAAGCGTTCGGAATCGAGCGCGGCCATGCAGCCGGTACCAGCGGCGGTGACGGCCTGACGGTAGGTGTGGTCCATCACGTCACCGCACGCGAAAACGCCAGGGATGGCTGTCTTGGGTGTGCCGGGCTGAACGACGATATAGCCGCTTTCGTCCAGTTCCAGCTTGCCCTTGAACAGGTCGGTGGCAGGTGCGTGACCGATGGCGACGAATGCGCCGTCAGTTTCGACGATGGATTCAGCGCCAGTCACGGTATCGACCAGTTTCACCCCGGTCAGGCCCTTGCCTTCTTCACCCACGAAGCTGTCGACCTTCTGGTTCCACAGCACCTTGACGTTGGGGTGGGCCATCAGACGGTCTTGCAGGATCTTTTCCGCACGTAGGGAATCGCGGCGGTGGATCAGCGTGACGTCGGGCGAATGGTTGGTGAGGTAGAGCGCTTCTTCAACAGCGGTATTGCCACCGCCGATCACCACCACCTTTTTGCCGCGATAGAAGAACCCGTCGCAAGTGGCGCAGGCCGAAACGCCTTTGCCCGAAAATTCCTGTTCGCCGGCAACGCCGAGCCATTTGGCCTGTGCGCCGGTAGCAATGACCAGCACATCACCTTCGTAAATGTCTCCGCTGTCGCCTACGGCGCGGAACGGGGATCCATCAAGGCTGACGTCAAGGATGGTGTCCCACATCATGCGCGTGCCGACGTGTTCGGCCTGTGCCTGCATTTCCTGCATCAGCCAAGGGCCTTGGATCACATCCCGGAAACCGGGGTAGTTTTCGACATCGGTGGTGATGGTGAGCTGGCCGCCAGGCTGAAGGCCCTGCACCACGATAGGCTGCATGCCCGCACGCGCGCCATAAATGGCGGCGGAAAGCCCGGCAGGGCCGGAACCGATGATGAGCATGCGGGTCTTGTGCGTGGTCGCCATGAGGAACTCCTGTTGTCGGCACG
The DNA here is from genome assembly GCF_026672515.1 of Novosphingobium sp. SL115. Taxonomy (GTDB): domain Bacteria; phylum Pseudomonadota; class Alphaproteobacteria; order Sphingomonadales; family Sphingomonadaceae; genus Novosphingobium. The sequence goes on along the minus strand of NZ_JAPPRG010000002.1, from coordinate 1,845,796 downwards.
CGAGATAAGGGCGCAGGGCGGCAAAAGCGAGTCTGCACAGGCGCGTTTTTCCGCAGCATTCGGACAGAAATTCTTGGAGGTGCTTCAGCTTTCGATGAGTTGGCGCTCCATCTGTGCCAAGCCTTCAGAGGTAAGGCCCAGAACATCACGGGCATAAGCATCGACCGAGCCGTGCTTTTCGCGGATCGTGGCGAAGGCGCGATCAAGGAACGCTGCATCCACGCCCATCAACACACGCACGGCGGCATCGTCCATGGAAATGCCGAAACCTGCGCGCACATGACGCGCACCGGCGGCGATACGTGCTTCGGCATCGCCCGCAGTATTGGTGAGCAGGTAGTCTTCCACGATATCGTCATGGTGAACGCCCATCAGGTGATGGACCAGTGCGGCGGCAACGCCGGTGCGGTCCTTTCCGGCAAGGCAGTGCAGCAGGCTGGGGGTGTCCCGTTCGGTCAGCGCCTGCATATACAAACGGAACGTGCCGACCAGCACAGGGCGGAATGGCAGTGTTTCGTACAAGCGGAGCATGGCGTTGCGGGCATCATCGGCGCTACGCACGTCGCGAGCCATCTCTTCATGCGCCGCGCGGCCATGGACGCTGGCTGTCTCGCCCGGATGGAACAGGACGTCACCTGAAAATTCGGCATGGCGCAGGCAGGGATTGGCAGCGCGTTCGCTATCGCCGCGAAGATCGATGACCGTGGCAATGCCCAGATCATGCACCATGGCAAGGTCAGCTGGAGTGGCATCGGTGTGCTGGCCAGAACGCCACAGCACGCCGCGCCGCAATGTGCCACCGCGCGCAGCATAGCCGCCATAGTCCCGAAAATTGTGAATGCCCGCCATGTCGATGACGCGGGCAGAAACTGTGCCGTTCATGGAATCACCCCTGTTGCCGCATCTGTGTGACGGCAATGCGTCGCAGTGCGCAAGGCTTCAGACGTGACGGATTGCCAGAGGTTCCAGCGCGCGGGCAACCACCACGGCTGCCGGAGTCGGCTTGGGCACAAGAGTTCCGCCCAGCTTGCGTACGGCTTCATCCATGCGATCAAGATCACCGGTGTGGAGGACATAGGGGACGCCCAGCCCTGCCAAAGTGCGAGCGACCTGTTCGCAAGTTTGTCCCTGCCCCAGCGATACGTCGAGGATGGCAGCGGCAACCGCATTGCTTTCAAGAATGGCCAGTGCTTCGGCAAGGTCGAGCGCGGTAAGCGGCTGACAGCCTGCATCCTCCACAGCAAATTCCAGATCGAGCAGGATAAGCGGTTCATCGTCGAGCACCAGCACACGGCATGGCTCTTGATGGGAATGGTGTAATCCGCTCACTCTGCGTTCTCCCGCAGGGGGATGTTGAGGCGCGCCCGCAGGCCATCTGCATGCCATTCCCGAACGATCCCTCCCCTTGCCATGTGCAGCATTTTTTCGACGATGCCGTCCGCCTTGCCGATGGCGTTTTCGGTGATGGCAGAGCGTGACGGCCCGCCATGCTCTATCCAGTCGATGCGAATGGCTGGCGCGTCGCGGGTGCCATTGCGCTGCCACGCCACGGTTATCCGCCCGCCATCGACGCTTAACGCGCCATGACGGATGGCACCGGTCGCCAATTCATGCAGCGACAGACCAAGCACCGAAACCGACGCAAAATCCGACCGCAGGCCGTTGCCTTCAAATGTAAAGCGGGTGCCATCGGGGTCATAAGGCGCGAGCACGGCACGGATCGCCTGCCCCACTTCAACCGTGCCACGATGAGAATCATCCAGCGTAGTTTCGTAAGCGCGGCCCAGCGCCTGAATGCGGTCATTGATTTCGCGCGCTTCCGCTTCGATCCCGCGTGCGCGCCCGGTGAAATTGACGATGCCGCCGATCACAGCGAACATGTTTTTCATGCGATGGGAGAGTTCGCGCGCCAGATCGCGGGCGTGACGTTCATCCGCTCGTGCAGCGCGAACGTCGGAGACGTCCCACTGGCTGCCAAAGAAATAGACCAGCCGCCCTTCGGCATCATAGATCGGCCCAAGGTGGAGCGCGTTCCAGAATGGTGTGCCGTCCTTGCGATAGTTCAGCAGTTCGACAACGATCACGTCTTCGCGGACAAGCGCTTGTCGAATACGCTCTACCGATGCGCGGTTGGTATCCGGGCCCTGCAGGAAGCGGCAGTTGTGGCCGAGGATATCCTTGTCTTCATATCCGGTCAGATTGCGAAACGCACGGTTGGCGAAGATGACCGGAACGTCTTTGGTGTGTGGATCGCACAGGCAGATTGCCATGCGGGTCTGCGCCATCGCCTGTTCAAACAACACCCCCGATGAACCGGAAAATTCGTCTTCGGGAAGTTGCACACTGGAACGGGCCACCGCAGGATCGAATGCGGTATGAGCCTGATCTGTAAGGCGATGGCTGAGATCTTTGAATGGGTTTTCGTCATGCATATCCGTGGCACCTGCCGTCAGAAATGCCGATACCCAACGAAAGTTCCGTGAAAATCGATTAAATTCAGCGGGTCATTTTTTATCGATGGAAATGACAGCGAGCGTCAGCCGCGAGATGCAAACCAGTTTGCCCGCGTCATCTTCAATGCGGATGGACCAGACATGCGTGGTGCGCCCCAGCGCTTCCGGCCTGGCAGTGGCATGAACCCAGCCATCGCGCACTGGACGAACGTGGTTGGCGTTGATTTCGAGGCCCACACAAGCGAAGTGGTCAGGATCGACGACCATTGCCCCTGCCATCGATCCGATGGTTTCTGCCAGCGCGACCGACGCGCCACCGTGCAGCCGCCCGAACGGCTGGTGGGTGCGGTGATCCACCGGCATGCGCGCGCGAACCCAGTCATTGCCGCAGTCGACAAATTCGATGCCGAGATGTGCAGGCATGGAGGTACTGCCAAGCGAGGTCAGACGCTGCATCGAGGGCATTTGCCCGTTCCACCAGATCATGCGGCAAACCCTTCAGCCAAAAAGCGCATCGCACATCCGGCGAGCAGCGCGGTGCCCAGCGGCAGGACGCTTTCGTCGACCATCATCCGTGTGGAATGGATGGAACAGCATGAGCGCCAGTCAGCCCCTTCGTGCGCGACGCCCAGGAAGAACATCGCACCAGGCACCTTTTCCAGCACATAAGAGAAATCTTCAGCGCCCATGATGGGGTGATCGAGCCGGTGAAAGCCGCGATCCCCGGTCAGGCCGCGCACCACCTTTTCTCCCAGATCGACGGCGCGGCCATCGCACACGGTGACCGGGAAGCCGGGAGTGATGGTGACCTGCGCAGTCATGCCATGGGCAGCAGCGATATGGGTGGCAAGCTGATCCAGCGCTTCATGCAGACGCGCGCGGTTGGTGGGCGACAGTGTGCGCAGGGTGCCTTTCAGTGCGGCGAAATCGGCAATCACGTTGTGCGCCGTGCCCGCTTCGATCCGGGCAACAGTCGCCACGACCGGGTCCGACACCGGAAAACGGCGCGTTACCATGGCCTGAAGCGCGGTGACGATCTCGCACGCCACGGGCACGGGGTCGAGCGCGTCGTGCGGCATTGAGGCATGGCCGCCCCGCCCCTTTACCGCAATGTCGAATTGATCGGCCGAGGCCAGCAGCGGCCCGGCCCGTCCGGCAATCAGGCCGTGCGGGCTGTTGGGCATGATGTGCAGGGCAAAAGCCGCATCGGGCAGCGGATCGATCATCCCGTCATCCAACATGAAGCGCGCGCCATGGAAGCCTTCTTCGCCGGGCTGGAACATGAATTGCACTTCGCCCGCAAGACTGTCCGCACGAGCGCAAAGCACTTCTGCCGCACCTGCCAGCATGGCGGTGTGCGTGTCATGGCCGCAGGCGTGCATGGCGCCTGCAATGGTCGAGGCGAACGGCAGGCCGGTTTCCTCGGTCATCGGCAAGGCGTCCATATCACCCCGCAGTAGAACGCGACGGCCCGGCCCCGCCCTGCCCTTCAATGTTGCCACCAATCCGGTCGTGGATGGTCCTTCGCGCCATTCCAACGGCAGATGGGAAAGCGCCAGCCGCACTTTATCGCGCGTTCGGGGCGTGTGCAGGCCCAGTTCGGGTTCGGCGTGGATTGCGCGACGCAGGGCGATGATCGCATCGGAAAAGCCGCGCGCTTGTTCGAGTAAGTCATGCTGAAGCATCGGAAGCCTCGATTGAGATCGTTGCTGCAAGGCTGGCACGGCAAGGGCCATCTTGTCGAGAGTTTGACAATTCGGCTTGCGCCCGATGTCATCGTGCATTAATCGATCGATTAAACAATCTGACCGGAGAGCAAGTGATGCCCGAAGCCTATATCATCGATGCCGTCCGCACCCCGCGCGGAGTGGGCAAGCCCGGCAAGGGCGCGCTTTCACACCTGCATCCACAGCATCTTGCCGCCACTGTGCTGAAAGCGCTGAAGGACCGCAACAACCTTGATACCGCGACGGTGGATGACATCATCTGGTCCACATCATCGCAAGTGGGCAAGCAGGGCGGCGATCTGGGCCGCATGTCAGCGCTGGCCGCAGGGTATGACATCTCGGCCAGCGGCACCACGCTTGACCGGTTCTGCGGCGGTGGCATCACTTCGGTAAACCTTGCCTGCGCATCGGTAATGTCGGGCATGGAAGACTGCGTGATCGCAGGCGGCACCGAAATGATGAGCTTTACCGCTGCCTATGGCGCGGAACAGGGCAATGCCGGGATCAAACCGCTGGGCATGGGGTCGGGCAACATGGCGCTGGATGCGCTGCACCCTCAATCGCACCAGGGCGTGTGCGGTGATGCCATTGCCAGCATCGAAGGCATCAGCCGCGAAGCGCTGGACGGGCTGGCACTGGTCAGTCAGCAGCGCGCTGACATGGCGATCAAGGAGGGCCGCTTCGCCAAATCGGTGGTGCCGGTCTTGAACGAGGACGGATCAGTCGCGCTGGATCGGGAAGAATTCCCTCGCCCCGAAACCACGGCCGAAGGTCTGGCCGCACTCAAGCCCAGCTTTGCAGGCCTTGCCGATTTCGACCTTGGCGGAACAAGCTTCCGCAAGCAGATCAACCGCCGCTATCCCGATGTGGAAATTCAGCACTTCCACCATGCAGGCAATTCGTCGGGCGTGGTTGATGGCGCGGCGGCGCTGCTGATCGTTTCGCCCGCATATGCCGAAAAGCATGGGTTGAAGCCGCGCGCGCGGATCGTCGCTTATGCCAATCAGGGCGATGATCCCACACTGATGCTGAACGCACCGGTTCCGGCGGCCAGGAAGGTGCTGGCCAAGGCTGGCCTGACCACGGACGACATCGACGTCTGGGAAATCAACGAAGCCTTTGCCGTGGTGGCCGAAAAGTTCATCCGCGATCTGGAACTGGATCGTGACAAGGTGAACATCAACGGTGGTGCCATGGCATTGGGCCATCCGATTGGCGCGACCGGATCAATCCTGATCGGCACCGCGCTGGACGAACTGGAACGGTCTGGCGGGCGGTATGGCCTTGTGACCATGTGCGCAGCGGGCGGTATGGCGCCTGCAATCATTATCGAACGTATCTGAACTACGACAAAGAGCACATTTAACTATAGTAATAAACAACCTGCATTCAGGCCGTCCGCGACATGGTGGACGGCCTTTTTTCTGCATCATATTGCAACGCAATGATATTGCTGGCAGGCTGCTCACAGCGATGACCACACTGCCCCGCGCCTTGTTTCAGCCCATTCGCGGGAAAGCCACCGGTTACGCCGTGGGTATTGCTCTTGCTGTTCTGGCAACTCTGGTTCGGTTTGCGTCGGACCATCTGTTGCCGCCGGGCTTTCCGTTTCTGACGTTCTTTCCGGCCGTCATCCTTTCCACGTTCCTTGCTGGGCGCGGTCCCGGATGGCTTTGCGCACTGTTGAGCCTGCTGGCATCGTGGTATTTCTTCATCCCGCCGATCAACAGCTTTGCGCTGGACGCGCAAGTGTTCACCGCGCTTGTCTTTTTCAGCTTCGTGGTGATCGTGGATGTGCTGTTGATCGATGGATTGCTGCAACGCCAGCGCCAATTGGTGGAAAACCAGCAACAACTGGCCGCAATGGCCGATCAGCAGACACTGCTGTTCAAGGAATTGCAGCACCGGGTTGCCAATAACCTTGCGTCGATCGCTTCGATGTTGCGGCTGCAGCGCCGCCAGATTGAACGTGATCCTGCATCGGCAATGGCCGTAATCGACAGCGCCGATGCGCGCATTGAACTGATGGGGCGGGTGCATCGCCAGCTTTACGACCCTGCTGCGCGCGAAGTGGCATTGCCGGATCAGATCGGCAAAGTGGTTGAGCAGGCCCATGCCATCTCTGCTGCACCCCATGTGACCATCAGGGTCAACGCCGTAGATGCGCGGCTGGCGGTTGACCGGATGATGACGCTGATGCTGTTGATTACAGAAGTGCTGACCAACAGCATCAAGCACGCCTTTCCCGACGAAAGACCGGGCGAAGTGGCGCTGACGCTGGAGCGGGTGGCAGATAACCAGTTACGTCTGATTATTGCCGACAATGGTTGCGGCATGACGCAGGCGGAAGCTTCATCGGCTGTCAGGCCCAAGGGACTGGGCAGTGCCATCATCCGCGGATTTGCCGCGCAGTTGAGCGGCACGGTAAAGGTTGATGGCAGCGACGGGGTAACAACCGTCGTGGAGTTTCCCGAAGCGCCGATCTGAAGCCCTCCCTGCAGCTTCGTTCCTCCGGTTGCATATGCGCCGCTTGCCCGCGCGGTTCGGCTCGGATAGAGGCAGCGCAACTTTTCACGCCATTCCATCAAGGACCAGATATGGCTGCCCAGTACGCCTACGTCATGAAGAACATGACGAAAACCTTCCCCGGCGCGCAAAAGCCGGTGTTGAACGATATCAACCTGCAGTTTTATCAAGGCTCGAAGATCGGTATCGTTGGCCCGAACGGCGCCGGTAAATCGACACTTATCAAGATCATGGCCGGTATCGACAAGGATTTCACCGGCGAGGCATGGCCGGGCGAAAACATCACTGTTGGCTACCTTGAACAGGAACCGCAACTCGACCCGACCAAGACTGTTCTTGAAAACGTCAAGGACGGCGCCCGCGAAACTGCCGACATGGTTGAACGTTTCAATCAGATCGGCATGGAAATGGCAGAAGAAGACGCCGATTTCGATGCGCTGGGCGCCGAAATGGCAGAACTTCAGGACAAGATCGATGCGGTTGATGGCTGGACGCTGGACAACCAGCTTGAAATCGCCATGGAAGCGCTTCGCTGCCCACCGGGCGACTGGGCCGTGGACAGCCTATCGGGCGGTGAAAAGCGCCGCATCGCGCTGACCCGCCTGCTGATCCAGAAACCGTCGATCCTGCTGCTCGACGAGCCAACCAACCACCTCGACGCTGAATCCGTCGAATGGCTGGAAAACCATCTCAAGGACTATGCCGGCGCGGTACTGATGATCACCCACGACCGTTATTTCCTTGATAACGTGGTCGGCTGGATCCTCGAACTGGACCGTGGGAAATACTTCCCCTACGAAGGCAACTATTCGACCTACCTGGAAAAGAAGGCCAAGCGCCTTGAACAGGAAGATCGCGAGGAAAGCGGCAAGAAGAAGGCGCTTACCCGCGAGCTTGAATGGATCAGGCAGACGCCTGCAGCGCGCCAGACCAAGAGCAAGGCGCGTATCCGCAAGTTTGAAGAACTGCAGAACGCGCAGGATAACCGCCCCATCGGCAAGGCCCAGATCGTCATTCAGGTGCCCGAACGCCTTGGTGGCAAGGTGATCGAGGTGAAGAACATCTCGAAGGCCTATGGCGACAAGCTGCTGTTCGAAGACCTGTCGTTCATGCTGCCGCCCGGCGGCATTGTCGGCGTGATCGGCCCGAACGGTGCGGGTAAGTCCACGTTGTTCAAGATCCTGACCGGCAAGGAAACGCCGGACAGCGGCACCGTGGAAATCGGCAGCACTGTCCACCTCGGCTATGTCGACCAGAGCCGCGATGCGCTGAACCCCAAGAACAACGTCTGGGAGGAAATCTCGGACGGGCTGGACTACATGACTGTCAACAAGCAGGATATGTCGACCCGCGCCTATGTGGGGG